>DISF01000018.1:77124-119058 GCA_002421985.1 Roseovarius sp. UBA6217 | reverse complement strand
AGACCCCAATGACCGCTCAAGGCCAAACGCAGACAGGCGGGCCCGTCGCGTGACAGCCCGGTCTGCCCCTCAGCGCAGCCGCAGGCGCGGCGCGGGGCCAAGCGGCACGGGGCCAAGCCACATCCGCCCGCCGCCAAACCCGAGGGAAATATCGAGCGTATCGGGATTTCCGGCCATGCGCGCCATCATGCCAAGCCCCGATTCCACGCTCGAGGCGAGGCTCTCGGGCAGAACGCCCGCCACGCGCAGGAGCGTCACGATCTCGCGCCAGTTGCGCGCCTTGAGCGCGATATCACCCTCGGGCCAGCCCTCGGGCGACACATCCACCTCGCCCGCCGCCTGAAGATGCAGATCGCCCCAGCGCCCCTCGGCAAGGCGCAGGCGGATATGGGTGGGCTGCGGGCGGGCGCGCTCGATGGCGCTGCGATCCCAGGGCTTGTCGAAAGTGGCGGTGACATCGGCGGAAAAGCCGCTGATGCGGTCGGGCAGGCGGTTTTCGGGGTCAAGGCGCGCGCGCGCGGGCGCGGCGAGGGTCAGCCCCTCGGCGCGCAGGCCAAGGCGATAGGCGGTCCCTTCCTCGCGCTCGGCAGCAAGGCCGAGGGCCGAGAGCGCGGTGATCTCGCCGGGCCGTGCCTCGGGGGTGATGCGCAGCACATCTGCGGTGAGCGTCATGCGCCGGGGAGCCAGCGCGCTGTCGGGGGCGATCACCAGCGAGGCGCGCATGTCGCGGCTGTCGAGGTGGAATTTTTCCTGCGGGGTGGCGATGCGCTGGCTGTCGGGCCAGACCGCGATGACGTGGTTCGGCCGGTAGCTGAGCGCGTTGATCTGAAAGTGCGGGGCCTCCCATGCCAGCCCGGTGGCAGGATCGGCCAGCATCAGCCCCTTGAACACCACGTCGAAACGGTTGGGAAATCCCTGCACGTCAAGCGCCGTGGTCTCGGCCACCCAGCCCTGTGCGCGGCGCGCATCGAGCCACGCCTCGAAGGCCTGTAGCGTGGTGCGGCTGCCGATGACCCAGTAGCCTGCCCAAAGCCCGGCGGCGATCACGATCACGGCGAGAATTGCGCGCATGGCTTGCCCCTTTCATGCCCCTCGCGAAGGGTGTTTACAGGGGGCAGGACACGAGGAACAGGAGAAAAGGCATGTGGGTGTTCGGCTATGGCTCGCTGGTGTGGAATCCGGGATTCGACACGGTGGAGCGGGTGATCGCGCGGCTGCCGGGCTACCGGCGCAGCTTTTGTATGCGTTCGATCCACCATCGCGGCACGCCCGAGGCACCGGGGCTGGTGCTGGCGCTCGACCGCGCGCCCGATACCGCCTGCTCCGGCGTGGCGCTGCGCGCCGCACCAGAGCGCGCGGACGAGGTGCTGGCCTACTTGCGCGAGCGCGAACTGATCTCGGCGGCCTATCTCGAGGCGCGGCTGCCCGTCACGCTGGCCGATGGCCGCGAGGTCGAGGCGGTGACCTATGTGGTCGATCCCGATCATGTGCAATATTGCGGCGGGCTGGACCTTGAGGAGCAGGCGCAGATCATCGCGCGCGCGCAGGGCGGGCGCGGCCCGAATACCGATTATCTCTACAATACCGATGCGCATCTGCGCGAATTGGGCCTTGGTGATCGCGAACTGGACTGGCTGGTGCGCCGGGTGCGGGCCTTGTGTGGATAAGCCTTGGCTTGAGGGCACGGGCGGCGTAGGGTGCAGCGCATAAATCAACGTGTCGGGAGCGTCCAGATGGGCCAGCCGGACCGCGAGGTCGAGCCGCAGTTTTCCACCCCCTACCGGCAGATCGTGCTGATGCTGATCGTGCTGGCGCTGACCGGGGCGGGGGCGGTTCTGGCGCTGCCACGGGTGATGCCGGTCTTCGAGGCCAATCCGTGGCTCAACGGGTTCATCTTCTTCGTCTTCGTTCTGGGCGTGATCGCGACCTTCTGGCAGGTGGTGCAACTGATCGGCTCGGCGCGCTGGATCGAGGGCTTTGCCGCCGAGGTGCCGGGCCACGAGATGACGCAGCCGCCTGCCATGCTGGCACCGCTGGCCACGATGCTGCGCGGGCGCGGGCGGCGGATGCAGATCGCCTCCACCTCGGCGCGCTCGATCCTCGAATCGGTGGCACAGCGCATCGACGAGGCGCGCGAGATCACCCGCTATATCGTCAGCCTGCTGATTTTCCTCGGGCTTCTGGGCACGTTCTACGGGCTTGCCACCACCATACCGGCGGTGGTCGATACGATCCGCAGCCTTGCGCCGCAGCCGGGCGAGGAAGGCGTCGATATCTTCAACCGGCTGATGACCGGGCTCGAGGCGCAACTGGGCGGCATGGGCGTGGCCTTTGCCTCGTCGTTGCTGGGCCTTTCCGGCTCGCTTGTCGTGGGGCTTCTGGAGCTTTTCGCGGGCCACGGGCAGAACCGGTTTTACCGCGAGCTGGAAGAGTGGATTTCCACCATCACGCGGCTTGGCTATGCCGAGGGCGAGGGCGAGGGGGGCGGCGTGGCCCATCTGCTCGACGCGATGGCCGAGCAGATGGCCGAGCAGATGGACACGCTTCAGGGCCTGTTCGCGCAATCCGAGATGGCCCGCGCCGTCACGGACGAGAAACTGGGCGTGCTTGCGGATTCCATCGAGCGGCTGACCCACCGGATGAGCGATCAGAACCCGGTGCAGGTGGCGCTGATGCGCGTGGCCGAGGGGCAGGAGCGGCTGACCGAGGCGATCGAGGCGCGCGAGACCAGCGAGGGGCTTGACGCCGAAAGCCGGATGCGGCTGCGCTCGATCGACGTGCAGATGCTGCGCATCCTTGAAGAAATCAGCGCCGGGCGGCAGGAAACCATGACCGAATTGCGCGCCGATCTGGCGGCGTTGACGCGGCTCATGGGGCAGGCGCGCGGGGCCACGCCGCGCCCGGTGCGCCCGGTGGTGCCGCGCGGGGATGATGCCGCGGGCGAGCCGCCGGCCGGGTCCGGCGAGGGCGGCTGAAATGGCCCTGTCACGGCGCACCGGCGCGCGGTTCCAAAGCGCGATCTGGCCCGGATTTGTCGATGCGATGACCGGGCTCTTGCTGGTGCTGATGTTCGTGCTGACGATCTTCATGGTGGTGCAATTCGTGCTGCGCGAAGAGATCAGCGGGCAGGCCAGCCAGCTTGATGCGCTGTCTTCAGAGGTGGCGGCGCTGTCGCGGGCGCTGGGGCTGGCCGAGGACCGCAACGCCACGCTCCAAGACCGGGTGGGCGTTCTGACCGCGACGCTGGGCGATGCCCGCGCGCGTGCCGAGCAACAGGCCGCGACGATCGCCTCGCTGCGCGCCGAGCGCATGGCGCAGGACGAGGCGCTGGCGGCGGCGGAGGGGCGCATCGCGTCCTTCGAGGCGCAGGTGGCAAGCCTTCTGTCGCAGCGCGACGCCGCAGAGGCGCGCGCCGCCGGTCTTGCCAGCGAGCGCGCAGAGTTGCTCGACGAGCAGGCCGCGCTCACCCTCGCGCTGGC
This sequence comes from Roseovarius sp. UBA6217, assembly GCA_002421985.1. Taxonomy (GTDB): domain Bacteria; phylum Pseudomonadota; class Alphaproteobacteria; order Rhodobacterales; family Rhodobacteraceae; genus Roseovarius. The sequence goes on along the minus strand of DISF01000018.1, from coordinate 115,579 downwards.
GGGGTTGCGCGACGAGGTGAACGCGCAGACCGAGGCGGCGCGGCTCGCTGCGGCCCGGCGCGAGGCGCTCGAGGCGCTCATCGCCGATCTGCGCGCGCGCAATGCCGAGGCGCAGCAGGCGGAGGCGGCACTCGGGCAGGAGGTGGCCACGCTCCAGAATAAATTGAGCGAGGAAGAGGCCGCGCGCCTTGCCGAGGCCGAGGCGGCGGCGGCGCTGCGCAAGCGGCTGGAAGGCGCGCAGACGGAGCTTACGGCGATGACGCTGGCGCTGGAAGAAGAGCGGGCGCGGGCAGAGGAGACGCTGACGTTGCTGGCGGCGGCCGAGGCGGCAAAGGCCGATCTTGACGCCGCCCTCGCGCAGGCGCTGTTGCGCACCGACGAGGCGCAGGCGGCGCGCGCGGATGCCGAGGAGGTGCGCGCGCGGCTCATCGCGGCGCTGGCCGCACAACGCACGGCAGAGGCCCGCGCGGCAGAGAAAATGACCGAGGCAGAGCGGCAGGCGGCGCTTCTGGCGCAGGCCCGCGAGACGCTGGCCGAGCAACAGGCCGTCTCGGAGGAGGCGCAGCGCCAGCAGGCGCTGCTCAATGCTCAGGTGGCGGCGCTGCGCACGCAACTCTCCGAGCTTCAGGCGCTGCTCGATGATGCAAAGGCACGCGAGGCGGAGGCCGAGGTGCAGTTGCAATCGCTCGGCAACGAGCTCAACACCGCGCTGGCGCGGGTGGCCGCCGAAGAGCGCCGCCGACGGCAGGCCGAGGAAGAGCGCGCGCGGCTCCTTGAGGCCGAGGCCGAGCGGCTGGCGGCGGAAAAGGAGGATCTCGAGAAATACCGCTCGGATTTCTTCGGGCGGATGCGCGAGGTTCTGGGCGGGCGCGACGGCGTCAGGATCGTCGGCGACCGGTTCGTGTTTTCCTCGGAGGTGCTCTTTGCCCCCGGCGAGGCGGAGTTGTCAGAGGCGGGCGAGGGCGAGATTGCCAAGGTCGCGGGGCTTTTACGCGACGTGATCGGCGAAATCCCCGAAGGCATCGACTGGGTCTTGCAGGTGGACGGCCATACCGACAACGTGCCGATCACGCGGGGCGAGGATTTTGCCGATAACTGGGAGCTGAGCCAGGCGCGGGCCCTGTCGGTGGTGCGCTATCTGGTGGACGGCCTTGGATTTCCGCCTGGACGGCTTTCGGCCAATGGATATGGCGAATACCAGCCGATCAACCCCGCCGACACGCCTGCGGCGCGCGCGCAGAACCGGCGGATCGAGTTGAAGCTGACGACACGGTGAGGGCCGCGACGCGCCGCTCCATCGCCGCGAAATCCGGGAGCATGAAATCCACGCCGCGATGATCGTCGCGGCTCTTGAGGCCGCAGGCGTCATCGTGCTGGCCGGGGCGGCCCGCGGTGGCGGCGGGGCGCGCGGCGCAGAGCGCCAGCGCGAGACCCGCCGCCGCCGGTCTCATTCGGCGGTGAGCAGCGGCGGCTTTTTCTTGCCCGAGAGGCGGCGTGCGATGGGGCCTTCCACGTCGAGCGCGATCTTGCCGTCACGAACGCCGACGCGGACCACCCCGCCCTTGGCGAGCTTGCCAAAGAGCAACTCCTCGGCCAGCGGCTTCTTGATGTGCTCCTGGATCACGCGGCCGAGCGGGCGGGCGCCCATCCGGTCGTCATAGCCTGCATCGGCGAGCCATTTCGCGGCTTCCTCGGTGAGTTCGATGGTGACGTCGCGATCCATCAGCTGCGCCTCGAGTTGCAGCACGAATTTCTCGACCACCTTGAGGATCACCTCGCGCGGCAGCGCGCCGAACGAGATCACCGCATCAAGCCGGTTGCGGAATTCGGGCGTGAAGGTCCGCTCGATCGCGGCGGTATCCTCGCCCTCGCGGCGATCACGGCCAAAGCCGATGGCGGATTTCGCCTGTTCCGCCGCCCCGGCATTCGAGGTCATGATGAGCACGACATTGCGGAAATCCACCTTGCGCCCGTTATGGTCGGTGAGCGTGCCGTGGTCCATGACCTGAAGCAGGATATTGAACACATCCGGGTGCGCCTTTTCGATCTCGTCGAGCAAGAGCACGCAATGCGGATGCTGATCCACCCCGTCTGTGAGCAAGCCCCCCTGATCGAAACCGACATAGCCCGGCGGCGCGCCGATGAGGCGCGAGACGGCGTGTTTCTCCATGTATTCCGACATGTCAAACCGTAGCAGCTCGACGCCCAAGGTATCGGCAAGCTGCTTGGCCACCTCGGTCTTGCCCACTCCGGTCGGCCCGGCGAAAAGATAGTTGCCGATGGGTTTTTCCGGCTCGCGCAGCCCGGCGCGCGACAGCTTGATCGCGGAGGCAAGCGCCACGATGGCATCGTCCTGCCCGAACACCACGCGCTTGAGCGTGGCCTCGAGATCCTTGAGAACCTCGGCGTCGTTCTTGGACACGTTCTTGGGCGGGATGCGGGCGATCTTGGCGACGACATCCTCGATTTCCTTGACGCCGATGGATTTGCGCCGCTTGGACGCCGCCACCAGATGCTGCGCGGCACCGGCCTCGTCGATCACGTCGATGGCCTTGTCGGGCAGCTTGCGGTCGTTGATATAGCGCGCCGACAGATCCACCGCCGAGCGGATCGCGTCATGGGTGTATTTCACCGAGTGGTGATCCTCGAAATAGGGCTTCAGCCCGGTGAGGATCTTGATCGCGTCCTCGACCGTCGGTTCGCTCACGTCGATCTTCTGGAAGCGGCGGGCCAGCGCGCGGTCCTTCTCGAAATGCTGGCGGAACTCCTTGTAGGTGGTGGAGCCCATGCAGCGCAGCTTGCCGCCCTGAAGCGCGGGCTTGAGCAGGTTGGAGGCATCCATCGCGCCGCCCGAGGTGGCACCTGCGCCGATCACGGTGTGGATCTCGTCGATGAAGAGCACCGCGTCGGGGTGCTTTTCAAGCTCGGTCACCACGGCCTTGAGCCGTTCCTCGAAATCGCCGCGATAGCGGGTGCCCGCCAGAAGCGCGCCCATGTCGAGCGAATAGATCGTGGTGCCCGACAGCACCTTGGGCGTGGCCCCGCCGATGATCTTGAGGGCGAGACCCTCGGCGATGGCAGTCTTGCCGACACCGGGATCGCCCACGAGGATCGGGTTGTTCTTGCGCCGGCGGCACAGCACCTGGATGCAGCGCTCGACCTCCGCATCGCGACCGATGAGCGGATCGACATCGCCGCGCCGCGCCTTCTCGTTGAGATCGACGCAATATTTCGCAAGCGCCGAATCGCCCTGCTCAACGGCGTCGGTCTCGGGATGTTTCCCGGCGCTTTCGTCGTCCGTTTCCGTGGCCCCGGTGACGGGGCGCGCCTCACCGAAGGCGGGGTTCTTGGCCACGCCGTGGGCGATGAAATTCACCGCGTCATAGCGGGTCATGTCCTGTTCCTGAAGGAAATAGGCGGCGTTCGACTCGCGCTCGGCAAAGATCGCGACGAGCACGTTGGCACCTGTCACCTCGGTGCGCCCCGAGGATTGCACATGGATCGCGGCGCGCTGGATCACGCGCTGGAAGGCGGCCGTCGGCACCGCCTCGGACCCGTCGATATCGGTCACGAGGTTGGCGAGGTCATCGTCGATGAAATCCACCAGCGTCGTGCGCAATTCCTCGGTATCGACGCTGCATGCCTTGAGCACGCGGCCGGCGTCGGGCTCGTCCACGAGGGCGAGCAGAAGGTGTTCGAGCGTGGCAAATTCGTGCCGCCGCGCATTGGCAAGCGCGAGCGCGGCATGGATCGCCTGTTCAAGTGTGGTCGAGAATGAAGGCACGGTGGTGCTCCTTCTGATCTTGGCCGACGGGACTGCTCCCCGACAACCTTGGCCTCAATATCTTAAAGTTTGGTCGATGACGCCCCGTCTTCAAGAAGTTTTTTATCAAACCGCGTCACTTTTCATCGGGGAATCGCGTGATGTTCGTAACATGGGCGTCAGAACCTGTCCTTTCGGCGGCGGATTTCGGCGAAAACCTCTGCATCGGTGGCCCCAGCCATCCCCAGATGCGCGCGGATCGCCGGATCATGGGCGCGCAAGAACGGGTTCGTGGCCAGTTCGAGATCGAGCCGGGCGGGCACCGTGGGCCACCCTGCGGCGCGGATTCGGGCGATCTCGCGGGCGCGCTCGGCAAGGCGGGGGTTGTCGGGGTCGATGCTCTGCGCAAAGGCGGCGTTGGCCTCGGTATATTCGTGGCCGGAATAGATCAGCGTCGCGGGCGGCAGTGCCGCGAGCTTGCCGAGGCTTTCGTGCATCTGTTCCATCGTGCCCTCGAACACCCGTCCGCAGCCGAGCGCCATCAGGCTGTCGGCGGTGAACACCGCCGCGCTTTCGGGAAAATGCACCGCGATATGGCCCAGCGTATGCCCCGATACGTCGATCACGCGGCCCGTCTCGTTGCCGATGCGCACGCTGTCGCCCTCGGCCACCGCGATATCGAGCGGCGGCAGGCGGTGGGCGTCAGAGGTGGCACCGATCACGCGGGCGGGGGCCTGGGCCAGCACTTCCTCCAGCCCCTCGACATGGTCATGGTGGTGATGGGTAAGCACAATATCCGTGAGCCGCCAGCCGGTGCGCGCCAGCGCGTCAAGGATCGGCGCGGCCTCGGGCGTGTCGATGCAGGCGGTGGCCCCGGTCGCGGGATCGTTCGCGAGATAGGCGTAATTATCGGCGCGGCAGGGGATGGTGAGGATTTGCAGGCTCATGCTATGTTCCCCGGTGCGATGAGGTGGTAGCCTCAGAGTGACGGATCAGGGGCGGCACTGCAATGCATCTCGACGTGCAGGACCTGCGAAATTTCTATTACCGCAACCCGCTGGGCCGCGCGGTGCAAAAGGTTGTGCGCGCGCGCATCGCCGAATTCTGGCCCGAGGGGCACGGGCAGAGCATCGCGGGGTTCGGCTTTGCGGTGCCGTTCCTGCGGCCCTATCTGGGCGATGCGCGGCGGGTGATTGCGCTGATGCCCGCGCCGCAAGGGGTGATCGGCTGGCCGCAGGGGATGCCCAATGTCGCGGTCCTGTGCGAGGAAACCTCCTGGCCGGTGGAGACGGGCCATATCGACAAGCTCCTGGTGGTCCACGGGCTGGAGACATCCGAGCAGCCCGGCGCGCTGCTTGATGAATGCTGGCGGGTGCTGGGCCCCGGCGGATCGGCGCTGTTCATCGTGCCCAACCGGGCGGGGCTCTGGTCGCGCTCGGATCGCACGCCGTTCGGATTCGGGCGGCCCTATAGCCAGACGCAGCTCGAGACACAGCTCAAATCGCACGGGTTTCTGCCCGAGAACCACGCCACCACGCTGTTTCAGCCGCCCTCTGACCGGCCGTTCTGGCGGCGCACGGCCGGCATGTGGGAGCGCATGGGCGCGCGCATCTCGGTGCTGGCGGCGGGCGGCGTGCTCATGGTGGAGGCCACCAAGCGGGTGCAGGCCCCGAGCGGGCCGGGGCTGCGCAAGACCGTCAGGCGGCCTCTGGGCGTTCTGGTGCCCAAGCCCGAGGCAAAGCCGGTATGAGGCGCGGGGCGATTGGCCTGTAGCGGTCATTCGATATGATGCGCTGCGCGGCGGCGCGCAAGCGCGCCTTGATTCCGCGCGGGGGAATACTTCAACGTTCGCTTCAGGCCAATCGCGCCCCCGCCGTCCTCACCCCTTGCGGCGGATGCCGATGCGGCTGCCCACGCCCTCGGGTCGGGGCAGGGCGGCATGGGCGCGGGCTATCTCGGCCACCCGCGCGGCGATATCGGCGGGCATGGGCGCGACGCGCGGCCCGGATATGTCCACATGAAGCGTCAGGCTCTCGCCGGTGGCCGCGCACCAGCCGTCTTCGTGGAGCAACTCCTGGAAGAAGTGGAAGCTCTTGTCGTCATGATCGAGAATCTGGAAGCTGCCGCGCAGGCGGTCGCCAAGCTTGACCTCGCGCAGGTAGCGGATGTGCAATTCGGCCGCGTAGGTCGTCAGCCCCCGTGCCGCGAGGTAATCGGGGCCGAATCCTATTTCGATAAAGGCCTCGGTGACGCAGCGATCGATGAGCACGGTGTAATAGCCCATGTTCATATGGCCGTTGTAGTCGATCCAACCCTCTTCGACCTCGTGAAAGCTGGAGAAGAAAGGCATGGGCTTGGACATTGGGTCACCTGTTTCGCGTTGGATACAGGCGTGTTCTAGGCGGTTTTCCGGCGCAATGGCAATGGCTGCGGGATGGGGCGGGCGTGATTGCCGGAAATCGGCAAAGCGCGATCGCAGGCGGGCCGGGTCACGCCCACGGCCCGCGCGGGCGCGCGTGCCCCGCCATTTCGCGCAGCGCCGCGATGCGGTTTTCCGGCGCGGGATGGGTGGAGAAAAGCCGGTCGTGCGCGTGCGCGTGAAGCGGATTTACGATGAACATATGCGCGGTGGCGGGGTTGCGTTCGGCGGTCTCGTTGTCGATCCGCGCAGCAAGCCCGGAGATTTTGCCCAGCGCCGAGGCGAGCCAGAGCGGGTTGCCGCAGATCTCTGCGCCCACGCGGTCGGCCTCGTATTCGCGGCCCCGGCTGATCGCCATCTGCACCAGTGCCGCGCCGAGAGGCGCGAGGATCATCAGCGCCAGCGTGCCGATGAGGCCCATGCCGTTGTTGCGGTTGCCGCCAAAGAACAGCGCGAAATTGGCCAGCATCGAGATTGCCCCGGCGAAGGTGGCGGTGATGGTCATGATCGTGGTGTCGTGGTTGCGGATATGCGCCAGCTCATGCGCCATCACGGCGGCGATCTCCTCGCGCGAGAGGCTGCGCAACAGGCCGGTGGTGGCGGCCACGGCGGCGTTTTCGGGATTGCGCCCGGTGGCGAAGGCATTGGGCTGATCGCCCTCGATGATATAGACCGCCGGGCGCGGCATCCCGGCCCGGTCGGCCATCTCGTGCACCAGGGCCGCGAGCGCCGCGCCCTCGGGGCCGGAGGCGGGCCGCGCGCCGTGCATGTTGAGCACCATGCGGTCGGAATTCCACCAGGTCCAGGCGTTCATCGCCAACGCGATCACCAACGCGATGAGCGCGCCGCCCATGCCCCCCAAAAGGGCACCGATCCCCAGAAATAGTGCGGTCATCGCCGCCATGAGAATGGCCGTGCGCAGATATCCGGACATGCAGGTCTCCTTTCGTCACCCGCGAATATGGGGACGGTGGGCGCGGGTTCAAGCGCATCTTTCGCAGCAGGTGTTGCGAAGGTGTCGCCGGGATCTCGCCGGTCGGTGCCGTGGGGTCGGTCTGTGCCGGGGATGACGTGGATGAAGCGCTTTCCCTGCCGCCCCGGCCTGCCCTAGAGTGCCGCCATGATCCTCTCGCGCGACCGTGGCTACATTTTCGTTCACATCCCCAAGACCGGGGGCACCTCGTTGGCCCGCGCGCTTGAGGCGCGGGCCACGGCAAGCGATATCCTGATCGGCGACACGCCCAAGGCGCGGCGGCGGCGCGGGCGGGTGGTGCCGTTGCGCGCACAGGCGCGGGGGCGGCTGTGGAAACATTCCACGCTTGCGGATATCGACGGGGTGCTGAGCCCCGACGAGATCGCGGCGATGTTCACCGTCACGCTGGTGCGCAACCCCTGGGACCGGATGGTAAGCTTTTACACCTGGGCGCGCGCGCAAGGTTTCGATCATCCGATGGTGCGGCGCGCCAGGGCGCTCGATTTCGAGGGATTCATCCGCGCCCCCGAGACCCGCGCCGCCTGGGCCGCGCAACCCGCGCGCCACTACATGACCGCCGCCGACGGGCGGGAATATTGCACGCTCTACATCCGGCTGGAACAGTTCGAGGTCGATGCCGCACCGCTTTGGGAGCATCTCGGCTTTCGCCTCGATCTGCCGCATCTCAACGCCTCGGCGCGCGACGAATATCGCCGCTATTACGATGACGCGACCGCCGCCATCCTCGCCGAGATCGCTGCCGAGGACATCGCGCGCTTTGGGTATGGGTTCTGAGTGGCGAATGATTTGATCAAATTGTGTTTCACCTCTGGCCAAGCCCCGCCCCCTGCGACAAGTTCAGCCTCACTGACCTTTGCACCCGGAGCACGCCATGACTCACCCCCCGATCCGCGTCGCCATCAACGGGTTCGGGCGCATCGGGCGCACGATCCTGCGCATCCTCTTGCGCGAGCGCCCGGAATTCGAGCTTGTCTGCATCAACGAGGTCGAGCCGCTGGCGACCTGCGCCTATCTCTTTCAATATGACAGCGTGTTCGGCCCCTGGCCCGGCGATGTGGCCTGCGAGGGCGATAATATGCTGGTGGTGGACGGGCGCGCGATCCCGTTTCATGCCGCGCGCGATCTGAGCGCGCTTGATCTCTCGGGCACCGATGTGGTGCTCGATTGCACCGGCATGGCGGGTGCGCGCGCGATGGCCGAGCGTGGGCTGGCCGCGGGCGCGCGCCGGGTGCTGGTCTCGGGCCCCTCGGATGAGGCCGACACCACCATCGTGATCGGTGCCAACGAGGGCGATCTGGCCGATCAGCGGATCGTCTCGAATGCGTCCTGCACCACCAATGCGCTGGCTCCGCTGGCGCGGCTGCTCGATGACGCTTACGGCATCGAGAGCGGCCAGATGACGACGGTGCATTGCTATACCGGCAGCCAGCCCACCGTGGACAAGCCGCGCGGCGCGCCCGAGCGCAGCCGCGCCGCTGCGCTGTCGATGGTGCCCACCACCACCAGCGCGCAGCACCTGACGGGGCGGGTTCTGCCTGCGCTCAAGGGGCGGATCGAGGCGCGGGCGATCCGGGTGCCCACGGCCTCGGTCTCGTGCATCGACCTGGTGGTGCAGACCCGCGCCCCGGTGACGGCGGCGCAGGTGGCGCAGATGCTGCGCGAGGCCGCCGCGCGCCATCCCTGGCTGGGCTGGACCGAGGCACCGCTGGTCTCGTCGGACCTGCGCGGACGGCCTGAAAGCCTGATCGTGAGCGGGCCGCAGATATCGGTCTCCGTGGGCGGGCTGCTGCGGGTCTTTGGCTGGTATGACAACGAATGGGGCTTTTCCGCGCGGATGCTTGACATGGCGCGGCTGATGGCGCGGCAGGGCTGAGGCCCCGTCTTACCTCAGGCGCACATTGCCAAAGCCCATGCCGCGCAGCCGCGTGACCCCGTCGCGCGCCTCTGCCTCTGTGGCGAACGGCCCGGCGAGCACCACCGACAGGCTACGCCCGTCGCGATCAAGTGTGCCGTGGCGCACCGGAAGCCCGGCCCCGGCCACGCGCTGCGCCGCCGCCCGGCCCTGCGCCTGATCCGCGAAAATCCCGGCCTGCGCGTAATGCGCCTTTGGGGCCTGCGGGGCCTGCACGGTCGCCGTCGCCGGGGGCAGCGAGCGGGTCGAGACGCGCGGCGCGGCGGTGACCGGGGCGGGGGTGCCCCGTCGCGCCTCGGCCACGGTGACCGGATCGGGCACATAGACGCCACGCGTGGCCACCGTCACCCCGGCGGCGCGCTGCGCCTCAAAGCTGGTGAAGGGCGGCTGAAGGCCGGGGAAATTGTGGATCACCTCCGCGCCGGTGCGCCGGTCGATCAGGCGGCGCGGCACGGTTCTGGTCCACATCAGGTCCATCTGCGCCTTGCCCTCGAAGGTCTGATGCGCGCGGCGGGGGTTGAGGCGGTCATCTTCCCAGACCGGTTTCATGCCCGCAGGCACCGAGATGCCCGCGAGGCTGGTTTGCTGGCTGGCATAGACGCGGGCGGGGGCCACATAGGTGCCGCGCGGCACGGTATCGGGCGTGGCGCGCGTGCCCGGTGGCGGCACGGCCCCGCCGCCGCGCGCATAGGTGACGTAATGCGCCGCCTGCGGGCCGCAGCGCACAGGCGCGCCGTTGTGCTGCACGGTATAGGCCGCCGAAACGCCGCTCAGCCCGGCGCAGGCGGTGCGACCGGGGTCAGGCGGCGCGAGGTGGCGCGCAGGCGTGGCCGTGGCGCGCGGCACCGGGGCCGTCCGCACCGGGGTGGCCGGAGCCGACGTGGCCGCTGTGGTCACTGGCGCGCCGATCACGGTGACGCGCTCGGGGGCGCGGGCCGTGGCCTTTGGCGCGGGTGCGGGTTTGGCCGGGGCCGGGGCCGCGACGCGGCGAGGCGCGGGCGTTGACGGAGCCGGGGCCGGAGCAGGCGCGGCGGCGGTGCGGGTTTGGGGTTGGGGCGCTGCGGCGGGGGCCGCCTTGGCGAGGGACGGGGCAAAGCCGCAGAGCGGCTGGCGCGCGCGTGTCAGGCGCGGCACCCATGTCACATTGGCCCCGACCCCGGCGCGGATAAAGACACATCCGGCGCTGTCGACATATTGCGTGCCGGAATAGGAAGAGGGCGGGAATTCCGCCGGCATCGGCACATCGCGCAGCGATTGCGCGCCTGCGCTTCCCGCGCCAAGTGCGACCGTGAGCCCGGCGGCCCCGGCGAGGTAAAGCGAACGAAAACCAGACATATAACCCCCCTCGGCCAGCATGAAGGAAAGTTGCCTTATTTTGGCCATTTAGTAAACAGGGATTGGCTTATTTTGTGTCTGCCCGCAGGTGCGGCGCAGGTATTGGGCCTTTTGTCGCCGATGATGGGCCGTAATGCCACCGCTGCGGGGCGGGGTGCGCCCGCGTTGCGGGGGTTTGCGCCTCGCGGGAGACGTGCTAGGATCGAGATGGTTTAACGTTGAACGATTGCCGGATCGCGTCGCGTCCGGGCCGGGAGAACATCCATGATCGACAGCCCCGCCACCAGCCCCGCCGACAGCCAGAAGGATGCCCAGCGTCAGGCGGCGCTCGACTATCACGAGTATCCCCGGCCCGGCAAGCTGGAGATCCGTGCGACCAAGCCGATGGCCAACGGCCGCGACCTGTCGCGCGCCTACAGCCCCGGCGTGGCCGAGGCCTGCCTTGAAATCAGGGACGACCCGGCCACCGCGCGCCGCTATACCGCGCGGGGCAATCTGGTGGCGGTGGTGACCAACGGCACGGCGGTGCTGGGCCTTGGCAATATCGGCGCGCTCGCCTCCAAGCCGGTGATGGAGGGCAAGGCGGTGCTCTTCAAGAAATTCGCCAATATCGACTGTTTCGACATCGAGGTGAACGAGCCCGATCCCGAGCGGCTGGCCGAGATCGTCTGCGCGCTGGAGCCGACCTTTGGCGCGATCAACCTCGAAGACATCAAGGCACCCGATTGTTTCATCGTCGAGCGCATCTGCCGCGCGCGCATGAATATCCCCGTGTTTCACGACGACCAGCACGGCACCGCCATCGTGGTCGGCGCGGCGGCGACCAACGCGCTTCATGTCGCGGGCAAGCGGTTCGAGGATATCAAGGTGGTCTCGACCGGCGGCGGGGCGGCGGGGATTGCCTGCCTCAACATGCTGCTGAAGCTGGGCGTCAAGCGCGAGAATGTATGGCTGTGCGACATTCACGGGCTGGTCCACGAGGGCCGCGAGGTGGATATGAACCCCGAAAAGGCGGCCTTTGCGCAGGCCTCGGAGCTGCGCACGCTGGATGACGTGATCGGCGGGGCCGACCTCTTTCTGGGGCTGTCGGGGCCAAATGTGCTCACGCCCGAGATGGTCAAGCGGATGGCCGCGCGCCCCATCGTGTTCGCGCTCGCGAACCCCGCGCCCGAAATCATGCCCGACGACGCGCGCGCGGCGGTGCCGGATGCGATCATCGCCACGGGGCGGTCTGATTTTCCAAATCAGGTCAACAATGTGCTGTGTTTCCCGTTCATCTTTCGCGGGGCGCTCGACGTGGGCGCGACCCAGATCAACGACGCCATGCAGGTGGCCTGCGTGCAAGGTATCGCAGAGCTGGCCCGCGCCACCACCAGCGCCGAGGCGGCGGCGGCCTATCGCGGCGAAGAGATGACATTCGGGGCCGATTACCTGATCCCGAAGCCGTTTGATCCGCGCCTTGCCGGCGTCGTCTCGACTGCCGTGGCGTGCGCGGCCATAGAGACGGGCGTGGCCACGCGCCCCATCGAAGACCTTGCCCAATACAAGGCCGATCTTGACGCGAGCCAGTTCAAATCTGCGCTGCTCATGCGCCCGGTCTTCGAGGCCGCGCGCAGCGCCTCGCGCCGCATCGTCTTTGCCGAAGGGGAGGACGAGCGCGTGTTGCGCGCCGCGCAGGCGATCCTCGAGGAGACCACGGAACAGCCGATCCTGATCGGGCGCCCCGAGGTCATCGCCATGCGATGCGAACGCGCGGGCCTCACCATCCACCCCGATCGCGACCTGACCATCGTCAACCCCGAAAACGATCCGCGCTACCGCGACTATTGGGAAACCTACCATTCGATCATGGCGCGGCGCGGCGTGACGCCCGATATCGCACGGGCAGTCATGCGCACCAACTCCACCGCCATCGGGGCCGTGATGGTGCAGCGCGGAGAGGCCGACTGCCTCATTTGCGGCACCTTCGGGGAATTCCGCTGGCATCTCAATTATGTCACGCAGCTCCTCCAGGACGAGACGCACCACCCGCATGGCGCGCTCAGCATGATGATCCTCGAGGACGGGCCGCTCTTCATCGCAGATACCCATGTCTATTCGCGCCCCACGCCCGAAAACCTGGCCGAAATCGCCATTGGTGCCGCGCGCCATGTGCGCCGCTTCGGCCTGACACCCAAGGTGGCGTTCTGCTCGCAATCGCAATTCGGCAACCAGGCCAAGGGGTCCGGGCAGCGGCTGCGCGCCGCAATTGCCCTTCTCGACAGCGCGCCGCGCGATTTCGCCTATGAAGGCGAAATGAACATCGACGCCGCGCTCGATTCCGAATTGCGCGAGCGGCTGCTGCCCGGCAACCGGCTGGAGGGCGCGGCCAACGTGCTTGTCTTCGGCCATGCCGATGCCGCCTCGGGGGTGCGCAACATCCTCAAGATGAAGGCCGGCGGGCTTGAGGTGGGGCCGATCCTGATGGGCATGGGCAACCGCGCGCATGTCGTCACGCCGGGGATCACGGCGCGCGGCCTGTTGAACATGGCCGCCATCGCAGGCACGCCGGTGGCGCATTATGGCTAGAATCATCGCTTGGCAGAGGTTTGCAAACTCTGCGGGCGTAAGGCGCTCGACACGCTTCCCTCCAAGGGGTTGCAACAATTTGCAAATCAAGATCGGCCATTTCTGCAAATTTTTCGCGGCCATCTGCCGCGCTTGCACGCCCGACGCTTGCCGCAGCGGCCCACGATCCGTAACACCATTGCAACGGATCGGAGGAGGATAAGGATGGACTATCACGCGATTTACGAGCGCTCGCTGGCGGACCCCGAAGGGTTCTGGATGGAAGAGGCCGACAAGATCGACTGGGTACAAAAGCCCTCGAAGGCGCTGTTTGACGAGAACGCCCCGCTCTATGAATGGTTCTCCGACGGGTTGGTGAACGCCTGTTGGAACGCGGTGGATCGCCATGTCGAGGCCGGGCGCGGCGCGCAGGCGGCGATCATCCATGACAGCCCGGTGACCGGCATCAAGCACAAGATCAGCTATGCGCAACTGCGCTCGCGCGTGGCCCGTCTGGCGGGGGCCTTGCGCGCGAAGGGCGTGGAAAAGGGCGACCGCGTCATCATCTACATGCCGATGGTNNCCTGCGCGCGCATCGGCGCGGTGCACTCGGTCGTGTTCGGCGGCTTTGCCGCGCACGAGCTGGCGGTGCGGATCGACGATTGCGCGCCCAAGGCGATCATCGCTGCCTCCTGCGGGATCGAGCCGGGGCGCGTGGTGCATTACAAGCCGCTGCTTGACGGGGCCATCGAGCAGGCCGCGCACAAGCCCGAATTCTGCGTGATCTTCCAGCGCGAGGAAGAGGTGGCAAAGCTCATCGAGGGGCGTGATTTCGACTGGCATGCCTTTCAATACGGGGTCGAGCCCGCCGAATGTGTCCCGGTCGAGGGCAATCACCCGGCCTATATCCTCTATACCTCCGGCACCACCGGCGCGCCCAAGGGCGTGGTGCGCCATACCGGGGGCCATCTGGTGGCGCTCAACTGGACGATGAAGAACATCTACAATGTCAACCCCGGAGAGGTGTTCTGGGCCGCCTCCGATGTCGGCTGGGTCGTGGGCCACAGCTATATCTGCTACGGGCCGCTGATCCACGGCAACACCACGGTTGTGTTCGAGGGCAAGCCCGTGGGCACGCCCGATGCGGGCACGTTCTGGCGGGTGATTGCCGAGCACAAGGTGCGCAGCTTCTTCACCGCCCCCACGGCCCTGCGCGCGATCAAGCGCGACGACCCGGAGGCGAAGGAACTGGCGAAACACGATATTTCCTGCCTGCGCGCGCTCTATCTCGCGGGCGAGCGGGCGGACCCGGATACGATCAACTGGGCCACCAACAAGATGGGCGTGCCGGTCTATGACCATTGGTGGCAGACCGAAACCGGCTGGACCATCGCCGGAAACCCGGCGGGGTGTGAGGCGCTGCCCGTCAAGGTCGGCTCTCCCACGGTGGCGATGCCCGGCTATGATGTGCGCATCCTCGACGAGGGCGGGCACGAGGTGGCCCCCGGCACGCTGGGCGCGATCGCCATCAAGCTGCCGCTGCCGCCGGGCACGCTGCCGACGCTGTGGAATGCCGAGGCGCGCTATCGCAAATCCTATCTCGACACCTTCCCCGGCTATTACGAGACGGGCGATGCGGGCATGAAGGACGAGGATGGCTATCTGTGGATCATGGCGCGCACCGATGACGTGATCAACGTGGCCGGTCACCGTCTGAGCACCGGCGCGATGGAGGAGGTTCTGGCCAGCCATCCCGACGTGGCGGAATGCGCCGTGATCGGCGCGGCGGATACGCTCAAGGGGCAGGTCCCGGTGGGGTTCTTGTGTCTCACCAAGGGCGTCAACCGCCCCCATGACGAGATCGCGCGCGAATGCGTCAAGCTGGTGCGCGACCAGATCGGCCCGGTGGCGGCGTTCAAGCTCGCGGTCGTGGTGGACCGGCTGCCCAAGACACGCTCGGGGAAAATCCTGCGCGCGATCATGGTGCGCATCGCCGACGGGCAGGACTTCAAGATGCCCGCCACCATCGACGATCCCGCGATCCTCGACGAGATCAAGATCGCCCTGCAAGGCATTGGCCTGGCGAAGGATTGACGACATGCCCCCGCGCAGGATGACCTGCGCGGGGGTGGCTCGCACGGCGCGCCGGGCAGGAAGAGAGCCGAGCCTCAGGACTGGCGCGCGGTCAGGATTGTTACCGTCACGGGGGCGGGGACGAGACTTGTTACCGATGCCGGATCGGGGGCGTTTGACTCCCGTTCCGGATAAAGACTGACCCCCGCGACAATCAGGCTCCCGAGAAGAACTATCCTGATGGCGTTCATTACCCGCATGACCTTGCGTCCTTTTCGTCCTGTGGCACACCTGCGTGGTGCAGGTGTCGTCATAATGCGCCCGGCGCGGCAAAACAGGCAATAACGCAGCGGTGTTATCGGATAACATCGGCGCTTTTATGCCCAGTGCCATGCCCGCTGACCGCCATGCCGACGGATCGCCCCCGGCCCAAAGGGGCCAGCGTTCACGGATCATGGGCACGACCACGAGGCCGGGCTGTCTTTTGCGCGGCCTGGTCATTACTGATCGGTTTTGTGGAATCCAGCGGCGAAATATGTGGATAACCGGGCTTCTCAGATCGCTTTATGTAAACTGCTCGCTCAATAGCCGCTCTTCCAGCCCGTGGCCGGGATCGAACAGGATGCGGTGCGCGATGTCGGTGCGCGAGCGGATTTCGACCCAGTTCACGCTTTCCACCCAGCGGCTGTCGGCATCGGCCATCACCGGGCGCTTGTCCGGCTCGATCACGTCAAAGCGCACGCAGGCCGTCTTGGGCAAGAGCGCGCCGCGCCAGCGCCGGGGACGGAAGGCGGCAACGGCGGTGAGCGCAAGCACATCCGAGCCGATGGGCAGGATCGGCCCGTGGGCGGAATAGTTGTAGGCGGTGGAGCCTGCGGGCGTGGAGACAAGCGCCCCGTCGCAGATCAATTCCTCCAGCCGCAACCGCCCGTCGATGGCGATCCGCAGCTTGGCCGCCTGCGGGCCTGCGCGCAACAGCGACACCTCGTTGATGGCGAGCGCCTCGTGGATGGTGCCGTCATTGGCCTCGGCGCGCATGGCCAGCGGGTTGATGATCTCTTCCTCGGCGCGCGCAAGGCGCTCGGGCAGGTCGGTGTCGCTGTAATCGTTCATCAAAAACCCGACCGTGCCGCGATTCATGCCGTAAACCGGCGTGTCGAGCGCTTGTGTGCGGTGCAACGTGTGCAGCATGAACCCGTCGCCGCCAAGCGCCACGATCACATCGGCCTGTGCCTCGGGCGTGGTGCCGAAGCGGGCAACGAGGGCCGCGCGCGCGGTCTGGGCGCTGGGCACGTCGCTGGCGACAAAGGCGATCTTGTGGGGCATCGGGCGTCCTCGTGGTTTGGGCGTGGATCGAACCACACTTCGCCGCCCAAGACCAGCCATGCCGGTGGCACGGACGATGTGTCGCTTTGCGATCTTTCCTTGGCGGTGGCTTTCGGCTAGGTGATCGGCAAACCCATCTTCTGGCGGAGGATATCCCATGCCCCATGACGGACACCGGCCCACGGCCGATAACGGTTTCTTCACCGAGGCGCTGGCCTCGCGCGACCCCGAGATCGCGCGCGCGATCGGGCTGGAGCTTGGCCGCCAGCGCGACGAGATCGAGCTGATTGCCAGCGAAAACATCGTGAGCCGCGCCGTGATGGAGGCGCAAGGCTCGGTAATGACCAACAAATACGCCGAAGGTTATCCGGGGCGGCGTTACTATGGCGGCTGCCAGTTTGTCGATATCGCCGAGACCCTCGCCATCGAGCGGGCGTGCCAGCTCTTCAACTGCGGCTTTGCCAATGTGCAGCCCAATTCCGGCTCTCAGGCCAACCAAGGCGTGTTCACCGCGCTTTTGAAACCCGGCGATACGATTCTGGGGATGAGCCTTGATGCGGGCGGGCACCTCACCCACGGCGCGGCACCCAACCAGTCGGGCAAGTGGTTCAATGCGGTGCAATACGGGGTCCGCCGCGAGGATAACCTGATTGACTACGATCAGGTTCAGGCCCTCGCCACCGAGCATCAGCCCAAGCTCATCATTGCCGGTGGGTCTGCCATTCCGCGCCGGATCGACTTTGCGAAAATGCGCGAAATCGCCGACAGCGTGGGCGCATATCTGCATGTGGACATGGCGCATTTTGCCGGTCTGGTGGCAGCGGGCGAGCATCCCAGCCCCTTCCCGCACGCGCATGTGGCCACGACCACCACGCACAAGACGCTGCGCGGCCCGCGCGGCGGCATGATCCTCACCAATGACGAGGCGCTGGCCAAGAAATTCAACTCGGCTATTTTCCCCGGCATTCAGGGCGGCCCGCTGATGCATGTCATCGCCGCCAAGGCGGTGGCCTTCGGCGAGGCGCTGCGGCCCGAGTTCAAGGATTACATCAAGGCGGTGATCGCCAATGCGCAGGCGCTGTCGGATCAGCTCATCAAGGGCGGTCTCGATACCGTGACGCATGGCACCGATACCCATGTGGTGCTGGTCGATCTGCGGCCCAAAGGTGTGACCGGCAATATCGTCGACAAGGCGCTGGGGCGCGCGCATATCACCTGCAACAAGAACGGCGTGCCGTTCGATCCCGAAAAGCCGACCGTCACCAGCGGTATCCGCCTTGGCTCGCCCGCAGGCACGACGCGCGGCTTTGGCGAGGCCGAATTCCGCCAGATCGCGGATTGGATCATCGAGGTGGTGGACGGGCTGGCCGCCAATGGCGCGGAGGGCAACGGCGCGGTCGAGGAAAAGGTGCGCGCCGAGGTGGCCGCGCTTTGCGCGCGCTTCCCGCTCTATCCGGGATTGTGACCGGCGCGGGCGCGCCCTCGGGCGCGCCAGGCGTGAGCGGCGGAACGATGTCGCGAGCCGTGCACCTGTTGTTCGGCACCTGACACACGTTTCCGACGTTGCGCGAGGGCCGGTTCTGGCCTGAAGGGGACGTCTGCATTTTGCCCCCCGCGCGGAATCAAGGCGCGCTTGCGCGCCGCCGCGCGAGCGCCCGACCGCCCGGACGGGCGGGCGCTTTTGCAACCTCTCACCCCGAACAATCGTTGACGTATTTGGCACCATAAAGTGACGATCACAGCCGTTGCAGCGCCCACCCGCGGTCGGGCACTCGCGCGGCTCTGCACATGACTGCGAACGTCTCCTCAAGGCCCTTCACAACGCTTGTTGCGCGGCGCGCCTCAGTCGTCGAGCGCGCCGTGGACGGCCACAAGATCAAGCTCGGCCCCCTGCGGTGCGATCATGCGATAGCTTTCGCGCACGCCCCGGTTGGAGAATTCGACCCCCCGAAAGGCACCATTCGCCGGTGCGCGCGGGGCTGTGATAGACGCGCATGTCGCTCTCGTCGAAATGGATCGCACGGGCGAGTTTCATTGCGATGTCTCCAGCAGGGCCGTGAGAGGGATGAGGCGGGTGGTGTCGCCGCTGCGCAGGATCATGCCGAAATCCTCGTCCACGCCAAGCCATGTGCCGGCCTCGCCGCCGTGGCCGAGCGGCTCGCCCATGCCCAAGGCGAGGCCACGCCACGCCTCGTGGAGCGGGCGCAGGCCCTCGTCCTCCCAGGCGTTGATCCAGACCAGCATGTGCCGCGCCCAGGCCTCGAGCAGGGTGAGGGGGGCCACCTCGGCGCAGCCTTCCTCCAGAAGGGCGGTCTCGTCGGGGGGGGGGCGCCGCGGCGCGCGGTCTCGGACATGAGCGGCACCTCCAGCCCCACCACCAGCCAGCCGGGCAGGGCTGCCGGATCGCTGCCGCCCGCCGCTACCCGCAAGCGCCCGCAGCGCGCGCCGTTGACGCGGATACTGCCCGCCCATTCCAGATGCACCGCCACCTCGGGGGGCGCAAGCGCGCCCAACGCGTTCTGAAACCCCACGCCGCAAGCGGGCAGCATCGCCATGGCCTGCGCCAGCGGCACCTCGGGGGCCATGACCAGCGCCGCCGAAAGCTTGCGCTCGGTGACATTGTGCACCACCAGCCCCGCGTCGCAGCCAAGGGCCGCCATCGCGCGCGCCTTGTCGAAGGCCGCGATCGCGCCGGTCACGGCAAGGCCCGACATCAGCGGCGGAAGGCTGGGCGCGCTCATGCCACGCCCATGCCGACAAGATCGCGCGCCACCTGCCGGAATGCTTGCGCCTGCTTGCTGTCGGGTTTGGTCACGACGATGGGCGCGCCCCCGTCCGAGGCCACCCGGATATCGAGATGCAGCGGGATTTCCGCCAGAAGCGGCACGCCGAGTTTCTTGGCCTCGGCGCGCACGCCGCCATGGCCGAAAATATGCTCTTCATGCCCGCAGTTCGAGCAGATATGCGTGCTCATGTTCTCGATCATCCCCAGCACCGGCACCTTGAGCTGCTGGAACATGTCGATGCCCTTGCGCGCATCCAGAAGCGCCACGTCCTGCGGTGTCGAGACGATGATCGCGCCGTCCACTTCCGTCTTTTGCGCCAGCGTCATCGACACGTCGCCGGTGCCCGGCGGCAGATCGACGATCAGCACATCGAGCGCCCCCCATTGCACCTGCATCAGCATCTGTTGCAGCGCGCCCATCAGCATCGGGCCGCGCCAGACCACCGCCTGACCCTCGTTCACCATCAGGCCGATGGACATCATGGTAACGCCGTGGTTGCGCAGCGGCAGGATGATCTTGCCATCGGGGCTGGCGGGGCGGCCCGAGACGCCCAGCATCCGCGGCTGGCTTGGCCCGTAGACATCGGCATCCAGAAGGCCCACCCGGCGCCCCTCTGCGGCCAGCGCACAGGCGAGGTTGGCCGAGACGGTGGATTTGCCCACCCCGCCCTTGCCCGATGCGATGGCGATGATGTGATCGACGCCGGGCACGCGCTGCGGCCCTTTCGGCTCTGCCTTGCGGGCGGGTTTGAGGTCGGGCGGCTGCTTCGCGGAATGCGCGGTCAGCACCGCCGAGACCTTCGTTGCCCCCGCGCCGCGTGCCGCCGCCTCTGCGGCCTCGCGCACCGGCTCGTAGGTCTTGGCGCGGGCCGGGTCGATTTCGAGCACGAAGCGCGCCTCGCTGCCCTCGACATGGAGCGCGCGCACCACGCCTGCCGCCACGATATCGGACCCGCTCACAGGGTCGGTGATCTTCTTCAGCGCCTCAAGGACGCTCTCGCGTGTTACCGCCACCTCAGTTCTGCCCCCTGATCGTTCCGGTCACCACATGCTCGATATCGAGCCCCTCGACGGTCAGCACCATCTTTGCCTCGAATTCCTGGCCCGCGGTTGCCCCCTTGGCGCGCAAGCCCTCCTCAATGGCCTGCTGCGAGGTCACGCCCACCTGTTTGAGAAATTTGCGCATGGACATGTTGAAATCGTCGCTCATCGTCGCCTCCTTTTCGGTGATCGCGTGCTTGACGCGGATATAGTCCTGTTTCTACGCTTCGGTATGGTCTGGCGCGTCGCGAAACTCCACCACCTCCTTGCCGCGCTTGGCGTGGTGCTCTTGCTGCCTTTTGCCGCGCAGGCCGATGACCGGCCCGATGACCGGCGCTTTCGCCTTGCCGTGCCCGATGTGCTGGCCGAGAGCGGGCTGCTCGATTACCTGCTGCCGCGTTTCTCGCTCAAGACCGGGCTGCGCATCGAGATCGTGCCCGAGGGGCGCGGGGGCATCGGCTCCACCCCGTCCTTTCCGGTGCTGCGCACGCTCAGCGATTGGGAGGCGCAATTCCAGACCTTCTATGCCCTCAAGCCGCACCCGGCCTTTACCCAGATTACCGGCGTCACCGCCCCCTTCGCGGCGCACCTGCCGCCCGCCATCGTGCCCATAGAGGTCACGCCACACGAGATCGAGGCGATCCTTGCCTATGTCGGGGGACTTGCCCCCGCCGATCTGGGCGCGCCGATCCAAGTTCAGTGATCCTTGCGCTTGCTCAGGTAATCGTCGGTGGTGCGCACGCGGGGGCGCGGGCCTGCGGCAAAGGGGGTGTCGGTGGCGTTGAATTGTGCGTTGATGCGGCAATTCTCGCACATCTGGATCATGCGCGCGGCCTCTGATGTGGCGAAAAGCGCGTGTTTCCCGGCGAGTTTTTCGGTGATCCTTTGAATCGTCGATTTCGACCCGAAGAGCACGCCGCATTCGACGCAGGCAAAGGGCTCTTCCTCGTTGAGCACGACCTGCGTCAGCGCGCTGTCGCCAAGGTTCATGCGCGGCACGAGCGCGATCGCCTTTTCGGGGCAGATCGTGGCGCAGATCCCGCATTGCAGGCAGGCATCATCCTGAAAGCGCAGTTGGGGCTTGTCTTCGTTATCCATCAGCGCGCCGGAGGGGCAGAGCGACACGCAAGACAGGCAGAGCGTGCAGGCGTCTTCGTTGACCAGCACCGCGCCATAGGGGGCGGCGGCGGGCAGGGGCAGGGTCTCGGCCCCCGGATTGAGCGCGCGGGCGGCCAACCGTGCCACCTGACGGCGGTTGCCCATGGGCAGGACCGGCGCGGAGAGCGGCGGCGGCGTGGCCTGATCGTAAAGCGCGTCGCAAAGCGCATCGGGGTCCGACAGATCCAGAAGGCGCACCGGGTGCCCGCCCGCCAGCGCCTGCGCCAGCGGAACCTCCTGCTCGGGCGCGTCGCGTTCCGTGGTGGGCGAGAGCAGCACCGAGACATCCGCAAAGCCCGAGGCCAGCGTCTGGATGCGGCGAAAGATCATGTCGGGCGGTGGCGCGTCATAGGTGATCGCCCCCGAGGGGCAGCGCCGCACCGGCCCCGCCGATGATGAGGCACAGCCCTTCGGAGGTGACATCAACGCTTTTGTTGGGGCGCGCGGGCAGGGTGGCCTCGGCCACCAGCGCGGACATTTTGGGCAGCAAGGGGGCGGTATCGTCGGTCTAGGCTCCAGACTCATTGATATTCAAAGCCAGAACAGCACGGTTGCGGCGAGTGCGACGGCGGACAGGAACACCTTGGGGCATCTGTCATACCGCGTTGCGATCCTGCGCCAATCCTTCAACCGTCCGAACATGATCTCGATCCGGTTGCGCCGCTTGTAGCGTCGTTTGTCGTATTTCACCGGGGACTTGCGCTGCTTGCGACCGGGTATGCAGGGCTTTATCTCCTTGTCTTTCAACGCATCTATGAACCAGTCCGCGTCGTAACCGCGGTCCCCTCTGCCGCCAGACCCGCCATGATCCGGGCGAAGACCCCCATATCGCTCCACCGCTTCCAACGATTGTATAGGGTCTTGTGTGGACCGTATTCCCTCGGCGCATCACACCGCCGCAACCCATTGCGATTTATGAAGATTATGCCGCTGAGAACGCGCCGATCATCGACACGCGGCTTGCCATGGCTCTTGGGAAAGAAGGGTTTCACACGCTCCATCTGAGCGTCGGTCAGCCAGAAAAGGTTGCTCATTGATCGGTCTCCTTGCGGAGCGTGAATCACGCCGCAAGGCGGAAATCAATGGTCCTGAGCCCAGGAAGTTCGGCTTTCACGACCGGATGTTCCGCAACATCAAGCTGGAAGAGGACGGCGTCACCTCCGATATCGAAGACACGCTGCGCGAGATCAACCGCGGCACCTGGACNNGCCGGAGCGGCTCAAGCTGCACATGGCCAACCAGCACAGGTTTGATCGCACCACGCTGCGCGCCAATGGCGGGCCAGCCGATGGCGATACCTACGGCCTGCCTTGGCCGTGCTGGGGCACGCCCGAGATGAAGCATCCGGGCACGCATATCCTTTACGACATGTCCAGGCCGGTCTCCGAGGGGGGCCTTACCTTCCGCGCGCGGTTCGGCGTGGAGCGCGACGGCGACAACCTTTTGGCCGAGGGCGTCTATTCAACGGGGTCCGATATCCAGGACGGATACCCCGAATTCATCATGCAGATGCTGATGGATCTGGGGTGGGACGCGGACCTGACCGACGACGAGCGCGCGGCCATCGAGGCGGTGGGCGGCCCTGCGGCCAACTGGAAAACCGACCTGTCGGGCGGTATCCAGCGGGTGGCGATCAAGCACGAATGCGCGCCCTTCGGCAATGCCAAGGCGCGGGCAGTGGTGTGGACCTTTTCCGATCCGGTGCCGCTCCACCGCGAACCGCTCTACACCAGCCGTCGCGATCTGGTGGCGGATTATCCGACCTACGAGGACCGCAAGTTCTGGCGTCTGCCGACCATGTATGCCTCGATCCAGAAGAACGACTTCGCGAAAGACTATCCGATCATCCTCACCTCCGGTCGTCTGGTCGAATACGAGGGCGGCGGCGNNCGGCTGGTCGAATACGAGGGCGGCGGCGACGAGTCGCGGCCGAACCCGTGGCTCGCCGAGTTGCAGCAGGATATGTTCGTCGAGATCAACCCGCGCGACGCCAACAATCTCGGCGTGCGGGACGGCGCACAGGTCTGGGTCGAAGGTCCGGAAGGTGGCAAGGTCAAGGTCATGGCCATGGTCACCGATCGGGTGGGCGAAGGCGTGGCCTTCATGCCGTTCCACTTTGGCGGCCATTTCGAGGGGCGCGACCTGCGGGAAAACTACCCCGCCGGGGCCGATCCCCATGTCTTGGGCGAGGCGACCAACACCGCCCAGACCTATGGCTATGACAGTGTGACCCAGATGCAGGAGACCAAGTGCACTCTCTGCAAGATCATGCCAGCAAAGCGGCGGTTGATCGCGGCCAAGCCGGTGCCGGAGGTTCGCGTGACCTTTGGCACCGGCCCGTTCACAATCGGAAACTTCAAAAGTTTCCGATCCGGTTTCCTTTTAAGAAATCGGACTTGCCAGATCTGGATCGAGGACATCATGCGCGCATTTCTAAGCTTGGCTTTGTGTTTTAAGCTTGCACTGCCTGCCATGGCACAGGACAGGGCCGTTGCCCCTGCGCCCGATCGCTCGGCCACCGGCGGCGCGCAGACATTGGACGATATCCTGGCCCGCCAGCGCGGTGAGAAGGTCGACGACAGCTTTCGCCGCAAGGCCACCGGCAATCCCGACAATGCCGCCGACATCGCGGGCCAGCTTGGCACGCCGGGCGGGGCCTCTGACGCCGAGGTGTGGTGCGCGCTGCGCTATGGTCTCGGCGATGTGAAAGTGTCGGCGGGCGGGCCGGAGGCGCGCGTGCTCATTCAGGATGGCGGCATGAAATGGCTGGCGTTCCGCAAGGGGCCGCTGGCCACCTATGGCGCCTGGCTGCTGGGCGCCACGCTGGCGCTTTTGGCGCTCTTTTACGTGATCCGCGGCAGAATCCGCATCGACGGCGAAAAGACCGGGCGCACGATGACGCGCTTTCAGGCGATAGAGCGGTTCGGCCACTGGCTGATGGCGGGCTCGTTCATCGTGCTGGCGCTCACCGGGCTTTTGGTGCTGTTCGGGCGCATGGTGGTGATCCCGCTCGTGGGGCACGAAGCGTTCTCGACCATCGCGACCGGCTCCAAATGGGTGCATAACAACATTTCCTGGGCCTTCATGCTGGGGCTGGCGATGGTCTTTGTCATGTGGGTGATGCACAACATCCCCAACCGGACCGATCTCAAATGGCTGGCCTTGGGCGGCGGGATTTTCACCAAGGGGGTCCATCCGCCGGCCAGGAAGCTCAACGCTGGCCCAAAGATCATCTTCTGGGCCACCATCGTCTTTGGCGCGTCGATCTCGGCTTCGGGGCTGTCGCTGCTGTTTCCGTTCGAGCTGCCGATGTTCGCCAAGACCTTTGCTATCCTCAACCAGACCGGGTTGCCGCAGCTTGCGGGCCTCGGCCCGCTGCCGGAAAAGCTGGCCCCGCACGGGGAGATGCAGCTTGCCACGCTCTGGCACTCGATCATGGCCTTTGGCCTGACCGCGATCATCCTTGCGCATATCTATATCGGATCGCTGGGCATGGAGGGCGCGTTCGATGCGATGGGCACCGGCGAGGTCGAGGAGCAATGGGCGCGAGAGCATCACGGGCTGTGGCTCGAAGAGTTGCAGCAGAAAGGCCACGCGCCTGCCCCCGACCGGGCCGCGCACCCGGCAGAATAGGCCGATGCGCGGGCGGATCGCCGATGTCACCCTCGACCGCCGCCCCGTTCTGGCGCTGGCGCATCAGCGCGCCGCAGGAGCGCGGCGATCTTGTCGCCCATCTGCGGCGCGCCACCGAACAAGAGGAGAGGCCAGACCATGAAAGCGATGCTTGCGGCCTTTGTGGCCAGCGCGGTGATCGCCGCCGCCCCCATCGTGTTGCGCGAGTTGGGCTACACCGTCGAGACCACGCGCGCGGGCGATAATGTCAGGCTGGGCACCACGCCCGAATGAGCGCCCGCGCCACGCCGCGCGCCCCCCGACGATGACGGCGAAAGCCTCGCGCGGGCCGCGATCCGCGTCAGATATCCTCGCGCAGCGGCACGATCTGTTGCACGATGCCAACCAGCGTGAGGTAGATGCTGGTGACCACAAGGCCCCAATGCGCCCAGCTTTGCGGGTCGAAATGCACCCACGCCGCCCATCCCGCGAAGAATGTCCAGCCGAGCGCCATCGGCAGCGACAGCCAGCGCCAGCGCTTCGTGCGTATGGGGTGAATGAATTTCAGCGGCAGGAACATCGCCACCGCCAGCACCGCAACCAGCGCGAGGATGATCCAGGTCGCAGGCTCTATGGCGAACAGCACAAGCACCAGCATGTTCCAGCAGCCGGGAAAGCCGGAAAAGGAATTATCCAGCGTTTTCATGCGGATATCGGCAAAATACATGGCGCTGGCATAGGTGATGACGATGATCGCCACCCATCCCGTCCAGCCCGGCAGCAGGTCGGACTTGAACAGCGCGAAGGCCGGGATGAAGACATAGGTGAGATAGTCGATGATGAGATCGAGCAGCACCCCGTCGAATTCCGGGGCATTGGTCTTGACATCGTAATGGCGGGCGAGCGGGCCGTCGATGCCATCGACGGCAAAGGCCACCAAGAGCCACAGGAACATCAATTCCCATTCGCGGTCAATGGCGGCGAGCATCGCGAGCATCGCAAAGACCGCGCCGCTGGCAGTAAGCAGATGGACAAGCAGGGCGCGGAGTTGCGGTGTCATGGCCATTCCATGACGCAGGAAAACAGGTTTTGCAAAGCGAAACCCGGCCCCCTCGCGGGGGGACCGGGCGGGATATCGTCGGGGCCTGCGCTCAGTTGGAGACGCGGACCTCTTCCATCGGGTAGGCCAACATGTCCTGCGCCTCCCAAGCGATATGGCAATCATGGCAGAAGCTCTGCTTGATCTTCATCTCCTTGCCATCGGGCATGAGCGCGGAATAGACCCAGTCGCCCGCATCGGGGGCGGCACCCGCCTCACCCTTTGTCATGATGAAAAGCGGGCCGGGGCGCGCGGTCTTGTTCTTGGTCGAGATGGTGATGCTTTCCTTGGCCAGAACCGAGCCTGCGGGCATGACCACATCCTCTTCGGCGAATTTCATGTATTGCTCGGCGGCGGCCTCGTTGGCAAAGGTCAGAAGCAGGCGGCTGCCATGCGCGCCCTGCACCGCCGGGCGGGTGCCGGTCACGGTCCAGTTGCGATAGGCGGTGCCCACCGCGTCGCCCTCCTTGGCATAGCCCTCGGCCATCTTGTCCGACAGGCAGCTATAGATTTCGGTGATCGCCGCCTCGTCGAGATCGAACGGATCCTCGACATCGGCCTTGCATTCGCTGGCGGCGGCCGATTGCCCGAGCATGACGCTGACGGCGAGGGCGGCGGCGGTAAAAATCTGGCGTTTCATTATGATCTTTCTCCGTTTCATGACGTGACGTGATTGGCGTCCGGGGTGGAGCCTTGCACAGAACGACTGAAATTGAACCTGACAGTTGCGTGAGTGTCAGCCGCGTCCCTGCGGATGGGCGCGGGCATAGACCTCCATCAGGCGGGCGGTATCGACGCCGGTATAGGCCTCGGTGGTCGAGAGCGAGGCGTGGCCGAGGAGTTCCTGGATCGCGCGCAGATCGCCGCCAGCATTCAGCAGATGCGTGGCAAAGCTGTGGCGCAGCGCGTGCGGCGTGGCGCTGGCGGGCAGGCCAAGCTGCGCGCGGGTAAGCGCCACCGCCTTTTGCACCGCCCGCGCCCCCAGCCGCCCCCCGCGCGCCCCGAAAAAGAGCGGGCCGCGCGGGGTGATGGCAAAGGGGCAGGCACGCGCATAGGCCGCCACCGCCTTGCGCGCGGGCGCGATCACCGGCACGAGGCGCTCCTTGCCGCCCTTGCCGGTGATGCGCAGCACCTCGGGCACGGGCTGCGCCGCGCCGTTGAGGCCAAGCGCCTCGGAAATGCGCAGCCCGCAGCCATAAAGCAGCGTCACCACCGCCACGTCGCGGGCGGCGATCCACGGCGCTTGGGCCTGCGTCTCCAGCGTCTCGAGCATGTCCTGCGCGCCCGCCTCCGACAGCGGGCGGGGCAGCTTTCGGCGATATTTCGGCGTGCGCGCCGAAAGCACCGCCGTCGGCTCTGCGCCCTCGCGCTCCGAGAGCCATCGGTAGAAGCTCTTGACCGCCGAGAGGCGGCGGGCGAGCGAGCGGGGGCCAAGCCCGGTGCCGCGCTCATGCGCCATGAAGGCGCGCATATCGGCGGTGGTGATCCGCATCAGCGCACCAAGGCCCTGCGCCTGCCCGTGATGCGCGGTCATGAACGCAAGGAACGCGCGCAGGTCGCGGGCGTAGGCGTCGATGGTGTGATCGGTGGCCCCGTCAAGCGCCTTGATCGCGGCCAGCCAATCGGCCAGCGCCGCCTGCGCGGCAGCCGAGATCACGACAGCCAGCGGCGCATCACCCTCTCGAACACGCCCGCGAAGAACGCCAGAAGGTCGGTGCCCTGCTGCGGGCTGAACTGGTGCGGATCCTCGGCCCCCATCACCAGCATCCCCGGCAAGCGGTCAGAGCCGAAATCAAGCAAAAGGCACGCCTCGGAGCGGATATGCGGCGCGCAGCGACCGTAAACGCGCATGTCGCCCTCGTCGATCTGGCGCAGCGTGACCTGCCGTGCGGGCGCGTCGCGCCTGCCGGTGAGATAGCTGCGGATAAAGCCCGGCTCGGCCACCGAGAGCACATCGCCCAGCCGCCGCACCGCCGGGTCATTGTCGTTCTGCACCGATTCGAGCACGAGGCGCACCGCATCGACGCGCAGGATATGGGCCACCTCGCCATCGAGATCGCGCAGGAAGCCCTCGAATTCCACCGGGTCGAGCATCCGCAGGACGGCGCGATGCACCTGGTTGGTCCCGGCGAGGTTTTCATAGGCCGCGGCGATCACCGCGCGGTGGGTTTCCTCCAGCCGGTCAAGCCGCGCCTCGAGCCGGTCCATCGCGATGCCGCGCATATCGACGATATTGGTGCCCATCGCGCGCTCGTTGGCGGCGATGAGCGCGCGCATGAGATCGGTATCGTCGAGGATCACATCCGGCTCGGTGATGATACGCTCGCGCAGGGCGTCGTCGATGCGGGGCTTGGCGGTCATTGCGGCCTCAATATCCGTGTTCTGTCGCAGGTTAGCAGATGACGGCGCGGAATGCCGCAAGAAAATGCAGCGCGATGGTTGCGGTGTTTGTTCGTGTCAAGGCCCGAACTTTGTCCTGAGCCAGTCCAGCAGGCTTTTCTGGTCCGCCGCCGTGGCGCGGCGCACCTGAACCAGCAGTTTGTGAAGCGATGGCCGGTCGAGCGTCAGATTCGCAGCGCCTTCGTTGCAGACCGAACAGAGCGCGCGCAGGTTGCCGGGATCGTCGGTTCCGCCCTGCGATTTGTCGATGACATGGCCGATTTGCAGCCGCGTCTTGCGTGTGGGATCGTAGGGGTGAGGCTCTCCGGCGACCGCGCCGCATTGCTGGCAGGTGAATCCGTTGCGGTCCAGAACGAAAGCGCGGGTTTCCTTGGATATGCCACGCTCGAAAGCGGGGATCGGTTTGGGATCGTTGAGCAGGTATTGGCCCGGTTTGAGCGAGGCCAGATCGTTGTGCGTCAGGATCAGGTAGCCTTCTTCGGTTCTGAGTTCGCGCACGCGGCGCGCCCATTCCGAAATCCCGCCTGATACCTCGCGCAACTCGGTCGAATCCATCACGCGCCCGATATTGGCAAGGAAGTGCGCGCGGAGCCGCGCGCGTGCGCCGCCACCCGAGCGCGGTGTCATTCCGCTGCCACCCTGCATTCCGGCTCGATGGCAAGGTCATGCGCCGACAGGGCCGAGGCGATGGCCTGCCCAAGCGCGCGCGCGACGGGCGGCGGAAACGCGTTGCCGATCTGCCGGTAGGCGGCGGTTTTTTTGCCGGTGAACTGCCAGGTGTCGGGAAAGCCTTGCAGCCGGGCGACCATGCGCGTGGTCAGCCGTGGCAAGCCGGTAAAATCCGGGGCCGGGGCGGTTTCGGCGATGCTGCCGCCGTTCACACCCATCTGACGCCATTTCTCGCGCGCCCTCGTCGGGCCGAGATCGGGGCCGCCGTGTTTCTTTGAGCCGCCGACGATGGTGGGGGCCACGCCGGACGCGGTTTCAGCCCAGCTATCCGCCTGTTGCCAGCCGTTTTCGGCCATGAGATCGCGCAACACCGCGCCGACATCGGGGGCGCGCCCGGTGCCGCCTTCGGGAAAGCGGAGATAGGGCCAGATCGCGCGTCGGGCGGCGAGAATCGTCACCCGCGAGCGCGTCTGTGGCACGCCGAACGCCTGCGCGTCATAGAGCCGCCAATCCACCGCGTAACCGAGCCGGTCAAACCCGTTGACAATCTCTTGCCGGTAGGCCGTGAAACCCGATGACAGGAAACCGCGCACATTCTCGATCAGCACCACGCGCGGCGACAGACGCTCGATCAGCCGCAGCGCGGCGGGAAAGAGATTACGATCATCCTTTTCGCCAAGCTGTTTGCCCGCGATGGAAAACGGCGGGCAGGGAAGCCCGGCCGAGAGCAGATCGACCGGCCCGATATCGGGGGGTGCATAGTCGCGCATGTCGGCGCAATCGACCCGCCAGCCGGGGCGGTTGAGCCGCAGCGTTGCGCAGCAATCGGCGTCATTGTCGACGAGCAGGCTGTGCGCAAACCCGGCCTGTTCGAGCCCAAGCGCCTGGCCGCCGGCACCGGCGCAGAACTCGACAGACTGGAATTGCCGCTTGTTTTCCATAGTGTCCTCAACATATGCGCAGAATGCGCACGCGCGCAACGACATCTTGCCGAAAGCGGGTGGATTTGGGTCGCCGACAGAGTGCATGTCCCCGCAAAAACCATTCCGGTATGTCGGGTATCGGTTAAGAAAGGCTTGATATGCTCAGATGATCTTTTGCCCGGTCTTTTCCCAATCGGCCATGAAGGTGGCCAGCCCCTTGTCGGTCAGCGGATGGGCGGCCATGGCCTTGATGACGGCGGGCGGTGCCGTCATCACGTCGGCACCGATCATCGCCGATTGATAGGCGTGGTTGACGGTGCGGATCGAGGCGGCGAGGATCTGCGTCTCGAAGCCGTAATTGTCATAGATCTGGCGGATGTCGGAGATAAGCTCCATCCCGTCGAGGTTGATGTCATCCAGCCGCCCGATGAACGGAGAGATGAACGTGGCCCCCGCCTTGGCCGCGAGAAGCGCCTGATTGGCCGAGAAACACAGCGTGACATTGACCATGTGCCCCTCGCCCGAGAGCACCTTGCACGCCTTGAGCCCGTCCCATGTCAGCGGCACCTTGACGGCGATATTGGGGGCAATGGCGGCAAGCTTGCGGCCCTCGGCGATCATGTCATCGGCCTTGAGCGCCACCACTTCGGCGCTCACAGGGCCCGCGACAAGGGCGGCGATCTCGCGCGTGACCTCAAGGATGTCGCGCCCCGATTTCAGGATCAGCGACGGGTTGGTGGTCACGCCATCGACCATGCCGAGATCATTCAACTCGGCGATCTGGTCAATCTCGGCGGTATCGACGAAGAATTTCATGGGGCGGCCCTCTCTGGCGGGTTGGGTTGTCTCGGTCCTGCCTTTACCGCATAGATCGGGGGGCTGAAACCCCGCAAAGGAGCGACCCGCGTGAGCCTGCCCGAGCATTTCGACGAGGGGGCGCTGGTGGCGGTGCTGACCGCGCAGCCGTTGGGGGGCACGCTCGATTATCTGGCACCAGAGGGCGGCGTGGGTCTGGGCGATTTCGTCGAGGTGCCGCTGGGGCCGCGGCGGATCATGGGGGTGGTCTGGGGGCCGGGCGCGGGCGGTTTTGACCTCAAGAAGGCGCGCAAGGTGGGCCGGGTGCTCGATCTCGCGCCGATGGGTGCGGCAATGCGCGATTTTCTGGTGCGCGCGGCGGCTTATACGCTGACGCCGCTGCCCGCCATGCTGCGGCTGGCGACGCGCGCGCCGGGGCTCTCGGATCCGCCGGGGGCGCACAAGGTCTACCGGCTGTCCGGGGCGGAGCCCGCGCGGTTGACGGAGGCGCGGGCGCGGGTGCTGGCGGTCTTGCGCGATCACGGCGGGATGGGGTTTGGCCTCACGGACCTGTGCGATCTGGCGGGGGTCTCTGCCTCGGTGGTCAAGGGGCTGGCGGCACAAGGCGCGCTGATCGAGGAAACCGCGCCGCGCGATGCGCCCTACCCAAGGCTGGACCCCGATTTGCCCGCCAAGATGCTCACCGAGGATCAGGCGGCGGCGGCAGAGGCGCTTGGCGCAGGCGTGCGCGCGGGCGGCTATGGCACCACGCTTTTGCGCGGCGTCACGGGATCGGGCAAGACCGAAGTCTATCTCGAGGCGGTGGCCGAATGTTTGCGCCGGGGGCGGCAGGCTCTGGTGCTGTTGCCCGAAATCGCGCTGACGGCGGAGTTTCTCACGCGGGTCGAGGCGCGCTTTGGCACGCGGCCCGCCGAATGGCATTCGGGCGTGACCATGGCCGAGCGCCGCCGGGTGTGGAAGATGGCGGGCGAGGGCGGCGTGCAGCTTGTCGTCGGCGCGCGCTCGGCGCTTTTTCTGCCGTTCCGCGATCTGGGGTTGATCGTGGTGGATGAAGAGCATGACGGCTCTTACAAGCAGGAGGATGGCGTGCTTTACCACGCGCGCGACATGGCGGTGCTCAGGGCCTCGCTTTGCTCGGCGCGGGTGGTGCTCGCCTCGGCCACGCCAAGCCTTGAAAGCTGGGCCAATGCCGAAGCCGGCAAATACGACCGGCTCGATCTGGCGGCACGCTTCGGCGTGGCGGTGATGCCGGAACTGGCGGCGATAGATCTGCGCGCCGAGGCGGTGCCGGCGGGGCGGTGGGTCTCGCCCACGCTGCGGCAGGCGGTCAAGGCGCGGCTGGCCTTGGGCGAGCAGGCGATGCTGTTTCTCAACCGGCGCGGTTATGCGCCGGTGACCGTGTGCCGCGCCTGCGGCCATCAGATCGGCTGCGCGCACTGCGACGCGCGCATGGTCGAGCACCGCTTTCAGAATCGCCTTGTCTGCCACCAATGCGGTGCGAGCGCGCCTGTTCCTGTCGCCTGCCCGGCCTGCGGGGTGGAGGGGCGGCTGGCCGCCATCGGGCCGGGGGTGGAGCGGCTGGCCGAGGAGGCGGCGGCGCTCTTTCCCGACGCGCGGATCGCGGTGTTGTCGTCGGATCTCTTTGCCTCTGCGCGGGCGCTCAAGGAGCAGATCGCGGCGATTGCCGAGGGCGGGGCCGATATCATCATCGGCACGCAACTCGTGGCCAAGGGGCATAATTTTCCGCTGCTGACGCTGGTGGGCGTGATTGACGCCGATCTGGGGCTTCAGGGGTCCGACCTGCGCGCCGCCGAGCACACGTTTCAGCTTATGCGGCAGGTGGCGGGGCGGGCGGGGCGCGCCGAGCGGCCGGGCGTGGCGCTGCTCCAGACCCATCAGCCCGATCACCCGGTGATCCGCGCGATCCTTGCCGGGGACGAGGAGGGCTTCTGGCGGGCAGAGGCGCGCGCGCGGCAGGTGGCGGGCGTGCCGCCCTATGGGCGGATGGCGGGGATCATCCTCAGTTCGCCCGACATGAAAGCGGCGTTCGATCTGGGCGGCTGGCTGGCGCGCAACGCGGCCCCGCTGCGCGCGGCGGGGGCCGAGGTCTATGGTCCCGCGCCCGCGCCGATTGCCCGCATCAGGGGGCGGCACCGGGTGCGGCTGCTCATCAAGGCCCCGAAGGGCGCGGGCCTGCAAGCGGCCATATCGCGCTGGCTCGCGCCGGTGAAACTGCCCGCGCAGATGCGGCTGGCGGTGGATATTGATCCGCAGAGTTTTTATTGAGCGGGCGGGGGCTGGATAAAACGTCGAAAGTTGGGGGCTCTTGCGCGGCTCCCCAACGCGCTTGTGTGAGGTTAAAGATCGTGCTGCCCCGTCGACGATTCCCCGTCGCCCCCCTCGCCAATCGCCATGCTTGGGCGTAAAGCGAGATCATGAGTGCGCAATTTCCCCTTGGGCGGGCGCGGGAGCTGCCGTTCTGGCGCAGGCCCACGACGCTTTTGTTTCTGATGGCCGCGGCTATGCCGGTGGCCTTTGCGACATGGTCGGCGCTGCTCAATAATTTCGTGATCGAGGTGGCGGGGTTCGACGGCTCGGATATCGGCTGGCTGCATACGGTGCGCGAGATACCGGGATTTTTCGCCATTGGCGTGATCGCGCTCATCATCTTCATGCATGAGCAGGTGCTGGCGCTGGTGTCCTTGGCGCTCCTGGGGGTGGCCTCGGCGCTGACGGCGGAATTCCCCGGCCTGGGCGGGATTCTGACCATCACCATGCTCAGCTCCATCGGCTTTCACTATTACGAGACGGTGAACCAGTCGCTGCAACTGCAATGGCTCGACAAGCTGCGCGCGCCGCAGATGCTGGGCTGGCTCTTGGCGGCCGGGTCGGGGGCGACGCTGGTGGCCTATCTGCTCATCGTGCTGACATGGCGGGCCTTCGATCTGAGCTACAATCTTGTCTACATGGTTTCGGGCGGGTTTACCGCCTGCGTGGCGGTGTTCTGCCTGCTGGCCTATCCGCGGTTCGAGGCCCCCAACCCGCAGATCAAGAAGATGATCCTGCGCCGCCGCTACTGGCTTTATTATGCGCTGCAATTCATGGCCGGTGCCCGGCGGCAGATTTTTGTGGTCTTTGCCGGGTTCATGATGGTCGAGAAGTTCGGCTTTGAGGTGCATGAGGTCACGGCGCTGTTCATGATCAACCTTGTCGTCAACATGGTGGCCGCGCCGCTGATGGGCCGCGCCGTGTTCCGCTTTGGCGAGCGCCGCACGCTGATATTTGAGTATATCGGGCTGGCGCTGGTGTTCCTGGCCTATGGCGGGATTTATCTGTTCGGCTGGGGGGTGGTGCTGGCGGCCACGCTTTACGTGGTGGATCACATCCTGTTTTCGCTGGCCCTCGCCCTCAAGACCTATTTCCAGAAGATCGCCGATCCCGGCGATATCGCCCCCACCGCCGCCGTGGCATTCACCATCAACCATATCGCTGCTGTCTTTTTGCCGGCGGCGCTGGGCTATGTGTGGCTGGTCTCGCCTGCTGCGGTGTTCGGCGCGGCGGCGGGGATGGCGGGGCTGTCGCTGGTGCTTGCGCTGATGATCCCGCGCCACCCCGAGCCGGGCAATGAGACAATATTCGCGCGGGCGCTGCCCGCGCCCGCCCAATGAGAGGACAGACCACCATGACGACATGGACCGCCATTACCACGCTTGACGACAAGACCCGCGCCGAGGCGCTGGCGCTGGCGCTGGAGGAGTTCGATCCAGCCCCCACCGGCGTTGGATGCTTCGAGATGGAGGACGGATCAAAGCTGTGGGAGATCGGGGCCTATTTCGAGGCGGCCCCCGATGCGGTGCGGCTTGATCTGTTGGCGGCGGCGCATGGCGCGCGGGCCTTCACCGTGTCGGAACTGCCTGAGGTGGATTGGGTCGCCAAGGTGCGCCGCGATCTGTGCCCGGTGGTGGCCGGGCGCTTTTTCGTTTATGGTAGCCACGACGCGGACCGCGTGCCCGAGGATGCGCTTCCGCTCTTGATCGAGGCGGCGATGGCCTTTGGCACCGGGCATCACGGCACGACGCAGGGTTGTCTGCGCGCGCTGGACCGGCTGGCGGGGCAGGGCTTTGTCGGGCGCAGGGTGCTCGATCTGGGCTGTGGCTCCGCCGTTCTGGCGATGGCGGCGGCGCGGATCTGGCCGGGCGAATTCCTTGCCTCGGATATCGACGCGGTGGCGGTGGAGGTGGCGCAGGCCAATGTCGTGGCCAACGGGCTTGACGGCCGGGTGCGCTGCATCGAGGCCGAGGGGCTGGAGCATCCCGCGTTGCGCGAGGGTGCCCCCTATGATCTGATCTTTGCCAATATCCTCAAGGGGCCGCTTCTGGCGCTGGCACCGGGGATCACGCAAAGCCTTGCGCCGGGCGGCAAGGTGATTCTCTCTGGTCTGCTCAACGAACAGGCGGCAGAGGTGATCGCGGTTTATTCCGCGCTTGGAAACAGTGTCGATCATCACGAGGAAATTGGTGACTGGTCCACCCTGACAATGTCAAAAAATCGATGAAAAAAAGGCTAAATCTGGCCCGTTGCGGCGGCGTGCCGTGTTATTGCCACATTTCGGACGCAGAATTTCCGCATCACGGTGGGGGCTGTGATCCGGGATCGAAACCATGCCTGGTGCCACTCGTGACTTCAACGCCCGCCTCCGCCGGATAGGCGCGAGCCACGCGCGGATATGTCGGCAAATCCGCTCGGACGGGTTGATCGTTTTCATACCGCGTCGCCGCCGCCCATCGGTGCCGCTGCGCGGGATCATATTCCTCGCCCTTGTCTTGCGCTGAGGCCCTCGCTGACACGAAAACGCCCCGCACGGGTAATATCCCCGCGGGGCGTTTTCATGGCCCGGAGGCCCGTGCCGTCAGAAGCGGCGGGCGATCCGGTCGATATCGCCACGGCTCAGGCCGATATCGTCAAGCGCGCGATCCGAGAGACGGGCCAGCGCGTTGCGCGTGGCGCGGCGGTCGTTCCACGAGATCACGGCCTCGATGAGGCGCGAAAAGACGCCTTGGGCGGGGGGGGCAGGCGCGTGGGCGCGGGGGGTGTCAACAAGTGCCATCTGTCTGTGTCCTTGAAAGGGGCTGCGGGGGGGGGGGCGTTTGCAGAGTGCAGCTATTCAAGGCAGCCCGCCCGGACAAGCCGCGCTTTGTGCATAGTCCTTATGCAGTTCATGCAGGGCTTGGCCGCGGGGGGCGGAGGCGCATTGTGCTTGGTTATCGTTCACGTTTCGTGCTATTGAGGGAAAAATCCGAAACGGGCAGGGCAGACATGCGGGTATTGGGCATTGATCCGGGGTTGCGCAACCTTGGCTGGGGCGTGATCGAGGTGACGGGCAGCAGGCTCAGCCATATCGCCAATGGCGTGTGCCATTCCACAGGCGATGATCTGGGCGCGCGGCTTTTGTCGCTTTACGAGCAGCTCACCGATATCGTGCAGCGGTTCGACCCGCAGGCAGCGGCGGTGGAGCAGACTTTCGTGAACAAGGACGGGGCGGGCACGCTCAAGCTCGGTCAGGCGCGTGGCGTGGCGCTTCTGGTGCCCGCGCAATACGGGCTGACGGTGGGGGAATATTCGCCCAACCGGGTGAAAAAAACCGTGGTGGGCGTGGGCCATGCCGCCAAGGAGCAGGTGGCGCATATGGTGCGCGTGCAGCTTCCCGGCGTGGTGCTGGCGGGGCCGGATGCGGCGGATGCGCTGGCGGTGGCGATCTGCCATGCGCATTACGGGCGGGCGCTGGCCGGGGGCCTGGCATGATCGGGCGCATCGCGGGCCGGGTTGACTGGCGCGGCGCGGATCATGTGCTGATCGACGTGCGCGGCGTGGGCTATATCGTCTATTGTTCGGAGCGCACGCTGGCAGCCCTTCCGGGGGTGGGCGGGATGGCGGCCCTTTATACTGACCTGCTGGTGCGCGAGGATCTGTTGCAGCTCTTCGGCTTTCCCACGCTGGTGGAAAAGGAATGGCATCGCCTGCTGATGGGTGTGCAGGGCATCGGCGCAAAGGCATCGCTGGCCATTCTGGGCGCGCTCGGCCCCGAAGGCGTGAGCCGGGCGATCACGCTGGGGGATTGGCATTCGATCACGGCGGCCAAGGGGGTGGGGGCCAAGACCGCGCAGCGGGTGGTGAACGAGCTGAAGGACAAGGCACCTGCGGTGATGGCGATGGGGGAGATGGCCCCCGCCGTGCCGCCCGAGGCAGGGGCCGAGGATGCGGTGATCGAGACGGCCCCTGCGCGAGCTATGGTGGCCCCGGCCAGCCCCGGCGCGCAGGCCGAGGCGCTCTCGGCGCTGACCAATCTCGGCTACGGCCCCGGCGAAGCGGCGGGCGCGGTGGCGCAGGCCGCGGGGGCGGCCCCGGAGGCCGACACCTCCGCCCTGATCCGCGCCGCGCTGCGGCTTCTGGCACCGAAGGGGTGAGGCGATGACCGAACCCGATCCCGCCCTGCGGCCCGAGGCGCTGCCCGAGGATCTGGACCGCAGCCTGCGGCCGCAGGCGCTGTCGGAATTCATCGGCCAGCGCGAGGCGCGGGCCAATCTGGCGGTGTTCATCGCCTCTGCCCGCCAGCGCGGCGAGGCGATGGATCACACGCTGTTTCACGGCCCCCCCGGCCTTGGCAAGACGACGCTGGCGCAGATCATGGCGCGCGAGCTTGGTGTGGGGTTTCGCATGACCTCGGGGCCAGTGCTGGCAAAAGCCGGCGATCTGGCGGCGATCCTGACCAATCTGGAGCGCAACGATGTGCTCTTCATCGACGAGATACACCGCCTCAACCCGGCGGTGGAGGAGGTGCTTTACCCCGCGATGGAGGATTTCGAGCTGGATCTGGTGATCGGCTCTGGCCCCGCCGCGCGCACCGTGCGGATCGAGTTGCAGCCCTTCACGCTGGTCGGCGCGACGACGCGGCTGGGCCTTTTGACCACGCCGCTGCGTGATCGGTTCGGCATCCCCACGCGGCTGCAATTCTACGAGATCGACGAGTTGCACGAGATCGTCACCCGCAACGCGCGGCTTCTGAATATCCCCACCGAGGACGCGGGCGCGCGCGAGATTGCCCGGCGCGCGCGCGGCACGCCGCGCATCGCGGGCCGCCTCTTGCGCCGGGTGGTGGATTTCGCCGTGGTCGAGGGCGGCGGGCGGATCAGCCGCGCGCTGGCCGATAGCTCACTGACCCGGCTGGGGGTGGATCATCTGGGGCTCGATGGGGCCGACCGGCGCTATCTGCGGCTGATTGCCGAGGCCTATGGCGGCGGGCCGGTGGGGATCGAGACGCTGTCGGCGGCGCTGTCGGAAAGTCGCGACGCGCTGGAAGAGGTGATCGAGCCGTTCCTGTTGCAACAGGGCCTCATCCAGCGCACGCCGCGCGGGCGGATGCTGACGCAGGCGGCGTGGCGGCATCTGGGGCTGGAGGCACCGGGGCCGAAGGGGCAGAGCGATCTGTTCGAGGAGTGAGGCGCGGCGCGCCGGGGATTTGAGTATTTTAAAGCAATTTCAGAAAAAGTTGATAGACTTTTGGGCACCTCGATTTTTGACTTTTC
>DISF01000018.1:38470-77006 GCA_002421985.1 Roseovarius sp. UBA6217 | reverse complement strand
TCTTCATCCCGATCTTCGCCTTCGCCCGCACCAGGCCAATGGTGCGCACCAGCGTGCCGCCCATGTCGTTGGCCTGCGCGCCGAAGACATGCTCAACCCGCACCCGCACCGTGGATTTGGTCCGGTTGCTACCCTTGGCCTGTTCGGTCAGCGGCTTGCCGCGCTTGCCCTTGCGGTGGATGTGACTGGTCAGCTTCGCGGCCTTCAGCTTCGCTTCCATCTCCTCGGAGCGATAGGCCGCATCCGCCCAGACCCCCGCGCCGGTGTTGCCCTGCATCAGCAGGTGATCCACCGCCTAGCTGTCATGCAGAGCCGCATCGCTGACATGCTTCCCAATGGCGTACCAAAATGCGCCAAGGCACAAAATTCTGCACAGTCTCGGACGCGCCGAAAAATGTTCAAGAGAATCAATCTAGCCGCCGATGCCAAGGGCTTTATTGTCTTTCATCTCCACACCTTCCGCCCGAGAACCAGATGAAAGCCCAAGATCACGGATCGCCACACATCGCTCCCCGAAATTCATTCGATTGCCCTGCGGGCCGGGCCATGTGCCCGGCCCTTGTGCCTGTCAGATGTCCACCGACAGGCGTTCGATTTCCTCCTTGATCTTCAGCTTCTGTTTCTTGAGATCCGCGAGTTCCAGTGTGCTCACCCCCGGCGCGCGTTGCGCCAGCTCCACCTTTTCCGAGAGCGCGTGATGTTTCTTCTTCAGTTCCTCGATATGCGAACTCAAGCTCATGGGCTGTCTCCTCAGTGAAAATGCGTGTCCTACGGACATGGGAATTGCAGCACAGTTTTACAATTCTGTCACGCGGCGCGTGCAGGATGCGCGGTTTTTTTCCCAAACCATTTTCCGCAAATCACCGGTAAAAGGGCAGGGGACCCGCCGCGCGCAGCACCGAAGCCGTTGACGGCGTGAGGTTTTCCCCGTCTTTCTCGTGGCGCGCGCCTTCGTGCAGCAACCAGCCATCGCAGAGCCGCAGCGCCGCGCGCCCGCCCTTGCGCACCCGCACCAGCACAAGCCGCGCCGCCCGTCCGCGCCTCGGGATCAGCGGCAGCACCTCCACCGCGCCGCGCATCGCAGCCAGCAGATCCGCCAGCCGCCCGGCGCGGTGCACCACGCAGATATGCCCCCCCGGCCTGCACCGCCGCGCCGCCGCCGCCATCCAGTCTGCCAGCGGCGTGCCCTCGCCCAGCGCCCCCTCGCGCCCGGCATCGGCGGCGCGCGTGCCGCCCGCGCGATCGAAATAGGGCGGGTTGGCGATGACATGGTCGAATTGCCGCTGCCGCAGGCTCTCGGGCATCATGGCCAGATCGCCCGTGACCACCTCCATCGCGATCCCGTTTGCCTCGGCGTTGCGCCGCGCGAGATCGGCATAGCCGGGCTGCATCTCCAGCCCCGTGAGCGCCACCCCCGGCACCCGTGCGGCCACGCAAAGCGCCGCCACCCCCGCGCCGCAGCCCAGATCGAGCAGCGTCTCGCCCGCGCGCGCGGGCACGCTCGCGGCCAGCAGCACCGGGTCGATCCCCGCGCGATAGCCCGCGCGCGGCTGCGCGATCCGCAACCGCCCGCCGAGAAAGGCATCAACGCTCAGGTCCGCCTCGGAAAACGGCTCAGTCCTCAAGCGAAAACCCGTTATCCACCAGCGCCATCCGCGCCGCCGCGTAATCATCGTCGCGCACCAGAAGCCGCCGGGGAAAAATCCCGATGGAGCCTTCGAGCATGCTCATGTTTACGTCCATTTCAAAGCAGTCTATATCCTCGCCCTGAAGCAGGGCCTTGGCAAAGGCCATGTCGGCGGGGTTGGTCGTGCTCAAGAGCTGTTTCATCCCGCCGAGATAAGAGCACCGCGCATGATTTGTCGAGGGTCGGAGGTCGGGAAAAGAGGATGAGCTTGGACGAGGCAGCCACCAAACCGCACGAGGCCCTGGCCGCGCATCTCGCGCCCCGGCTCGACGCCGTCAACACGCTCATCCGTGCGCGCATGGCCTCGCGCCACGCGCCGCGCATCCCCGAGGTGACCGCCCACCTGATCGAGGCGGGGGGCAAGCGCCTGCGCCCGATGCTGACGCTGGCCTCTGCCGATCTGTGCGGCTACCGGGGCGATCACGATGTGCGCCTTGCCGCGACGGTGGAATTCATCCACACCGCCACGCTTTTGCACGATGACGTGGTGGACGAGAGCGAGAGCCGCCGGGGGCGGCCTACGGCCAATCTCTTGTGGGACAACAAGTCGAGCGTGCTGGTCGGCGATTATCTTTTTGCCCGCGCCTTTCAGCTCATGGTCGAGACCGAATCGCTGCGCGTGCTCGACATCCTGTCGAATGCGGCGGCCACCATCGCCGAGGGCGAGGTGCTGCAACTGAGCACGGCGCGCGATCTTGCCACCACCGAGGCGCTTTATCTTCAGGTGGTGCGCGGCAAGACGGCGGCGCTGTTTTCGGCGGCGACGCAGGTGGGCGGCGTCATCGCCGCCGCGCCGGAACGCCAGATCGCCGCGCTTTATGATTACGGCGACGCGCTTGGCATCGCCTTTCAGATCGTCGATGACCTGCTCGATTATCAGGGCGACGCCAAATCCATCGGCAAGAACGTGGGCGACGATTTCCGCGAGCGCAAGGTGACCCTGCCGGTGATCCGCGCACTGGCGCAGGCCGATGACGACGAGCGCGCCTTCTGGAGGCGCACCATCGAGAAGGGCGATCAGAAGGGCGGCGATTTTGAGCGCGCGCTTGATATCCTGCACAGGCGCGGCGCGCTCGAGGAAACGCGCGCTGCGGCCATTCAATGGATCACGGATGCGCGCGCGGCGCTTGGTGTCCTGCCCGCGCATCCGGTGCGCGACATGCTCGACCATCTCGCCGGTTACGTGGTTGCGCGCCTCACCTGATCCGCGTCGCCACCACCCACCAATCGGGCCGCGCCTCTGCGATCCGCGCGGCCGCGCGCGCGGCGGCCCCGTCATCGGGGTAAATCCCGAAACAGGTTGCCCCCGATCCCGACATCCGCGCCAGCGCGCAGCCCTCTGTGGCGCGCAGCCGGTCCAGCACCGCGCCGATCTCGGGGCAGAGCGCGCGCGCCGGGGCCTCCAGATCGTTGCGCTGCGTGGCCAGCCAGCGCGCGCAATCGCCCGCGTCGCGCCAGCCGGGCAGCGTCTCGGGCATAGCGGCATTGTCGCGCCGCATCAGCCGCGCGAACACCTCGGGCGTGGTCACCGGCAGGCGCGGATTGACCAGCACCGCGTCGAGCACCGGCAGCCCTGCTACCGGGGCCACCTCCCCGCCGATCCCGCGCATCCGCGCCGCCCGCGCCAGCAGGCAGACCGGCACATCCGCCCCTAGCCCCAGCGCCTCGGGCACCGCCACGCCCCCGAGCCGCGCCAGGGCCCGCAAACACGC
Source organism: Roseovarius sp. UBA6217 (assembly GCA_002421985.1). Taxonomy (GTDB): domain Bacteria; phylum Pseudomonadota; class Alphaproteobacteria; order Rhodobacterales; family Rhodobacteraceae; genus Roseovarius. Next base: position 73,607 of record DISF01000018.1, on the reverse strand, counting down.
CGCCGCATCGCTCGATCCGCCGCCGATCCCGGCCGCGCCAGGCAGGTGTTTTTCCAGCGTGATCGCGGCCTCTACCCCGATCAGCGCGGCGGCGCGCAGCACCGAATTTCCCGCCCCCAACGGCACATCCCCGGCCATCGGCCCGGTCACGCGCAGCGAGACCCTGTCGGCGCGCGCGACGCGCAGCCGGTCGCCCGCTTCGGCAAAGGCCACCAGCGAATCGAGCAGGTGATAGCCGTCGGCGCGGCGGCCCGTGACATGCAGCGTGAGGTTGATCTTGGCCGGGGCGGCCTCGGTAATGCCGCCGTCAGACTGTGGGGCGTTCATTGGCATTCACGCGCGCCCCGCTCCAAATCGTTGATGTCACATGGTGTCGCGGCGCGGCAGGCGTCGTGAAGGGCATGATTGGGACGCTTGCACCCTGTCCCCCGCGCGGCTCATGTCCAGGCGTCAACGTCCTGTTCACCGCCAAACGTTCCCCCCGCGCAGCATCGGCCACGTTGCATCCGGTCTCCACCACTAGCGCCCGTCACCGACCACCCGGAGCGGCTCTGCGCCCTCTTCGGCCAGCACCGCGTCAAGCCCCACCTCCAGCTTGCGCCGCACCCGCTCGACCTCCAGATCGGGCGAGGGCGAGGTCTTGTGCAGCGACAGCGCGCGCCGCCACTGAAACCGCGCCTCGACCTTGCGATCCACCGCCCAGAGCACATCTCCCAGATGGTCATTGACCACCGGATCGGTGGGCATCAGTTCGGCGGCGCGCTCCATGTGGCCGATGGCCTCGTCATAGCGGCCCAGCCGGTAGAGCACCCAGCCAAGGCTGTCCACGATATAGCCGCTATCGGGGCGCGCCGCGACCGCGCGTTCGATCATGCCCAGCGCCTCGTCAAGGTTGATGCGCTCTTCAACCATCGAATAGCCCAGGTAATTGAGCACCTGCGGATGATCCGGGTTCAGCTCCAGCGCGCGGCGAAAATCGGCCTCTGCCTTTGGCCAGTCGCCTTGCCGCTCGTACGCGATGGCGCGCACGTAATGCACGAACCATTGCGGGTTGTCGCGTGCTTCCAGCAAGGCGATGGCGCGGTCATAAGAGGCGACGGCATCGGCATATCTTTCCTGCTCGCGATGCAGATCGCCCGCCGCAACATGGATGTCCACGATCTCGGGAAAGGCGCGCGCGAGCTGCCCCAGAACCTCGGCGGCGGCGTCGGGCTTGTCGGTCTTGCGCAGTGCCTCGGCGCGGCCCAACTCGGCGGTGTAGAAGGCCGGATGATCGCGCGGCACGCTGGCATAGGCCTCGATGGCAAGGGCGTGCTGCCCCATGTTCTGAAGCGTCTCGGCGACGGTGATGGTCGCCTCCACATGGTTCGGATCGATGGCCTCTGCTGCGCGGGCATAGATCAGGACGAATTCGCTATCGGCCTCTTGCATCAGCGCGCGGGCCAGCGAAAAGAACACCTCTGCCACGCCACCGCGCGGCCCGGCCACCGCCGTGAACGGCACGGTCTCGCCCGCCGCGATCCGCGCGCGCAGCGTTGCAATGCCCGGTTCCGGCTCGGGGCCGAACGCGTCGTCGATGATGCTGAGCGCGCGCGCGGTCTCGCCCAGCTGGCTCAATACCTGCGCCCAGGCGATCACGCCGCTGCGCGTGCGTTGCACCTGCCCGTCGGATTCGCCGGAAAACACGGCATCGGCGGCCTCGAAATCGCCTGCCACCGCCAGCGCCAGCGCCTTGTGATAAAGCGCGAAGTTGCGCAAGCCCCGCTCCTTGGCCAGCGCGTCGATCCGTTTGAGCGCCGCCGACATGTCACCGCGCCCCAGCTCGGCCCAGGCCGCGATCATGCCATCGGCCAGATCGCCCGCCCCGCGCCCCGTCTCGATCCGCTCCAGCAGCGCGGCCCAATCCTCGTTGCGCGCCGCCTCGACGATGAGCGGGATTTGCGCCACGCGGCTCTGGGCCCCGTCGGCCTCCATCTTGCGCGCCACTGCCGCCGCGCGGTCCACCTCGCCCAGCGCCATATAGGCAAAGGCCGCGTTCTCCAGCATCGCCGGATTGCCCGGATCGCGCGCCAGCGCCTGTGCGTAATACCGCGCGGCGGCGGCGAAATCGCCCTGCGCGCGGGCGTTTTGGGCGGCGAGATAGGCCCCCGAGGGCATCTGTGCGAGGGCGTTTCCGCCCATCGTCACGACGACGGCGAGAGCGGCCAGAAAGCTGCGATGGATCACGAATGCGCCTCTTCTTGATAGCGAATGCCGTCTTAATCTAGTGTCCCGCCCCGCCCAAGGCAATGCGCCGTGACCGGGGTGCGTGCCGCCGCCCGGTCACGCCCGCGTCACATGTTGGGATAATTCGGCCCGTCGCCGCCCTGTGGCGTCACCCAGGTGATGTTCTGGCTCGGATCCTTGATGTCGCAGGTCTTGCAATGCACGCAGTTCTGGAAGTTGATGACAAAGCGCGGGTCTTTCCCCTCTTCGCTCACCACCTCGTAGACCCCCGCCGGGCAATAGCGCTGCGCTGGTTCATCGTATTCGGGCAGGTTGACCGAGATCGGCACCTCCGGGTCCTTCAGCCGCAGGTGGCAGGGCTGGCTTTCCTCGTGGTTGGTCATCGCGAAACTGACATTGGTCAGCCGGTCGAAACTCAGCTTGCCATCGGGCTTGGGATAGTCGATCGGCCTGTGGTCGCGGGCCTTGCCCGTCGCCTCGGCATCCGATTTGCCATGCCCCAGCGTGCCCAGAAGGCTGAAGCCGAGCGTGTTGGTCCACATGTCGAACCCGCCCAGCGCGAGCGAGGTGAGCAACCCGTATTTCGACCACAAGGGCTTGACGTTGCGCACTTTCTTCAAGTCCTTGCCGATCGCGCCCTCGCGCACCTCGGTCTCGTAATCGCTCAACTCGTCGCTTGCGCGCCCGGCCTTGATCGCGGCATGTGCGGCCTCTGCGGCGGCCTTTCCCGAAAGCATCGCGTTGTGATTGCCCTTGATGCGCGGCACGTTGACCATGCCCACCGAGCAGCCCAGAAGCGCCACGCCGGGTGCCACCATCTTGGGCATCGACTGCCAGCCCCCCTCAGAGATCGCCCGCGCGCCATAGGCCACGCGCTTGCCCCCTTTCAAGAGCTCGGCCACAATCGGGTGATGCTTGAAACGCTGGAATTCCATGTAGGGAAACAGATACGGGTTCGCATAGTTGAGATGCACCACGAAGCCCACATAGACCTGATTGTTCTCAAGGTGATAGATGAATGATCCGCCGCCCGCATTGCTCCCCAGCGGCCAGCCCATCGTATGCGTGACCGTGCCCTGCCGGTGCTTTTCGGGGTCGATCTCCCAGATTTCCTTCATGCCAAGGCCGTATTTCTGCGGCTCTTTTCCGGCGCTCAGGTCGTATTTCGCGATCACCTCTTTCGACAGGCTGCCGCGCACGCCTTCGCTCAGGAACACGTATTTGCCCAGGAGTTCCATCCCCGGCTCATAGCTTGGCCCCGGCGTGCCATCGGGCTCGCGCCCGAACTCGCCCGCGACCACGCCGCGCACCTCGCCATTTTCGCCATAGACGATCTCCGAGCAGGACATGCCGGCGAAAATCTCCACTCCCAGCGCCTCGGCCTGTTCGGCCATCCAGCGGCAGACATTGCCCATCGAGACGATGTAATTGCCGTGGTTGTTCATCAAGGGCGGCATCGGCCAGTTGGGCACGCGGATCTTGCCCGCCTCGCCCAGCATGTAGAAATTATCCTCGGTCACGGGGGTGTTGAGCGGCGCGCCGCGCTCTTTCCAGTCGGGGATGAGCGCATCAAGCCCCACGGGATCGAGCACCGCGCCCGACAGGATATGCGCCCCCACCTCGGAGCCCTTTTCGAGCACGACGACGTTGAGATCGGCGTCAAGCTGCTTGAGCCGGATCGCCGCCGAGAGGCCCGCAGGCCCCGCGCCAACGATCACCACGTCATATTCCATTGCTTCGCGTGTTGCTTCGGTCATGGTGTCCATCCTTCTCCCGGCGCGCGCCGCGATCACCCGCCCACGCGCAACAAAGTTGCGAACGTGACTAACGCGAACCCGCTTGAAGCGTCAATTGAAACACGACGTTACCTTGCAGCGAAACCGGCATTTTGTTACATCCGTCGGCGTCACTCCCGCCGGTCCCGGCGATCACCCCTTGCAGATCACCCCTTGCAATGGGGCCGGCGCATCGTGCAATCTTGCTTGCACAAGAGAGAACCAATAACGGGGCTGCGGGTGCGTGGCCCCTATGTCGATGATGGACGCGTGCAATGGACAAGATACCGATGACAGCCGGCGGTCACGAGGCCCTCGAGAAGGAACTCAAGCACCTCAAGTCGGTCGAGCGCCCCGCCATCATCCGCGCCATCGCCGAGGCACGCGAACATGGCGACCTCAGCGAGAACGCCGAATACCATTCCGCCAAGGAAAAGCAGTCCTTCATCGAGGGCCGCATCAAGGAGGTCGAGGGCATCCTCAGCCGCGCCGAGGTGATCGACCCGAAACGCCTCTCCGGAGCGATCAAGTTCGGTGCCACGGTGACGCTCATCGACGAGGATACCGAGGACGAGCACACCTGGCAGATCGTCGGCGAGCATGAGGCCAATATCGAAAAGGGCCTCCTGAACATGAAATCGCCCATCGCCCGCGCCCTCATCGGCAAGGAAGAGGGCGACAGCGTCGAGGTGCGCACCCCCGGTGGCGACCGCGCCTACGAGGTGATCAAGATCGCCTATATCTGACGGGCAGCCCCGGACATGGCCCAGCCTTCCCCCCCTCGCCGCGATCCCGCCGCCACCCCCCCCGCGCGCGCGGTCGAGATCGCGGCGGCGCTGCTGTCGGTGGCGTGGCTTGCCGGGGCAGCGCTCTATTTCCTTGTGCTCGCGCCGGGGCCCGAGGCGGCGGCGGGGGCTTTGCATTTCGCGATCGTGTTGATCGTGTTGATCGCGGTGTTCGTGCCGGTGGCGATGCTTTGGGTGGGCTTGATCGCCGCGCGCGCCAGCCGCACCATGCGCGAGGAAAGCGCGCGGCTCCGCGCCGCCATCGATGCCATCCGCGAGGCCTATATCGCCCAAAGCCAGTCTCTCGGCGCGACCGTGGACAAGACCGTGGCGCAGAAACTCGACGAAATCGTCGCCGCCCAGCGCAAGACCGAGGTGGCGCTTGCCACCTTCTCCTCGGTGCGCGTGTCCGCGCCGCCGCGCCCGGTGCGCCCCGCGCCGCCGACGGATCAGCCCGGCGATCAGGTGGCGCTGCCGCTTGGCACCCCCGCCGAGGAGACCGCGCCACCGCTCGAGCGCGCCGATTTCATCCGCGCGCTCAACTTTCCCGAGAACCCCGAGGACAAGGCCGGGTTCACCGCGCTGCGCCGCGCGCTCAAGGACCGGCCCACCGCGCAGCTTGTGCGCGCCTCGCAGGATGTGCTCACCCTTCTGGCGCAGGACGGCATTTACATGGACGACCTGCGCCCCGACATGGCCCGCCCCGAAATATGGCGCCGCTTTGCCGCAGGCGAGCGTGGCCGCGCCATTGCCTCCCTGGGCGGTATCCGCGACCGCTCTTCACTCGCGCTCACCGCCGCGCGGATGAAGCAGGACACGATCTTTCGCGACGCGGCGCACCATTTCCTGCGGCTCTTTGATCGCATGGTTTCCGATTTCGTCGAGACCGCCTCGGATGCAGAGATATCCGATCTGTCCCAAACCCGCACCGCCCGCGCCTTCATGCTCGTGGGGCGCATCAGCGGCACGTTCGATTGAGGGGGGGGGGCGTCAATGCGCCGATTTGGGGCGTGATCGGTAAAGCCTTGCACCGGCGCTCTCAAACAGCGGCAGGTTCTTCTCCCAACTGCTCGATATGCCGTCAACAGCGTCCTCAAGAGCCTTTTCAAGCTCTGCAATACGCCCGTCTGCCTCGTCCATGTAGGCCATCAGTGCCTTGATCGCCTTGAGCAACGTTTTTCTTTGTTCCGAGGCGCGTTCGATGGCGATGCCTGGCCTCGGCAGATCGAGGCCGCGGCCGCGCTGGTGCTCGATCCATTCGGCCATCGCCTGCTGCGTGTTGGCAAGGGCTTCCTCTCTCGTTTCACCATCAGACATGCACCCCTGAAGGTCCGGCACAAGGCCCACGAAGCCCCCGCCGTCATCTTCGGAAAGTGGAAGGATGATAATCACATAGTCATCCATCTTCATCTTCCTCGACCTCGCAGTGAGCCGCGATATAGCTCACGAACTTGCGCACATATACAGGTTTAATTGGACGATTTGACGGCACAGTCAATATCCCCTCAAGGTGCCTGCTTGTCACCTTGTAGTGGCTTCCTCCGCCGCTCGGTGCGCAGCACTCTACGCCAACATACGCGCAAACCTTCTCGAAATCACTGATTTTCCAATCAGCGTTCGGGTTGCGCTGCATTTTTTCCAATGTCTTTTGCGCGCTCGACATGTGCTACCGAAATCAATGATTTCACCCAGACTGCGAGTTCGCATCATTGAAAGTCAAGCTATTCGCTGCCGGTTGCCCCCCCGCTCACCTCTCTTGCCCCGCCGCGCGTTCCGGGTCATGATGCCTGCCGGAGGGAGACCGTTTCATGCGCAAGTTTCTCGTGGTGCTCGATGACAGCCGCGAATGTCTCAACGCGATGCGGTTTGCGGCGATGCGCGCGGCGCATACCGGTGGCGGGGTTGCGATCCTGTCGGTGATCCCGCCCGATGAATTCAACCACTGGATCGGCGTCGGCGACATCATGCGCCAGGAGGCCCGCGAGCGGATCGAGGCTCATTTCGAGGTCTTCGCCAAGTGGATGCGCGACAGGCAGGGCCTCGACCCCGAGCTTGTCATCCGCGAGGGAGAGCCGGTGACCGAGATCATGGCGCAGGTCCGCGACGATCCCGAGATCGGCGTGCTCGTGCTCGGGGCCGCCGGCGGCAAGAAGGGGCCGGGCCCGCTCGTGAGCCAGCTCAGCCGCAACGCCGGCGGGCTGCCGATCCCGATCACCATCGTGCCGGGCGATATGAGCAAGGAGCGGCTCGAGGCGATCACCTGACCGGCGATGGCTGAACCGGTCGCTTGGCGCGGGGGCGGCACAGTCTGGAATCGTTCCAAACCTTGACTCGGGGCGCTCCGGCGCGCATATCTGAGCTAGCTGCAAAAGGGGCCTTTTTCGATGTTCATCCAGACCGAGTCCACACCCAACCCCGCGACGCTCAAGTTTCTGCCGGGTCAGTCCGTGCTCGAGGTGGGCACCGCCGATTTCCCGAGCGCCGAGGGGGCCGAGGCCTCGCCGCTGGCCGCGCGCATCTTTCGCGTGCCGGGGGTGTCGGGGGTGTTCCTGGGCAATGATTTCGTCACCGTGACCAAGGCCGACGCGACCGAGTGGGACCATGTCAAACCCGCCATTCTCGGCGCGATCATGGAGCATTACCAATCCGGTCAGCCGGTCATGGCCGATGCCGGTGGCGGCACCTCGGGCCATGCCGATCACAGCGGCGAGGATTCGGAAATCGTGTCCCAGATCAAGGAGTTGCTGGATACCAGAGTGCGCCCTGCGGTGGCGCAGGATGGCGGCGACATCACATTTCACGGGTTCGAGCGCGGCGTGGTCTACCTGCACATGCAAGGTGCCTGCGCGGGCTGCCCGTCCTCGACCATCACCCTCAAGATGGGGATCGAGAACCTGTTGCGCCACTATATCCCCGAGGTGACCGAGGTGCGCCCCGTTGGGCTCTGAGCCGCTGACACTGGGCTTCGACACATCGGCCGCGCATTGCGCGGCCGCTTTGCTGTCGGGCGAGCGGGTTCTTGCGGCCCGCGCCGAGGAGATGGCGCGCGGACAGGCCGAACGGCTCATGCCGCTGCTGGAGGAAGTGCTGGCCGAGGGCGGCGTTGCGTGGCGCGATCTGGACCGGATCGGCGTTGGCATCGGCCCCGGCAACTTCACCGGTATCCGCATCGCCGTTTCTGCTGCGCGGGGGCTGACGCTTTCCTTGGATATTTCCGCGTTTGGAATCAGCACCTTCGACGTGATCGTCGCACGCGCGCGCGGCCAGACACCCGCCGTGCCCGCGCCGCGCGGCATGGCGCATATCCGTGCCCCCGGCGGGGGCTATGCGCTGGTTGCGGCGGCGGATCTGACCGATCCTGCCTGGCCACCCGTCCCCGCCGATCTGGCGCAGACCATCGCGCTCCTGGCGCAAACCGCGCCGGCCTGCGCAGCGCCGCCCGCGCCGCTTTATATCCGCCCCGCCGACGCCGCCCCCGCCCGCGATGCGCCGCCCGTGATCCTCGATGATGCCTGAGGCGATGGCCGCCACCCATGCGCGCGCCTTTGCGGGGCAGGGGCGGGGCTGGTCGGCGGCGGAATTCGCGGCCCTTCTGGCAAGCCCGCTTGTCTTTGTCGCGGGCGATGCGCAATCCTTTGCCCTTGGCCGGGTGATCGCGGGTGAGGCGGAATTGCTGACGCTGGCCACCGATCCGGCCATGCGCCGCGAGGGCCGCGCCCGCACCGCCCTTGCCGGGTTCGAGGCCGGGGCGCGGGCGCGCGGGGCCGTGCGCGGCTTTCTCGAGGTGGCCGAGGATAACACCGCGGCCCGCGCTCTCTATGCCGCGTGCCAGTGGCGCGAGGTGGCGCGCCGCGCGGCTTATTACCCGCGCGCGGGCGGGCGTGCGGTGGATGCGCTCGTGCTGGAAAAACGCTTGGGCTGAGCCGCGCAGCTTCGCGCCTCCTGAAATATACATTTCGGCAACAAGATTTTACCAACCATGCCCGCCCCATGCCGCGCCAGTCCCTTGCATGTCGCGGCGTCATGGGCCTAGGAATTGTCATGCAGATATATCTCCCCATAGCCGAGGTTTCGGTCGATACGCTCCTGCTTCTTGGGCTTGGCGGAATCGTGGGCATCCTGTCGGGGATGTTCGGGGTCGGCGGGGGGTTCATCCTGACGCCACTGCTGTTTTTCATCGGCATCCCGCCTGCTGTGGCGGTGGCAACCGGGGCCACTCAGATCATGTCTGCCTCATTCTCGGGCGTGCTGGCGCATCTGCAACGAAAGACCGTTGATCTGAGGATGGGCACGGTGTTGCTCGTGGGCGGCCTTGTCGGGGCGGGGCTGGGCGTTATCCTGTTCAACTATCTGAAATCGCTGGGCCAGGTCGATCTTCTGGTCAAGCTGTGCTATGTGGCGTTCCTTGGCGTGATTGGCGGGCTGATGTTCATCGAGAGCCTGCGCGCGATCCGCAATACCCGCCGTGGGGCCCCCCCCAAGCGCAAGAAGCACGGCTGGGTGCACAGGCTTCCTCTGAAGATGCGGTTTCGCGCCTCGGGGCTTTATATCTCGGTGATCCCGCCGCTTGTGGTCGGGGTGCTGGTGGGGGTGCTTGCCGCCATCATGGGCGTCGGCGGCGGCTTCATCATGGTGCCGGCGATGATTTACCTCCTCGGAATGCCAACCAAGGTGGTGGTGGGCACCTCGCTTTTCCAGATTATCTTTGTCACCGCCTTCACAACGCTGTTGCACGCGACCACGAACTATACCGTCGATGTGGCGCTGGCGGTTCTCTTGCTGGTGGGCGGCGTGATCGGCGCGCAGATCGGCACCATGATCGGCACCCGCATGAAGGCAGAACAGTTGCGCATATGGCTGGCGATCATGGTGCTCGTGGTTTGCGGCAAGCTGGCGCTCGACCTGCTGCTTACGCCGTCAGAGCTTTATTCCATCGCCTCGGGCGCGGGGGGGTATTGATGCTGCGTCTCGCGCTTCTTCTTTGGCTCGCGGCGCTGCCCTTGCGCGCCGAGGAGGTGGTGCTTGGACTGTCCCAGGACCGGGTGGCGATCACCGCCACATTCGAGGGGTCCGATATCCTGATCTTTGGTGCCGTCAAACGCGAGGCCCCGATCCCCGATATCCCGCTTGACGTGGTGATTACCGTGGCCGGGCCATCGCTGCCGGTAAGCGTGCGGCGCAAGGAGCGGGTTCTGGGTATCTGGGTCAATACCGACACGGTGGCGCTTGAGTCCGCGCCCACATTCTATGCCGTGGCCACGAGCGGGCCACTCGACCAGGTGCTGAGCAATACCGAAGATTTGCGCCACCGGGTGTCGATCCCGCGCGCGATCCGCTCGGTCGGCGCGGCGAGCATGGCCGAGGATGTCGAGAGCTTTACCGACGCCCTTATCCGCATCCGAGAGCGCACGAACGCCTATCAGCTTCTGGAAAACAGCGTTGCCCTGGATGAGCAGACGCTGTTTCGCACCGCGATAAGCCTGCCCGCCAACCTGACCGAGGGGGCTTATCAGACGCGGATATTCCTCACCCGCGAGGGGCGGGTGGTGGCGCAGCTCAAAACGGTGATCGACGTGCACAAGGTGGGGCTGGAGCGGTGGCTCTACGCCCTGTCGCGGCAGCAACCGCTGCTCTACGGGCTGATGTCGATCGCGATCGCCATCGCCGCTGGCTGGGGCGCATCGGCGGCGTTTCAGGTGCTGCGGCGGGGCTGAGGCAGATAGCGCCGGCCCCGGCTCAGGCGGGGCTGCTCGTGCGCCATTGGCGGACCATTTCCACGGCTGTGCTGTCTTCGGGGGCAAAACGGTGCAGCGCGGCGAGACGGCGGCAATCGAGGGTGATCCGCTGATGTGCCTCGGGCGGGGCGGGTCTCGTATCGCGCCCCTGCGGCCTGCGCCAGCGCGGTCATCGCCACTGGCTGAGGTGCCGCGATGTTGAGCATATCGGGCAGCGGCCCGGCATGGCGGCAGAGCGTGGCCAGCACGGCGGCAAGGCTCGCGGGGCCGATATAGGAGCGCACCGGCCCGCCGCCATCGGCGATGCGGTCGATCACAATCGCGCCGCGTCTCTCCACCACGTTGAGCAAAAGCGCATCCGCGCCCGCCACATTGCCGATGCGCAGGCAGCATATTTCCATGCCGCGCGCGCGCCACGGTGCGCAGGCGGCCTCCATCTCGCGCTTGGCCACGCCATAGGCGTTGACCGGGGCAGGGGGGGCGTCCTCGGCCATCGCCTCGCCCGCGCCATAGACCGCCGAGGATGACGCCAAGAGCACCCGCGTGATCCCCGCCTGCGCGGCGGCATCGAGCGTGGCCTCGGCGATGGTGCGGTTGAGCGACAGATCGCGCCCCGGCCCCGGCACCACCCCGGCGAGCGCAACCATTGCAGCAAAGCGGCGGCCGGCCCTGTCCGCATGGGCAAGAAGCGCCCCCGGCCCGTCAAGCGGATCCCAGCAGAGCGCGCCCGGTTGGGGCCTGCGATATTGCGCGGTCAGCCCAGACCGTCCCTTGGGCCAACACCGCAACACCATCCGCCCGACGCGGCCAGACGCCCCGGTGAGAAGAATGGAGGCATTCGGGTCTGTCACCCGGCGCGGTCCGGCATGGCGATTTCCCCTGGATTCGCGGGTTCCCGTCACGCTATCAACCGATCCGCCTCGGGGGCAAGGCGGCGCAAGCCCTGAATGCGAAAACGCCGCCCGGAACTGGCTCCGGGCGGCGTATCCTGTCCCTCGTGCGCGACTGGCCTCAGGCGGCCAGCGCCTGCCTGGCCTGATCGACGATGGCGTTGAACGCCGCAGGCTCGTGCACCGCGAGATCGGCCAGAACCTTGCGATCCACCTCGATCCCGGCAAGCGCCAGCCCGTTGATGAAGCGCGAATAGGTCAGCCCCTCGTCATGGGCGCGCACGGCGGCGTTGATCCGCTGGATCCACAGCGCGCGGAAATTGCGCTTGCGGTTCTTGCGGTCGCGCGTGGCGTATTGGTTGGCCTTGTCGACGGCCTGGGCTGCCACCTTGAAGGTATTCTTGCGGCGACCGTAATAGCCCTTGGCTGCGGTCGTGACTTTCTTGTGACGGGCGTGGGTAACGGTCCCACCTTTGACGCGTGACATATCCTGATTCCTCCTTAACGCGAATAGGGCATCATCGGTCGGATGATCCCCTCGTCAGCTTTGCTGAGCGTGGTGGTGCCACGCGCGTTGCGGATGAACTTGTTGGTGCGCTTTATCATCCCGTGCCGCTTGCCCGCCTGGGCGGTGATGATCTTGCCAGTGGCGGACACCTTGAACCGCTTCTTGCAGCTCGACTTGGTCTTCATCTTGGGCATTTCCGGCTCCTTTTTCGGTCGGTCTTCCCGCGTGCCTCGGCATGCCACATCCAGCCGGACCAGCGGTTTGAGCGTGCCGTATACGCGAGGCCCGCGCCCGGTGCAAGGGCTGCGTCGCGCGCGCGGGGATCAGGGCAGATAGCGCGCGATCACATGCAAGATCACGGCGGGCACCTCGGCGAGCTTGTAGCCGCCGGGCCTGGCCGTCAGCGCCCAGATCACAAGGCCACCCGCGATCATCAATGTGAGCGCGCCCACGCGTGGTGCGCGTGAGTCCGATATCGCGGATAAAATCGAGGGGATCGACAATACCCCAAGCACCGTTCCGACAGCCAGCGCCAAATCCGCATCCATCAGTACACACCCTGAAAAATCGTTATCTCGCCGGGTTTAGCCCGGATCGGTGGCGTAGATCAAACTTTCCTTGCAGGGCGCGATGCGCAGGATGTTGGTGGTCCCCGGCACGTTGAAGGGCACACCGGCGGTGACCACGATCTGATCGCTTTCCTCGGCATAGCCCTGCGCCCGCGCGGCGCGCGCGGCGTTGATGACCGCCAGCTTGAAGCGTGTAAGCTGCTCGGTCATCACGCAATTCACCCCCCATGTCAGCGCCAGCCGCCGCGCGGTGCCACGCAGGCTGGTGAGCGCGATGATCGGCACATGCGGCCGCTCGCGCGCCGTCAGCAGCGCGGTGGTGCCCGATTCGGTATAGCAGCAGATCACCTTGATATCGGTGGTCTCGGCGATCTCGCGGGCGGCCACCACGATGCCGTCGGCGATGCTCTGGCGGTTGACGCTGCGGCCGACCTCGATCACCTCGCGATAGGTCGGGTCGCTCTCGACCTCGCGGGCGACATTGTCCATCATGGTCACGGCCTCGACCGGGTATTGCCCCGCCGCCGATTCCGCCGANNGTCAGCGCCACGATCGGCACCCGCGGCCGCTCGCGCGCGGTCAGGCTGGCGGTAGTGCCCGACTGGGTGAAGGCGCAAATGCAGGAGATGTCGGTGGTCTCGGCGATCTCGCGCGCCGCGGCGACGATGGCATCGGCCACGGTCTGGCGCTTGGCGCTGCGCGAGCTTTCGATGATGTCGCGATAGGTCGGATCGCTTTCGACCGAGCGGGCGACGTTGTCCATGGTCGCGACCGCCTCGACCGGATAGGCCCCGGCGGCGCTTTCGGCCGAGAGCATCACCGCATCGGCGCCCTCGTAGATGGCGGTGGCCACGTCCGAGACCTCGGCGCGCGTGGGCATGGGGCTCTCGATCATCGATTCGAGCATCTGCGTCGCCACGATCACCGGCTTCGCCGCCGCACGGCACTTGCGCACAAGGCGTTTCTGGATCGGCGGCACGTTCTGCACCGGCAGTTCCACGCCAAGATCGCCGCGCGCCACCATGATCCCGTCGCTGACCGCGAGGATGTCGTCAAAGCATTTCACCGCCGCCGGTTTCTCGATCTTCGACAGGATCGCGGCGCGGCCCCGCACCAGCGTGCGCGCCTCGTTCACATCCTCGGGGCGCTGCACGAAACTGAGCGCGAGCCAGTCCACACCCAATTCGCACACAAACTCCAGATCGTCGCGATCCTTTTCCGACAGCGCCGCCAGCGGCAGCACCACGTCGGGCACGTTCACGCCCTTGCGGTTAGAGATGGTGCCGCCCACCATCACCTCGCAGGCGGCGAAATCGGCACCGCAATCGCGCACACGCAGCCGGATCTTGCCGTCATTGACCAGCAGTTGCGATCCCGGCTCCAGCGCCGCGAAAATCTCCGGGTGGGGCAGGCAGACACGGGCCGAATCGCCCTCGGCCTCGTCAAGATCGAGCCGGAATGCCGCCCCCTCGATCAGCTCTTCCTCGCCTCGGGCAAAGGTGCCGACGCGCAGTTTCGGCCCCTGGAGATCGGCGAGAATCGCGATCGGGCTGTCTAGCTCGTCCTCGATCTGGCGGATGATGCGATGCCGCTCGGCGATGCCGGCATGGTCTCCGTGGCTCATGTTGAGGCGGAACACGTCCGCGCCGGCCTCGTGCAGGGCGCGGATCGTCCCGTAATCCGAAGATGCGGGGCCAAGCGTGGCCACGACCTTGACATTGCGATGGCGTCTCATCTGTTATCCTTCTTCTGGAATCCCGGCCTGTTACCGCTAACGGCACGTCGGGGAACCTATGACCCAATTCCCTTTTCCCGGCAACTGTCCTAGACCAGACCAATACAACAAGCCAACCCGGATCATGCATACTCCTTTTCATATCGAGGGCACCGCGCGCCCCGCCCGCTGGCTTGTGACCTGCGATCACGCCACCAACGCGGTGCCCGGCTTCGTGAATGGCGGCAGCCTTGGCATCGCGCCCGAGGACATGGAGCGCCATATCGCCTATGACGTGGGCGCGGCGGGCGTTGCGCGCGCGCTTGCCCGTGCGCTCGACGCCCCGGCGATCCTGTCGAATTTCTCGCGGCTGGTGATCGACCCAAACCGCGGCGAGGACGATCCCACCCTGGTGATGAAGCTCTATGACGGCACGGTGATCCCGGCCAACCGCCATGTCAGCGACGAGGATTTCGCGCGCCGCCTGGGTCGGCTCTACCGCCCCTATCACACTGCGCTGGCCGAATTGGCGGCGCGGCGCGACGATACCATGATCGTCTCGATCCACAGCTTCACCCCGCAATTGCGCGGCCGTCCCCCGCGCCCGTGGCATATCGGCCTGCTCTATGCCGCCGATACACGGCTGGCCAGGCCGCTTCTGGCGCGGCTGCGCGCCGAGCCGGATCTTTGCGTCGGCGACAACCAGCCCTATGGCGGCCACCTGCCCGGCGACAGCATCGCGCGCCACGCCATCGCCCATCAGCGGCCCAACGTGCTGATCGAGTTGCGCAACGATCTCATTGCCACGCCCGATGCACAGGCCGCCTGGGCCGCGCGGCTTGCCCCCATCCTGCAAGAGGTGGCCGCGCGCGCGGGCGTCTGAGAGGGCTTGCGCGGTACGACACTCCGGCCCATCTTGTCTTCGAAAGGGAGAGAGATCATGGACGATCAAACCCGCACCGAGCTTGAGGCCGCCGCCTTTCGCAAGCTGCGCGCGCATCTGATGGACAAGCGCCCCGATGTGCAGAACATCGACCTGATGAACCTCGCGGGCTTTTGCCGCAACTGCCTGTCGCGCTGGTATCAGGAGGCCGCGCACGAGAAGGGCCTCGAGATGTCCAGGGACGAGGCGCGCGAGATCTGTTACGGGATGCCCTATGCCGAGTGGAAATCGCGCCATCAGACCGATGCCGAGGCCGAGAAACAGGCCGCTTTCGAGGCGGCTTTCACGGCGAATGTGGGCAAGGATGGCTAGGGGTTTCTTCTTGGCAAAAATACTCGATGCCGTGCCCGTGCCACCGGGTGGGCGGTCATGGGGGGCGATGCCGGGGGCCAAGCGGCGTTGCGCGGCCAGATGCAGGGCAAGCTGGCGCGCCATATGTCAACACGGCGGCCCTGATGGGCCGCTTTCGGACAGGTGGCGGCCCCTCTGACACCGCATAACTAACCCCCGCGACCCAGGGAGCGCGCATCATGTTTCTGTCTGTCTTCGAGATGTTCAAGGTCGGCATAGGCCCGTCCTCGTCGCACACGATGGGGCCGATGGTGGCCGCCGCGCGATTCCTCGACCGGATGCGCGCCGCGCCGTTCCACTACGCGGGCTTGCGCGGCTCGCTGCATGGCAGCCTCGCCTTTACCGGGGTGGGGCATGCCAGCGACCGCGCCACGATCCTTGGCCTCGCAGGCTTCCGCCCCGACACCTACGACCATGACAAGGCCGAGGCGACGCTGAAGGCGATCCGCGAGACCCACCGCGTCACGCCGCCGGGCCTTCCCGAGCTGAAATTCCACCCCAAGGAAGACCTGATCTTTGATTTCGGCCCCAACCTGCCCGGCCATGCCAATGGCATGATCCTGATGGCCACCGACGCGCAGGGCGACGTGATCCTGCAAGAGACCTATTATTCCATCGGCGGCGGCTTTGTGATGACGGCGGATGAATTGGCGGCGGGCAAGGCGACCGACGAGGGCGATCCGGTGCCCTATCCGTTCAAGACCGCCGCCGAGATGCTCGACATGGCCGAGCGTTCCGGCAAGAGCATCGCCGAGATGAAGCGCGCCAACGAGATTTCGCGGCGCGGGCATGACGACTTGCGCAGCGGCGTGGCGCGTCTCTGGCAGGTGATGAATGACTGTATCGAGCGCGGCCTCTCGACCGACGGGGTGCTGCCCGGCGGCCTGTCGGTCAAGCGCCGCGCAAAGGGCATTCGCGACGCGCTGTTGGCCGAGCGCGGCACCAACCTGAGCGCGCCGCACAAGATCAACGACTGGATGAGCGCCTACGCGATGGCCGTCAACGAAGAGAATGCGGCCGGCGGTCAGGTGGTGACCGCACCCACCAATGGCGCGGCCGGCGTGGTGCCTGCGGTCATCCGCTACTGGCTCGACCATGTGCCCGGCGCGCATGAGGGCGGGGTTGAGGAATTCCTGCTCACCGCCGCCGCGATCGGCGGGCTGGTGAAATTCAATGCCTCGATTTCCGGGGCCGAGGCGGGCTGTCAGGCCGAGGTGGGCAGCGCCGCCGCCATGGCCGCCGCGGGGCTGTGCGCGGTGATGGGGGGCACACCCCGGCAGATCGAGAACGCCGCCGAGATCGCGCTCGAGCATCATCTCGGCATGACCTGCGACCCGGTCAAGGGGTTGGTGCAGGTGCCCTGCATCGAGCGCAACGGGCTGGGCGCGATCAAGGCCGTCTCTGCCGCCTCGCTCGCGCTGCGCGGCGATGGCAGCCATTTCGTGCCGCTCGATGCCTGTATCGAGACGATGCGCCAGACCGGTGCCGACATGAGCGCGCGCTACAAGGAAACCTCGCTGGGCGGGTTGGCGGTGAACGTTCCCAATTGCTGAGCGCGTGAGGGAGGCACCGGGCGCGGCCCGGTCATTCGTCGTATTACTCGGCGGCCTGGCTGGTGATCCGCTCGATATGGGCACGCAGGTGCTCGGCCTCGTAACGGGCCTCGCGCAGCCCCTCCATCGTGGCCGAAAGCTCGGCCTCGGCCTGGCTGAGCTGGTTGGTCAGTTCCGCCTCGCGCTGTTGCAGGTAGGTGATGGCCTGATCGCGGGTTTCCTCGGCCTCGTGCAATTCCTGCGCGAGGCGCTCCAGCTCGCCCACCTCGGATGCCTGCACCCGCACGAAGCGATGCACCAGCCAGTTGGCGAACCAACCCACGCAAAACGCCACAAAAAGCACGATGGCGGTCGCGATGATGAATTCAGTTCTGTTCATCGGTGGTGCGGCCTTCGCCGCCCTCTTCTGCCCCGTCTCCCTTGTCCCTTGTATCCTCGACGTTTTCAAGGCCCGTCTGCGTCTCGGGGTCGGTCTCGGGCGCTGCCTCGGAGCGGATCAGGCGGAATTCGATGCGGCGGTTGATCTCGCGCCCCTCTTCGCTGTCGTTGTCGGCGATCGGGCGGCTTTCGCCATAGCCCTGCGCCTCCAGCCCCGAGGTCAGCACCCGGCGGAGGCGCAATTCGTCGAGCACCGCGCGCGCGCGCTCAAGGCTCAGTTGCGCGTTCATCTCCTCGCGGCCCTGGCTGTCGGTGTGGCCCGCCACCTCCATCCTGATCTCGCCGCAGTCCTTCAGGATCGCGGCGATCTCGTCGAGGATGACCGCCCCGGTTCCGTCGATCCGCGCCGATCCTGGCTCGAAACCGATCTTGCGGTCACTCTGCGCCGCGGCGATGCGCGCCTCGCATTCCTCGGGCGCAGGCGGCGCGGCCACCGGGTCAAGCTGCTCGACATAGGTCACATCGAGGGTATAGCGCGCAGCACCGCCAAGACGATCGGCCAGAAGCTGCGCAATCTCGGTGCCCGCTGTCTTTTGCCCGGATTTGCCGCGCACGTCGAGGGTATCGGGCGTCACCGTCACCGCGCCGCTTTGAAGATGGGCGAGCGCCTCGATGGCAAGCAGCACCCGCATAGACCAGTCGCGCGGCAGATCCTCGGCGACCCGTGCGGTGACATGCACGGCATCGGCGGAAAAGCGCGCCTGCGCCAGGCTTGTCGCGGTGTCGCGCGCCTGCGCACTCCCCAGCCGCCCGCGCAACAGAACCTGCCCCTCGGGCGATAGCGTGGCGATGAATTCGGGCACCACCGGCTCGCTTTTGTCGGGCAAGGGCGGCAGCGTGGCATCGAGGGCGAACACCTCGGGCAAGGCCCCGTCGAGCGCGCCCACGACATCATCGAAAAGCGCCTGATCGGTCCCCGGCTCGGCCAGCAGGGCAATATCGGCATCGGTGAGTGTCACGCTGCCCGCGCCCAGCCTGGCCAGCGCGGCAATCGCCTGTTCGGCGGCTTGCGCCCATTGCGGCGTCGGCACGCCCATGCCGATCACGCAGTCGGCGCGGCCCTCCATGCCCGCCTGCCGCGCCGCGCGCAGGATGCGGTCGCGCGCCTCCTCGGTATCGGCAGAGCAGGCATCGAACCGCGCGCCGCGCGCGTCGATGACAAAGCGCAGTGTGAACGGCGTAATCACCGGGCGCGGTGCCGAGATATCGAGCGCAAGGCGCACATCCTTCGGGCTCTGCCGCGCAAGATCGGCCTCAAGCCGCCGTTTCTCCTCGGCGCTGTCGACCATCGCGGTGACCGCGATGCGCTCGGCGCTCACCGAGATCTTGCTGCGCGGCAAAAGCCCGAGAGAGCGCACCGCATAGCGCAGCGCGGGCCGCCATGTGGCGGGGGCCGGATAGTCCGCGGTGTCGAGCAGATCGGCCACCGGGGCATCGTCGGTTGCTTCGGAAATATCGGCCATGAGCTGATGGCGGTCGAGCGTCGCGGGCACCAGCCCGATGAGCGAGATACCCCGCTCGTTGCGCAGGATCTCGATGGCAAATTGCGGCGGCGCGAGCGGCTCTGCCTCTTCCACCACGGTCTGGTCGATCACCCGTGTCGCATCCACCACAGAGCCCGCCACCGTCAGCGCGGCAAAGCGCGCGGCCTCGTCCGGCGCGGTGCCTGCAAGGAATACCTGCAACCCGTCGGTGCCGACTTCGGCCCAGTGCATCCCGCGCGCGTCAAGCGCCTCGCGCACCGCGCGGCGCGAGGCGTCCTCGATGGCGGTCACGGAAAAGCCCGCCGCCACCACCGACAGCGCGGCAGCCCCGGTGAACACCCCGGCCATTGTGACGATGGTAGACAGGCGCATGGCCAGGCAGCCCCCCGTGGTTGCACTCGCCCGTGTTCTAGGCACGCCCGCGCCCGAGCGCAATCACACCAGCGCCGCGACGGCGAAAAACGGCACAGGCAGAAGCCCGGCATCCCGGTTCGAGCGGAAGAGCGCCAGAAGCCGCGCGTTGTCATCAAGCCGCAGCCGCCGCAACTGCCCGTAAAGGTGCCAGCCCATGACCCAGACCCCGCATAGCGCCACCACCATCGCCACCGGCCGCCCTGCGGGCACGGTGAGGATCACCGCCACCATCATCAGGCTCACACAGGCCACGAGGAACCGCCGCAGCCAGCGCGGGGAGTCCTCGCCAAAAAGCCGCGCCGTGGATTTCACCCCGATGAGCGCGTCATCCTCGGCATCCTGATGGGCATAGATCGTGTCATAGAAAAGCGTCCAGGCGATCCCGGCGAGGTAAAGCACCACCGCCGGTGCCTCCAGCCGCCCGGAATGCGCCGTCCACGCGAGCAGCGCGCCCCAGTTGAACGCAAGGCCCAGAAACACCTGCGGCCACCATGTGAACCGCTTGGCGAAGGGATAGACCGCCACAGGCAGAAGCGCGAGCACGCCAAGCGCAATCGCCGCCGTGTTGAATGTGAGCAGGATCAGGAACGCCACCAGCGCCTGCGCCACCATCCATAGAAGCGCGCCGCGCACGCGCACCTGCCCCGAGGGGATGGGCCGCAACGCCGTGCGCGCCACCGAGCCGTCGATGTCGCGGTCGGTGATGTCGTTCCAGGTGCATCCCGCCCCCCGCATCAGCACCGCGCCAATGCCGCAGCCCGCAAATATCCACAGATCATGCCAGCCCGCGCGCCCGTCCGCCAGCATCGCCAGCAAAAGACCCCACCAGCATGGCAACAGCAACAGCCACGTCCCGATGGGCCGGTCGGCGCGCGACAGCCGCAGATAGGGCCGCGCGGCCTCGGGCGCATAGCGGTCCACCCAATTGCCGTCATAGGCATCGGCCACGGCGCGCGTGGCCTCTGGCGTCCGGTTTCCCTCGCTCATATGCTGGCCTCATGACAGGGGACAAGATCAGGCTTTATCTAGAGCACCCGCTGGGGGAAGGGCAAACCCTTCCTCTGAGCCAGCCGCAGGCGCATTACCTTTTCGGGGTGATGCGGCTGGGGCCGGGGGACGGAGTGCGCGTGTTCAACGGGCGCGATGGCGAATGGCGCGCGGTGGTGGCGGAGGCGGGCAAGCGGGCTGGGGTCTTGCTGTGCGAGGCGCAGACCGCGCCGCAACGCAACCCGCCAGACCTGTGGCTGATTTTCGCGCCGATCAAGAAGGCGCGCACCGATTTCATCGTGGAAAAAGCCGCCGAGATGGGGGCCGCGCGCATCCTGCCCGTGCAGACCGATTTCACCAATTCCGAACGCATCCGGCAGGACCGCCTTCAAGCCCATGCCGTCGAGGCCGCCGAGCAATGCGGCGGCACTTTCGTGCCCGAGGTGGCGAACCTCACCCGCCTTGACCGGCTGCTTGCGGACTGGCCCGAGGATCGCCGCCTGATGTTTTGCGACGAGACGCTTGTGGGCACCGCGCCCGCCCTGCCGGGCGGTCTCGGGGGGGTGCCCTGGGCCGTGCTCATCGGCCCCGAGGGCGGCTTTTCGCAGGCCGAGCGTGCGCGCCTGCGCGCTCTGCCGCAGGCCCATGCCATCAGTCTCGGGCCGCGCATCCTGCGCGCCGATACCGCCGCCGTCGCCGCGCTCACACTCTGGCAACTGAGTTGCGGGGACTGGGGATGAGCCTCATTCGTTCCGGCGCGTCCCATACCCTGCGCCGCTGGCGCGAGGTTCTGGTGGCGGGGGGGCTTGCCGCGCTTGGCCTGTGGTGGGCGCTGACCGGCTTTGGCCTGCTGCAATGGGTGGGCTGGGCGGTGACGCTTGGTGCCGCTGCCCTTGGCTTGGCCGCGCTGCAACGGCTTCGGTTCCGTCGCGGCGCGGGCGGGCCGGGGGTGGTGGTGGTCGATGAGGGGTTGATTGCCTATCTCGGCCCCGTTACGGGCGGCACGGTCGCGCTGTCGGAAGTGACCGCGCTCGTGCTCGACCCGCGCGATGGCGGGCAATGGGTGCTCAGCCAACCCGGCCAGCCCGATCTCTGTATCCCGCTCGATGCCGAGGGGGCAGAGGCGCTTTTCGACGCCTTCGCCGCCCTTCCCGGCCTGCGCACCGAGCATATGCTCGCGCGGATGCGCCGCCCCGGCCCCGCGCCCGAAACGCTCTGGCAGCGCGACACGCGCCCGACATTCCACCCAAGGCTGCATTGACACCCGCGCGGAATAGCGCCAACTCTGGCCCCCGAAACCAATGCGCGACCCTCAGGAGGCCCGAGCATGTCCATTCCCCAATCCGGCGGCGGGCCGATCGAGCATGACAGCCAGTTGGCCGAGTATCTGGCCAGTGGCTGCAAGCCCAAATCCGACTGGCGCATCGGCACCGAGCACGAGAAATTCGGCTATTGCAAGGACACGTTGCAACCCCTGCCCTATGAGGGAAAACGCTCGATCCTCGCCGTGCTGGAGGGCTTGCGCGATCTGCATGGCTGGTCCCCGGTCGAGGAGGCGGGCCATCTCATCGGGCTGGAAAAGGACGGCGCGAATGTCTCGCTCGAGCCGGGCGGACAGCTTGAACTCAGCGGCGCGACGATGGAAACCATCCACCAGACCTGCGACGAGGTGAACGAACATCTGGCCGATGTGAAGGACATCGCCGACAAGGTCGGCGTGGGCTTTATCGGGCTTGGGGCCGCGCCGATCTGGCGGCACGAGGATATGCCGCTCATGCCCAAGGGCCGCTACAAGCTGATGGACAGCTACATGCAAAAGGTCGGCACGATGGGCCAGACCATGATGCGCCGCACCTGCACCGTGCAGGTCAATCTCGATTTCGCCTCCGAGGCGGATATGGTGCAGAAATTCCGTGTGGCGCTGGCGCTGCAACCGGTGGCCACCGCGCTTTTCGCCAATTCGCCGTTTTTCGAGGGCAAGCCCAATGGCCACAAATCCTGGCGCGCGCGGGTCTGGCGCGATCTCGATCCCGTGCGCACCGGGATGCTGCCTTTCGTGTTCGACGAGGGGTTCGGGTTTGACGCCTATGCCGATTATGCGCTCGATGTGCCGATGTATTTCGTCTATCGCGACGGGCGCTATATCGACGCGCTGGGGCAGAGCTTCCGCGACTTCCTGCGCGGCGAATTGCCCGCCCTGCCGGGCGAAAAGCCGACGCTCTCGGACTGGGCCGATCACCTCACCACGATATTCCCCGAGGCGCGGATCAAGAAATTCATGGAGATGCGCGGTGCCGATGGCGGGCCGTGGCGCAGGCTTTGCGCGCTGCCCGCCTTCTGGGTGGGGCTGATGTATGACCAATCCGCGCTTGATGCCGCATGGGATATTGCCAAGGGTTGGGATGCCGGGACGCGCGACGCGCTGCGCGTGGCCGCGAGCGTGGACGGGCTTCAGGCGCAGGTGGCGGGGATTTCCATGCTTGATCTGGCGCGCGAGGTGCTCGACATCTCCGAGGCCGGACTCAAGGCGCGGGCGCGCCCCGGCGGCGGTGGCATGATCCCCGACGAGACGCATTTCCTCAGCACCCTGCGCGAAACCGTCGAGACCGGCAAGACCCCGGCCGATGAACTGCTTGAGCGTTATCACGGCGATTGGCAGGGCGATCTGAGCCGCATCTACGCCGATTACAGCTACTGAGTGCCGCGCGGCCACAGGCCGCAGGCAGGAGCGCCCAAAAATCGAATTTTCTTGCATCCGGCGGGTAAACCCGCCGGATAATGACGCGTTCGGCCCGCAAAAAGGGCAATTTCGGGACGATCTTGGGGTATGTGACAGAGCCGATCACCGAGGGCTTCGTGTCGCTCCTGGAGCCGTTCATCGACACGGTGGTGATCTGCACCATGACCGCGCTGGTCATCATCATCACCCAGCAACTTGTGACCGACCCGACGACCGGGCTTTACCTGCTCAACGAGGCGGGCACCGCAGTCAGGACGGTGGGCGATACCTCGGGCGTGGGCCTACCTCTTTGGCGAGGGCGACACCAAGGAATTGGTGTTCAGGGTGGTCCTCTGCGTCTTCGTGGTGATCGGGGCCACGGCACAGCTTGGCCCGGTGATCGACTTCTCGGATGCGGCGATCTTTGCCATGGCGGTGGTCAGCCTGCGCGCCGCTGAGCGGCAATGCGGAATTCGGTCTCGTTCGTTACGGTGAACCGCCCGCCCGAGAGCTTTTGCAGCTTGCCCTCACGCAAAAGCTGGCCAAAGGAGCGCAGGCCGTCCTCGCGCGAAAAGCCGTTTTCGTTGATCTCGCGCAGCTTGCCCATGAGCATCGGCCGCGAGAACTGGCTGCGGCCCTCGACATCGGCAAGATAGGCGGCGGCGGCCTCGATCAGGTCGGGCAGGGCGGTTGCGCCCAGCTCTTCGGCAAAGACGGAAAAATCCTTGTCCTGCGCCTCGGCCAGCTCGGCCTTTGGTGCGGCCACGCGGCGCGGGCGCACCGTCCTTTGGGGCATGTCCACGCGTTGTTCGGCCACCAGCTTGAGCGGCGCGGGGCGCGGCTCTTCGGGGCGGCTGCTGCGCGGGGTATCGGGGGCGGGCATCGCCCGGCGCGGGCGCACGGCGGCGTCGAGATCGCCGCGATAGGGCGAGACATCCACCTTTTTCGCCAGATCCGCGCCTGCCGCCTTTTCGGCGCGGGTTGCGGCCAGCGCCGCGCGCAGGTGCTGGATCGTGTTGCGCCGCCGCACCGAGCCGGGATCGGCCATCTGGCTGTCGGTCTCGTCAAAAATGCGCGACACCTCGGTTTGCTTGTCGGCACTGGCCTGTTGCTCTGGCGCGTGGCCCGTGGGCGCAGGGGGCGGGGCCTCGGCAACGTCCTCGGCATCTGCCGTGATATCCTCGCCCAGTTCGGCGTCGAGGCTGGCAAGCTCGCGTTGCAGCTCGGCCTCGTCCTCGGGGCTGAGCGCGCCGGTCTCGTCGCTGAAAATATTGACGGTATCCTCGCCGTCCTCGTCCATGCCATCCAGAAGCCCGCTCTCGCGTGCGGCCTCGACATCCGCGCGGCGCACCTTGAGAACGCGCGCGCCGCGCGGCTCGGCGGCCTGCTCCGGGGGGGTATTGATGGCCCCGATTGCGGGCGTGGGCGTGCCCGCTGGCGTGGCATCGGCGAGAAGGGCGGCAAGCGTATCTTCAAAGAGCCTGTCCCCGCCGTCCCCGTCTGCTTCTGCCGCTGTCATATCCGCCATTCCGGCGGGCGCATCCTGCGCGGTCAGGGCCTGTGCGTCATCGTCTGGGATATCGTCGCTCTCCTCGGCATCGTCCCAGATCACGTCATCCGACGTGGTGGCATCGGTGAAATCCTGCGCGTGTTCGTCTTCGTCATAGCTGTCTGATGCGCCGACCACCGAGCGGATCAGATCGAGCCTTGCGGCGAGATTGTCCGTCCCGGCGTCGGGGGGGGGGGGGTCACCGGCCTGCCGCATACCCTCGGGCGCGGTCTCTTCTGCGGCAGTTTCGCGAAGGACAAAAGCCTCTGCCTCGTCTTCGGTCTCCGGCCGCTCTTGTATTGGCGTGTCAAGTGCGGCGGCCTGCTCCGGGTCGGTCTCGGTGGCAGGCGCGGTTGTGGCGAGGGTCTCGGCGACCGGGTCTGGCGCTTGTTCCGGCGCGGTGGCGGCCTCTGGCGCAGCGCTTGTGTCGCGGGTCGGGCTCAGCGCCGCAGCGAGCGCCTTGCCCGCCGTCGCGTTGCCCTGTGCCCGAAGCACAATCCGGCCCTCGTGTTCATGGGCCTGGACCCGGCGCGCAATCTCGCGCTCGGCGATCCGTGCAAGCATGTCGGCGTCGGGCGTGGGCGGTTCGGCCCCGAAATAGCGGTCATCGGCGGCGAGATCGCGGAAATATTCTGCAATCGCCTTCATCGTCTCGAATGAATCGTCGAAACCTTCCAACGTGCACGAAAACGTGCCGTAGGAGACCGTCAGGATCTTACTGGAACCTACCATTTCAAATGCTCACTTTGCTTGCCTGCAAAGACAGTGTTTACCATGACCTCCGCGACCAAAGCGGTCCGATTCTTCGATCTTTACTGTATCATTTCATGGCCCGATTGTGTCATCGCAGGTATTAACGCAACGATAAGGGCGACGGGAAATGATTGTTCGCGAAAACGAGGCAATCACGCTGGTCGGGGGGGGGGCGGTCGCGCGCGCCGATCTCGACGCCGCGCTTCGGCGCGCGCCGGTGGTGGTGGCCGCCGATGGCGGGGCGGATCATGCCCTTGCAGCGGGGATCATGCCGCGCGCGGTGATCGGCGATTTCGACGGCATAAGCGCGGCCGCGCGTGCCCGCCTGCCCGGCAGGATCCTGCACCCGATGGCAGATCAGGACACAACCGATTTCGAGAAATGTCTTGCCCATGTCAGCGCGCCGCTGCTGATCGGGGTGGGCTTTACCGGCAACCGGCTCGATCATCAGATGGCGGCTTGCACCGCGCTGGTGCGTCATGCCGGGCAACGCTGTATTCTTTTGGGCGCGGTGGATTTGATGTTTCTGTGCCCGCCCGCGCTCTCGCTGCCGCTTGAGGCCGGGTGCCGCGTGTCGCTTTTCCCGATGGGCGCGGTCGAGGGGGTTTCGGACGGGCTGGAATGGCCAATACGCGGGATCAATTTTGCCCCTGACGGGCGCATCGGCACCTCGAACCGGGCGGTTGGGCCGCTGAGCCTGTCGGTGACAGCGCCCAAGCTGCTCGTGATCCTGCCCGCCGGGACGCTTGATCTGGTCGCGCCCGCGCTTCGGGCCGCCCCGGCCACATGGGGCACGGCATGAGTGCCGCCGCCCGCTGGGTCGATGCCGTCCTCTTTGATCTTGCGCGGCAGATGCGCTGGACCTTCCTGCCGCCGCTGATGGTCTATTTTGCCGCCGGGTTCTCGGGGCTGACGATGATCGTGGGGACCTTTTTCGTGAAGGAATATCTCGACCTTTCGGCCGCCTTCCTTGCCGGTCTGGCCTTCTGGGCCGGGCTGCCCTGGGCGCTCAAGATGCCGCTGGGGCATCTGGTGGATATCATGTGGCGGTGGAAATGGCTGCTGGTCTATCTGGGTGCGGGGCTGATCGCGCTGTCGGTTTTCATCATGTATCTGCTGCTCACGCAGACCGAGGCGATGGTGGCGATCATGCCGATGGGCGCGTGGTATGTGACCTCCTATCTGCTGGCACCCTCGGGCCTTGTCATTCAGGACGCGGTGGCCGATGCCATGTCGGTCGAGGCGGTGCCGCGATTTGATGAGGCCGGCGCGCCGCTCACCCCCGAGACCTCGCGCGCGCTGCACACCACGATGCAGACGCTGGGCCGCTTCGCGCTGATCAGCGGCACGGTGGCGGTGGCGCTGCTCAACATCACGATGTTCTCGGGGATCGAGGCGCTGGATGCCGAGGGCAAGCGCGCGGTCTATGCCAATATCTACCTTGCGGCGCTGGCAATACCGCTGGTCTCGGTCTCGGGCGTGATCCTGGCGGGCGTGCAGAAATGGCGCGCGCGCCGGGGGCTTCTGGGGCGGGGTCTGACCGAGGCCGAGGCCGACGCGCTTTTCGAGCGGTCGGACGAGAAGACCACGCCCAACCCGTGGTATTTCATCGGCGGGGCGGGGTTTGTCGCGCTCTCGCTCACCATCGGGCTGAGCGATATTCCCTTCGGGCAAGAGATCATCTTTGCCGGGTCGATGGCGATCGTGCTGTTGCTGATGCGGCAGCTTGTTGCGGTGCTTCCGGTGGCGCAGGCGCGCACGCTCATCGGCACCGCGATCATCATCTTCATCTTTCGCGCCGTGCCACGGGTGGGGGACGGCTATACCTGGTTTGCCATCGACGTGCTGGGGTTTGACCAACAGTTCCTCTCGGTGCTGTCGCTCATTGCCTCGATGCTCACGCTTGCGGGCATGGTGATCCTGCGCCCGCTCATCGCCAATCACAGCATCGTCTATATCATCGTGATCCTGACCGTGGCGGGCGGGGTGCTGTCGCTACCCAATATCGGGCTGTATTACGGCATTCAGGACATCACCGCACCGCTCACCGGCGGCATTGTCGACGCGCGGTTCATCGCGATCATGGATACGGCGATGGAATCGCCCCTGGGACAGATCGCGATGATCCCGATGCTGGCCTGGATCGCGCGCAATGCGCCGCCCGACCTCAAGGCCACGTTCTTTGCCGTGATGGCGTCGTTCACCAATCTGGCGCTGTCGGCCAGTTCGCTTTTCACCAAGTATCTCAACCAGGTTTTAGTGGTGACGCGCGAGGTGCGCGACCCGGTGAGCGGCGCGGTCACAACCCCCGCCGATTACAGCCAGTTGGGCGTTCTGATCCTGATCGTGAGCGGCCTGACCGTCGCCCTGCCACTGCTCGCAGTGGCGCTGGTGCAACGCACCCGGCTCAGGAGCGTGGATTGAGGGGAGGGAGCGGTACGGGGCGGAACCGTTGCCCACATGTCCGGTGATGCCCTGAAGGGGACATTCGCAGTCATGTGCAGAGCCGCGCGAGTGCCCGCCCGTCCGGGCGGTCGGGCGCTCGCGCGGCGGCGNNCGCGCCTTGATTCCGCGCGGGGGCAAGATGCAAACGTCCCCTTCAGGCCAAGACGGGCCGAACAGTGGCCTACCCCATCCCCCGCTCCAGCGCCGGGTAACGCAGGCCGAGCGTGATGCCGCGCGCAACAAAGCTGACCAGAAGCGCCAGCCAGAGGCCGTGATTGCCCAGGACAGGCACCATCGCGGCAACCGTCGCGACATAGGCCGCAAGGCTCAGCGCCATCATGTTGCGCATGTCGCGCGAGCGGGTCGCCCCGATGAAGATGCCGTCGAGCATGAAAGGCGCAAGGCCCAGCAGGGGTGCGGCCACGGAATAGGGCAAGAAGCGGCGCGCCTGCTCGCGGACCTCGGGCGCGGTTGTCATCAGGTCGATGATCGCGCCGCCAAAAAGCGCGAAGCCCGCCGCGATGCCCAGGCAGATCACAAAGCCCCAGAAGCTCGACAAAAGCGCGCCGCGCCGGACAATCGCGAGCGCCCGCGCGCCATACGCCTGACCGACAATCGCCTCGGCGGCGAAGGCAAAGCCGTCGAGCGCGTAGGCGGTGATATTGAGGAACTGCATCAGCACCTGATTGGCCGCCAGCGTCACATCGCCGAAACCCGCGCCGAGAAAGAGGAAAGAGACGAAGATCGCCTGCAACATGAGCGAGCGCAGCAGGATATCACCATTGACCGAGGCCATGTTGCGCAGGCGCTCTGCATCAAACACGCGCGGCCAGTCGCGCCATGCAGGCACGCCAAAGGCCGCGCGGCAGAACCAGAGGCCAAGGCCCAGCCCGCCCCATTCGGCGATCACCGTGGCGCGCGCCACGCCTTCGACCCCCCAGCCGAGGCCAAGGACGAACCATAGATCAAGGCCCACGTTGACCCCGTTCATCAGAACCTGAATACCGAGCACGGCGCGCGTGCGTTCCTGCGCGATGAGCCAGCCGGTGACGCCGTAAAGTGATATCATCGCGGGCGCAGACCAGACCCGGATCGCCATGTAATCGCGCGCCATCCCCTCGACCTCGGCGCTGGCGGGGGCGACAAGAAACGCCGCGGCAAAAAGCGGCCATTGCAGCGCGATCACCGCCACGCCGCCCGCAAGCCCGATCATCAGCGCGCGCGTCAGAAGCGCCGCCACCTCGCCCGCCTGACCTGCGCCGAGCGCCTGACCGGTCAGCCCCGTCGTGCCCATGCGCAAAAAGCCGAACACCCAGTAGACGCCCGTCAGGATGATCGCGCCCAGCCCCACAGCGCCGATGGGCGCAGCAAGGCCCAACTGCCCGACCACGCCGGTATCCACCGCGCCGAGGATCGGCACGGTGGCGTTGGCGATGACGATGGGAATGGCGATTTTCAGGACCCGGCCATGGGTGACGGGCCGCGCCGCCTCAGCCATCGCGGCGCGGCATCAGGAAATGCCCGGTGGCCTGCGCGATGGGGCGCGCGCGGTTGTCCTGCCAGGCCTCGACATGGACGCTCGCATAGCGCCGCCCCGAGCGGTTGACCTGCGCGCGCGCATAGGCATCGCGCGGCAGGCCGGAGCGCAGGTAATCGACGGTGAAATCAATCGTCTTGGGCAGGCGCGGCAGCGGGCCATGGGTCAGCGTTTCGGGGTCGAGCACGCCGCTCTCGATCTCTTCCCAGAGCATCGACCAGCTTAGCCCGATGATCGAGGTGATTTCCAGAAACGCCGCTGTTGCGCCGCCATGCAGCGCGGGCAGGAGCGGGTTGCCGAGGAGCTTTTCATCAAACGGCATGATCGCGGTCAACTCATCGCCGAGCCGCTCGAACTGCACGCCGAGAAAGCCGATATAGGGCACACCATCCACCAGCGCCTTCAACGCGGCGTCGCGGCGCTGCTTGACCACCTGCACAGGTTCGGGCCGAGCGCGTGTCATCAGCCGCCCTCCACGGTAAAGGTGCCGGTGGCGGTGGCCACGGGGCGGGCGGTGTCGTCATCCATCGCGCGGGCGCGCACAAAGGCCACCGAGCGCGTGATGTGATAGCACTCCGCCTCGGCGCGGATCGTCTGCCCCGGCGTGGCAGGGCGCATGTAGTCGATGCGCAGATCAATCGTGGCGGTGCCGCCGGGCGAGGCCGGATGGCTCATCGCCGCCGCCCCGCAGCAGGTATCCATCAGCGCCGAGACCGCGCCGCCGTGGATCACGCCCGTCTCGGGATCGCCTATGAACCGCGTGTTATATTCCATCTCGATCGCGGCATGACCGTTCTCCAGCCGCGTGAACCGCATCCCGAGCGCGCGGGCATGGGGCAGCGCCTCCATGAACTGCCGCGCGATCTTGTCTTTTTGCGTTTCCATCTCGCCTCCGCCGTGCCTGCGCCCTATATGGCGGGCAAATTGGCGCGGGGGCAAGGGTGGCCGTTGCGCGGGCCGCGACCTGGCCCTAACCTCATCTCGAAGGGAGGGAGGAATGTCCGACCAGCGGCTGTCCTTCAAGCAAATGTGCGCCCAGTTCGACGTGACCCCGCGCACCCTGCGCTATTACGAATATATCGAGCTGTTGCATCCCGAACGCGAGGGGCGCGCGCGCTGGTATGGGCCGCGCGAATGTGCGCGCATGACGCTGATCCTGCGCGGGCGCAAATTCGGCTTCTCGCTCGAGGAAATCCGGCAATGGCTGCTCGTCTACGAGAAAGAGGGCACCAGGGCGCAGATGCGCCAATGGGTTGAACTGGCCGACCGGCAACTGGCCGAATTGGCCGAGCAGCGCCGCCAGATCGACGACGCGATGGCAGAGCTTCGCGCGCTGCGCGACGACACCGAGGCCCGCCTCCGGTGATGTGCGGAAGTGACACGGGGGCAAGAAAGTTGCCCGTCACGCGCCTGACCTTGCCTGATCTTACGTCAACGAAAAAGTGACGTTACGTAGCGGTCACGTAAAGCCCGAGGGTTCTTGTAACCAGGGGCCGTGACGCGCAGATTGTCGACAGATGACCCGCAAGAGGCCCCGTGATGAGTGATGATGTGATGACAATCCGCCAGATGTGCGATGCGTATCATGTGACGCCGCGCACCCTGCGATTTTACGAATCCAAGGAACTCCTGTCGCCGATCCGTCAGGGTCAAAAGCGGCTCTTTACCCGGCGCGACCGCGCCCGGCTCAAGCTCATCCAGCGCGGCAAGCGTTTCGGCTTCAGCCTCGAGGAGCTGCGGCAATTGCTCGATCTCTACGACAAGGGCGACCAGCAATATACCCAGATCGCCGCCACCTACGAGATCGCGCGCGCGCGCCTCGCCGACATGGAGCGCCAGCGCGACGAGCTTGACGCCGCCATCGCAGAATTGCGCGAACAGATGACATGGGGCGCGCGGATGCTCGCCGCGCTCAAGGACAGCAAGAAAGCCGCCGAATAAGCGGCCTGACCGTTTCAAGGGAAAAAAGACATGCCCAGCTACACCGCCCCCACCCGCGACATGCAATTCATCCTGCACGAGGTGCTGAACGTGTCAGAGCAGGACACGCCCGGCTATGCCGAGCTTGATCCCGATTTTACCAGTTCGGTTCTGGAAGAAGCCGGCAAGATCGCCTCCGAAGTGCTGATGCCGCTCAACGCCGTGGGCGATACCGAGGGCTGCGTTCTCGAAAACGGCGTGGTGCGCACGCCCACGGGATTCAAGGCGGCGTTCGATCAGATCCGCGAGGGCGGCTGGACCGCGCTTGACCTGCCCGAGGAATATGGCGGGCAATACATGCCCTATATCCTTGGCACTGCGGTGGGCGAGATGTTTTCGGCCTCCAATCAGGCATTTACCATGTATCACGGCCTGACCCACGGGGCCGCCTCGGCGATCCTCGCGCATGGCTCGGATAAGCAAAAGGCGACATATCTGCCGAAAATGGCCAGTTGCGACTGGACCGGCACCATGAACCTGACCGAGCCGCATTGTGGCACCGATCTGGGCCTGATGCGCACCAAGGCCGAACCGCAGGGCGACGGCAGCTACAAGGTGACGGGGCAGAAGATCTTCATCTCGGCCGGCGAGCATGACATGGCCGAGAACATCATCCACCTCGTGCTGGCCAGGATCCCAGGCGGGCCGGAGGGGATCAAGGGCGTGTCGCTCTTCATCGTGCCGAAATTCATCGTGAACGAGGATGGCAGCCTCGGGCCGCGAAACGGCGTGAGTTGCGGAAAGATCGAGAAAAAAATGGGGATTCACGGCAATGCCACCTGCGTGATGAACTATGACGGGGCGACCGGCTGGCTTTTGGGCGAAGAGCACAAGGGGATGCGGGCCATGTTCACCATGATGAACGAGGCCCGCATCGGCGTGGGAATGCAGGGTCTGGCACAGGCCGAGGTCGCCTATCAGAACGCGCTCGCCTATGCCAAGGACCGGCTTCAGGGGCGCGCCGTCACGGGGGCGGAAAACCCCGACGGCCCTGCCGATCCGCTGATCGTGCACCCGGATATCCGGCGTTCGCTGATGGATCAGAAATCCTTCATCGAGGGTGCGCGCGCCTTCATGCTCTGGGGGGCGGAGCTCATCGACCGCTCGCATCGCGGCGGCGACGCGGCGGCAGAGGGGCTGATTTCGCTGATGACGCCCGTCATCAAGGGGTTCCTCACCGATGAGGGCTATGACATGACCGTGCTGGCGCAGCAGGTCTATGGCGGGCATGGCTATATCGAGGAATGGGGCATGTCGCAATTCACCCGCGACGCCCGCATCGCCATGATCTACGAGGGCGCAAACGGCGTGCAAGCCCTTGATCTGGTGGGCCGCAAGCTGGCGCAGGACGGTGGCAGGCACGTCATGGCCTTCTTTGACATGGTGAAAACCTTCCTCAAGGAGAACGAGGGTAACGAGGCGCTCAAGGCCGATTTCCTCGACCCGCTCAAGGCGGCGTCTAAAGACCTGCAAGCATCGGCCATGTTCTTCATGCAAAATGGCATGAAGAACCCCAACGCGGCGCTTGCTGGCTCCTATGACTTCATGCACCTTTTCGGCCATGTCTGCCTTGGCCTGATGTGGGCGCGGATGGCCAGGGCGGCCCATGCGGCGCTTGAGGGTGGTGCCCCGGACGAGGGCTTTTACAAGACCAAGCTGGCCACCGGGCGCTACTACATGAAACGCCGCCTGCCCGCGACGGCGCTGCACCTCGCGCGCATCGAAAGCGGGGCAGATACCGTCATGGCGCTGGAGGCCGACGCGTTTTGAGCGAGGAGAGGGAGGGCAGATGCCGAAACGCTTTTGCTTGACCCGCCGCTTCAACGCGGCGATGACCGAGGATGGCTATCGCCGGTTGCGCAAATTCGCAGCCGAGGCGGGGCTGGACGAGGGCGAGGCGCTGTCCTTTCTGTTCGAGAATTTCGACAGCGTGATCAATGAGGACACATTTGCGCACCGGCTCCGGCTGTTCAATTCGGAGATCGATGCGCGCAAACGCTGAAACTGTAGTTAAGGGAGACGAAACCACATGACATGGATGACAGACGATCACCGGATGCTTGGCGATCTGACCGCCAAATTCATCGCCGATGAATGGCAGCCGCATTTCGAGCGGTGGCGCAAGGCGGGGATCATGGACCGCGACTGCTGGCGTCAGGCGGGTGCCCTGGGCCTGCTCTGCCCGTCCATCCCCGAGGAATACGGCGGCGCGGGCGGTGATTTCGGGCATGAGGCGGTGACCTGCATCGAACAGTCCCGCGCCAATCTCGCCAGTTGGGGCAACCCGATCCATTCCGGCATCGTCGCGCATTACATCCTCGCCTATGGCTCGGAAGAGCAGAAAAAGCGTTGGCTGCCAAAAATGGCCTCGGGCGAGATGGTCGGGGCCTTGGCCATGACCGAGCCTGCCGCCGGATCGGATTTGCAGGGCATCAAGACCCGCGCGATTCGTGACGGTAATGCGTACCGCCTCTCGGGGCAGAAGACCTTCATCACCAACGGCCAGCATGCCGACCTCATCATCGTCGCGGCCAAGACCGACCCCAAGGAGGGGGCCAAGGGCATCTCTCTGGTGGTTGTGGAAACCGAGGGCGCGCAGGGATTTGTACGCGGGCGCAACCTTGAAAAACTGGGGCTGCACGCGGGCGACACCTCGGAGCTGTTCTTCGACAATGTCGAAATCCCGCCCGAAAACATCCTGGGTGGCGAAGAGGGGCGCGGCTTTTACCAGATGATGCAGCAATTGCCGCAGGAGCGCCTCATCATCGCCTGCGGCGCGCAGGGCGCGATGGAGGGTGCCGTGACGCGCACCGTCACCTATGCCAAGGAACGCCAGGCCTTTGGCGGCCCGATCCTGCAATTTCAGAACACGCGGTTCAAACTGGCCGAGTGCCAGACCAAGGTCGCCGTCGCCCGCGCCTTTCTCGATGAATGCATCGCCGAGCATTTGCGCGGCGAATTGAGCGTCCAAAAGGCCGCGATGGCGAAATACTGGCTGACCGACACGCAAGGCGAGGTGCTGGACGAGTGCGTGCAACTGCATGGCGGCTATGGCTACATGCAGGAATACGACATCGCCGAAATGTGGGCCGATGCCCGCGTGCAGCGCATCTATGGCGGCACCAACGAGATCATGAAAGAATTGATCGCGAGGGCGCTGTGAGGGCGCGTGCACGCGCGTATGCCACGGTCAGAGCCGGGGGTTTCACACCCCCGGACCCCCGTGGAGTATTTGCGGCAAGATGAAGTGGAAAGGTCCGCCCTGTCCGCTGCGCGGGCCGACTGGCATCTGGCACCGGAACAGGGCTTCACCTTGCGCGGTCATCGGCTCTCCAGCCTGTACCGCGCCTCGGATCAAAGCATGGCAAGGTTAATGCCGGGTGAATCTCCGCAGGCGTCATCTTGCCAGAAATACTCAATTTCAACGCTGCAACCGGGAGAAACGGCATGACCATAAAACTTTACTGCTTCGGAGAATCGGGCAATGCCTACAAGGCGGCGCTGGCGCTGGAACTGGCGGGGCTCGACTGGGAGCCGGTCTTTGTCGATTTTTTCGGCGGGCAGACGCGTCAGCCTGCGTTTCGTGAGATCAATGTCATGGGCGAGGTGCCGGTGCTCGTGGATGGCGACGTGACCTTGACGCAATCGGGCGTCATGCAGATGTATGTCACCGAGAAGACGGGCAAATTCGGCGGCGCAACGCCGCAGGAGGCGCGCGAGGTGATGCGCTGGATGTTCTGGGACAATCACAAGCTCAGCAGTCCGGCGGGCATGGTGCGGTT
>DISF01000018.1:37620-38415 GCA_002421985.1 Roseovarius sp. UBA6217 | reverse complement strand
CCCGAGCCGTTCGGGTTTGAGCGCAAGGACTGGCCCAATATCGACCGCTGGCTGGACAATATCAGCGCCACCCCCGGCTGGAAACACCCCTATGACCTGATGCCCGGCAATCCGTCGGACCGGAAATGACAAGGGAGACCGACATGACAGATGCCTATATCTATGACACCGTGCGCACCCCGCGCGGCAAGGGCCGCAAGGATGGCGCGCTGCACGAGGTGACCGCCGCGCGGCTCTCGGCGCAGGTTCTCAATGCGTTGAAATCCCGCAACGGGCTTGAGGGCCATGCCGTCGAGGATGTGATCTGGGGCAACGTCACCCAAGTGGGCGAGCAGGGCGGCTGCCTTGCGCGCACTGCCGTTCTGGCCTCGGATCTGGATGAATCGATCCCCGGCCTTGCCATCAACCGTTTCTGCGCATCCGGCATGGAGGCGGTGAACCTGGCCGCCAATCAGGTGCGCGCGGGCGCGGGTGACGGCTATATCGCGGGCGGGGTCGAGATGATGGGCCGCGTGCCCATGGGCAGCGACGGGGCGGCAATTGCCGTTGATCCGAGCATCGCCATGGAGACCTATTTCGTTCCCCAAGGCATCAGCGCCGATATCATTGCCACCGAATATGGCTTTAGCCGGGATGAGGCCGACGCGCTGGCGGTGGAATCGCAGCGCCGCGCCAAGGCGGCCTGGGATGACAACCGCTTTGCCAAGTCGATCATCGAGGTGCGCGACCAGAACGGGTTGACCATTCTTGACCATGACGAATACATGCGCCCCGGCACCGACATGCAGACGCTGG
>DISF01000018.1:0-37588 GCA_002421985.1 Roseovarius sp. UBA6217 | reverse complement strand
CAAGGCGTTCGGCGAGAAATGGGGCCTCACGCCCCGCGCGCGCATCCGGCAGACCACCAAGATCGGCACCGATCCGACGATCATGCTGACCGGCCCGGTGCCCGCCACCGAGAAAGCGCTGCGCGACAGCGGCATGGCCATCGGCGATATCGACCTTTTCGAGGTGAACGAGGCCTTTGCCAGCGTTGTGTTGCGCTTCATGCAGGCGTTCGATGTGGACGCCTCGAAGGTCAACGTCAATGGCGGGGCCATCGCCATGGGGCATCCGCTGGGCGCGACCGGCGCGATCATCATCGGCACGCTTCTCGATGAGCTGGAGCGCACCGGCAAGGGCACCGGCCTTGCCACGCTTTGCATCGCATCGGGCATGGGTGCCGCCACCATCATCGAGCGCGTGTAAGAGGGGATGACGGATATGACTGATTTCACGATGATAAAAGGCACCGATGGCGTTGCGATCATCACCTGGGACACGGTCGGAAAGTCGATGAACGTGATGAACCAGCAGGGCTTTCTTGACCTTGAGGCGCTGATTGATGACGCGCTGGCAGATGAGACCGTCAAGGGCGTGATCCTGACCTCGGGCAAGGAGGGCAGTTTTGCGGGGGGTATGGATCTCAACATCCTTGCCAGGATGCGCGAGGATGCGGGCGACAATCCCGCCAAGGGCCTTTTTGACGGGGTGATGGGGATGCACGCCATCCTGCGCAAGATCGAGCGCGCGGGCATGGACCCCAAGACCAACAAGGGTGGCAAGCCGATTGCCGCAGCATTGCCCGGCACGGCGCTGGGCATCGGGTTGGAGATTCCGCTGGCCTGTCATCGTATATTTGCTGCCGACAATCCCAAGGCCAGGATCGGCCTGCCCGAGATCATGCTGGGGATTTTCCCCGGCGCGGGCGGCACCACGCGGCTGGTGCGCAAGCTGGGCGTGATGGCGGCCGCGCCGCTGTTGCTGGAGGGCAAGCTGAACGACCCCAGGAAAGCCAAATCCGCCGGTGTGGTGGATGAGGTGGTGCCCGCCGATCAGTTGATCGAGAAAGCGCGCGAATGGGTGTTGAGCAATCCTGATATCGTCAAGCCGTGGGACGACAAGGGCTATAAAATGCCCGGCGGCGCGCCCTATCATCCGGCGGGATTCATGACCTTTGTCGGGGCAAACGCCATGGTCAACGGCAAGACGCAAGGTGCGTTCCCGGCGGCCAAGGCGCTTTTGTCCGCGGTCTATGAGGGCGCTTTGGTGCCGTTCGATACCGCGCTCAGGATCGAGGCGCGCTGGTTCACCCATGTGTTGATGGACCCAAGTTCCAGCGCCATGATCCGCTCGCTCTTCATCAACAAGGAGGCGCTGGAAAAGGGCGCGAACCGCCCCGATGCCCCCGACCAGCGGGTGAAGAAGCTGGGCGTTCTGGGTGCCGGCATGATGGGCGCGGGCATTGCCCTTGTCTCGGCGCAGGCAGGGATCGAGGTTGTCCTCATCGACCAGAAGCAGGAGGCCGCCGACAAGGGCCGCGCCTATAGCGCCAATTTCATGGATGCGGGCATCAAGCGCGGCAAGGCCACCGAGGCGAAGAAGGCCGAGCTTCTGGCCCGGATCACCGCCACCACCGATTACGCCGCCCTAAAGGGCTGTGATCTGATCATCGAGGCGGTGTTCGAGGATCCGGGCGTGAAGGCGGGCGTGACGAAACAGGCGCTGGCCGAGGTGGGTGAGGACTGCATTTTCGCCACCAACACCTCGACCCTGCCGATTTCCGATCTGGCGCAGGCCAGCGACCGGCCCGCGGATTTCATCGGCATCCACTTCTTTTCGCCGGTCGAGAAGATGCTGCTTGTGGAGATCATCAAGGGGCAAAAGACCGGTCCGCGCGCCGTGGCAAAGGCGCTCGATTATGTCCGGCAAATCCGCAAGACACCGATCGTGGTGAATGACGCGCGGTTCTTTTATGCCAATCGCTGCATCATCCCCTATATCAACGAGGGCATCCGCATGGTGGCCGAGGGCGTCGCACCCGCGCTGATCGACAATGCCGCGCGCCAGCTTGGCTTTCCGGTCGGGCCGCTGCAACTGGTCGATGAAACCTCGATTGATCTCGGGGCCAAGATCGCGCGGGCGACCAAGGCCGCGATGGGGGATGATTACCCCGATGGCGCGGTGGACGAAGTCATCTTCTGGATGGAGGGAGAGGGGCGTCTGGGGCGCAAATCCAATGCCGGGTTCTTTGACTATGACGACAAGGGCAAGCGGCAGGGCTATTGGCCGGGTCTTGCCGCCAAATACCCCCGCGCGGCGCAACAGCCCGATCTGACCCTTGTGCAACACCGGCTGATGTTCGTGCAGGTGTTGGAGGCGGTGCGCGCGCTGGAGGAAGGCGTGCTTGAGGATATCCGCGAGGGCGACGTGGGCGCGATCCTTGGCTGGGGCTTTGCACCCTGGTCGGGCGGGCCGTTCGGGTGGCTCGACATCATCGGCACGCCCTATGCGGCGGAACGGTGCGACGCGCTGGCGGAAAAATTCGGCCCCCGCTTTGCCACGCCTGCGCTGCTGCGCGAGATGGCCGACAAGGGGCAGGGCTTCTACACCCGCTTCGGGCAGGCGGCAGAGGCGGCGTGACAAAAGACCCCGCGCGCCGATCCCTCGGCGCGCGGGGTTTCTTCTTGGTGAAAATACCCGATCTTGCGACCGGCCCGCCGGCACGACGCCGCCGGTATCATCACAACGGCACGAATGTGCTCCGCGCCGCGTCATATTGCTCGATCCCGCCCGAGCCGATATCGTGCCACAACCCGTGCAGCGACAGCGCGCCCGCCGCGACACGGTCGGCGACGAACGGAAAGGTCATCAGGTTTTCCAGCGATACCACCACCGTTTGGCGCTCGAGCGCAGCAAGCTGCGCCGCCTTGTCAGGCAGGTCCTTTACCCGCTCGTAACCGGGGCGCAGGATTTCCAGCCAGCGCCCGACAAAGCTGGTCTTTTCCTCAAGTTCTGGCGCCGTGCCAGAGCACATCTTCTGACAGCCCTCGGCCCCGCCACAGGCGGAATGGCCGATCACGATCACATGCGCGACCTTGAGCGCGGTCACCGCGAATTCTACCGCCGCCGAGGTGCCGTGCTGGCCGCCGCCGGCCTCGAAAGGCGGCACCAGGTTGGCGATATTGCGATGGATGAAGAATTCGCCCTGATCCGCGCCAAAGATCGAGGTGACGTGAACGCGGCTGTCGCAGCACGAGATGACCATCGCGCGCGGGTGCTGGCCCTGTTCGGCGAGGTGGCGATACCACGCTTCGTTCTCGGCATAGCCGGTGGCCTTCCAGCCGTGATAGCGCTGCACCAGATAGGCGGGCAGGGGGCGCACATGATCCATCATCGTCTCCAAACCGGTGGGTCGGTTCCGATTAAACGGTATTTTCATGAAATTCGAGAGGGAATTCCCGCACGCGGCAACCATTTGGGAACCGTTACGCTGCATCCTGCCCAAGACCGTGGGGGTGCGGTAAAGGGATAAAGGGGTGAGACAGTGGACAAGGTGACGGCCTTGCAACCGGCAGAACGGGTGCGCCTCGATGCCGACCGGCTCGAGACGCTCTATACACAGCTTGGCGCGCGGGGGGCAGAGGATGTGGTGTGCCGCGCGCTCGAAGAGATCGCCGCGCGGCTGGCGCGGGCCGAGCGCGATTACCGCGCCGCGCGCTTTGACGAGATGCGCAAGGGATGCCGTGGCCTTATCGGCATGGCCGAGGAGGTGGGGATGGCGCGGGTGGCGCGGGTGGCGCGCGATGTGACGGCGTGCATCGACGCGGGCGACGGCACCGCGCTTGGGGCCACCTTCGCGCGTCTCTTGCGCATCGCCGAGCGGTCGCTTTGCGAGATATGGGATATGCAGGACAGCTCGTTCTGAGCCTTGCAGGGCCTTGCAGGCGGCGTGATCCCGGTTAGGGTGGGGCCGATATCCCAGCCACCGGAGACCGCCGATGCCCGCCCGATTTGCCGCACCCGATACCCCGGCGATTCCGCTGCATGTAATCGCGCAGGACGCGCTTGAGGGCTGGCTTGCCGCACAGCCCCCCAAAACCGCCGCGTGGCTGCGTGCCACCGGCTTTACCGCCGCCCTCGGGCAGGCCATGCCGGTGCCGGATGGCGCGGGCGGTATCGCGCTTGCGGTGGCGGGGTATGGGAGCACGGCCACCCGCGCGCGCGCGCGGTTTCACCTTGCCGGGGCGGCAAGCGCCCTGCCCGAGGGTTGCTACCGGATCGAGAGCCTGCCGCCGGAGGCGGCAGAGGTCGAGGCGCTTGGCTGGCTCTTGTCGCATTACAGCTTTGACCGCTACCGCGACCAGAGCCCGACCAGGGCGCGCCTGATTGCCCCCGAGGGCGTTGATGCCGCGCGCATCGAGGTGATCGCAGAGGGCGAGAGCCTCACCCGCGATCTGGTCAACACGCCTGCCAACGATCTTGGCCCCGTCGCGCTCGAGGCGGCCTGTGCCGATCTTGCCGCGCGTCATGACGCCAGGATCACGGTGATCCGTGGCGACGATCTGATCGCGCGGAATTTCCCGCTGATCCACGCGGTCGGGCGCGCCGCTGCCGAGGCCCCGCGCCTTATCGACATGGCCTGGGGCAGCGAGGGGCCGGCGCTCGCCCTCGTGGGCAAGGGGGTGTGCTTCGATACCGGCGGGCTCAACCTCAAACCCGGCAGCAGCATGGGGTTGATGAAAAAGGACATGGGCGGGGCGGCTACTGTGCTGGGGCTGGCGCATATGATCATGGCGCTGGGCCTGAAGCTGCGCCTGCGGGTGCTGATCCCTGCGGTGGAAAATTCGGTCAGCGCCACGGCGTTTCGCCCCGGCGATATCCTGACCGCGCGCAATGGCCTTACGGTCGAGATCAACAATACCGATGCCGAGGGGCGGCTGGTGCTCGCGGATGCGCTGGCCCTCGGGGCCGAGGGCGCGCCCGACCTGATGATTTCGATGGCCACGCTCACGGGCGCGGCACGGGTGGCGCTTGGCCCCGATCTTGCACCCTATTACACAGACGACGACCGGTTTGCAGCGGCGCTCGGTGCCGCCGCCGCGCGCGTGGCCGATCCGGTCTGGCGGATGCCGTTTCACGCGCCCTACGAGGCGATGATCGAGCCGGGGATCGCCGATCTTGACAACGCGCCCTCGGGCGGGATGGCAGGCTCGATCACCGCCGCGCTGTTCCTGCGCCGCTTTGCGGCGGGGCTGCCCTATACCCATTTCGACATTTACGCATGGCAACCCAACGCAGCCCCCGCCCGCCCCAAGGGCGGGGTTGGCATGGGCGCGCGGGCGCTGCTTGAGGCGCTACCCGAGGTGCTGGCGCTGTGAGCGAGACGCGCCTCATCGGCTGGCCGCTGGTCGATCTGTGCCGCACGCCCGACGGGGCGCGCGACCGGCAATTGCTTTTGGGCGATGCGGTCGAGGTGCAGGCCGTGCGGGACGGTTGGACCAAGGTCCGCGCGCTGCGCGACGGCTATCCCGGCTTCGTGCCCGAGGCGGCGCTGACCGGGGGGCGCGTCACCCACCGCATTGCCACCCGCGCCACCCATCTTTATCCCGCGCCCGATTTCAAGACGCGCGAGCGCGCGATGCTCAGCCTTGGCGCGCGGGTGGAGGTGCTGGA
Source organism: Roseovarius sp. UBA6217 (assembly GCA_002421985.1). Classification (GTDB taxonomy): domain Bacteria; phylum Pseudomonadota; class Alphaproteobacteria; order Rhodobacterales; family Rhodobacteraceae; genus Roseovarius. The sequence continues at coordinate 31,941 of DISF01000018.1, read as the reverse complement.
TGAGGGCGCGCGCTTTGCCGAGACGCCGCAGGGATTCGTGCCGCGCGCCCACCTCGCCCCGCTCGATGCGCCCGAGGCCGACCCCGTCGCCGTGGCCGAACGCCTGATCGGCACGCCGTACCTGTGGGGGGGCAATTCGGCGCTCGGGATCGACTGTTCGGGGCTGGTGCAGGCCGGGTGCCTCGCCTGCGGTATCGCCTGTCCCGGCGACAGCACAGAGCAGGCGGGCGCGCTTGGCCATGCCCTGCCCGAGGATGCCGCCCTGCAACGCGGCGATCTTGTGTTCTGGCGCGGCCATGTCGCCTGGGTCGCAGATGCCGAAACGCTCCTGCACGCCAATGCCCATTACATGGCGGTCACGTTCGAGCCGCTGGCCGGGGCCATCGCCCGCATCGAGGCGGGCGGCGACGGGCCGGTGACCGCGCGCAAGCGGCTCAGGGTTGCGGGGTAGGTGTTCCATCCCGGATGATCACATTCCCCTCGGCGATCCAGCAGAGCGACGAGGCCGGGGGGTGTTGGCCGAACGCCCCGCCTTCAATCCTTCACAAACATCCTGCGCGGGCGATTGCAGAAGGTTTCCGCCGGGCCGCTTTCCTTGATGAGGATCGATTCGGTGATCTCGAGCCCCCAGTCGGACATCCAGAGACCGGGCATGAAGTGAAAGGTCATGCCCGGCTCCAGCACCGTCTCGTCCTCGGCGCGCAAGGAGATCGTGCGCTCGCCCCAGTCGGGCGGATAGCTCAGCCCGATGGGATAGCCGCAGCGCGCGCCCCGCTCGATCCCGGCACGCTCCAGCGGGGCGGCCAGCGCATGGGCCACGTCGCAGGCGCGGCTGCCCGCGCGCGCGGCCTCAAGCCCTGCCTCCAACCCCTCGACCAGCGCCTTTTCCGCATCGAGCAGGAATTGCGGCGGCTTGCCCAGAAAGAGCGTGCGGCAGAAGGGCGCGTGATACCGGCGGTAGCAGCCGGATATCTCGAAAAAGGTCGCCTCGCCGGTGGCGAATGCGCGCCCGTTCCACGTGAGATGCGGCGCGGCGGCGTCGGACCCCGAGGGCAGCAAGGGCACGATGGCCGGATAATCGCCCCAGGCGCCTTCAACGCCCCGGACCGCGTCGCGGAAGATCTCGGCCACGATCTCGTTTTTCGCAATCCCCGGCTCCACCCGCTCCATCAGCCCGTCGGTGATCTTTTCCGAGATTGCTGCGGCCTTGCGCATAAAGGCCAGTTCCTCATCGGATTTCACCCCGCGCTGCCAGTTCACCAGCGCCGTTGCGTCAAGGAACGTGGCCCCAGGCAGTTCCTCGCGCAGCACGTCCATGGCCCGTGCCGAGAAATAGTAATTGTCCATCTCCACGCCGATCCGCTTGTCCGCCAGTCCCATGCCCCGAAGGCGCTCGGCCAGGTCCTGCATCGGGTGGCGCTCGGTCGATTGCACGTAATTGTCGGCATAGCCGATCACCCGGTCATCGGTCATCCAGACGGTGCGCACAGCGCCATTGGCATCCTGATTGCGCCCCCACCAGACCGGATCGGCCTCGGGCAGAACGATCACACCCTGATGCACGTAGAAGGACCAGCCGTCATAGCCCGTGATCCAGTGCTGGTTCGACGGGTCGGTGACGAAGAGCACCTCAAGCCCCTGTCGCGCCATGGCTGCGCGTGTCTTGTCGAGACGGCGGGCATATTCAGCGGCGGAAAAGGGCAGGTCTTTGGTCATCATGGCAGCGCATGTCCTGTGATTGGTCGTGCCATATTGAGGTTTCACATCTGATCTGACAAAGAAAATACGTCAGGCCATGTCGCTTTCAGACCGGAAAGCGCCCGGAATTTTCGACGCGCCCCGTTGGTGCGTCCGTTCCCGAAAGGAACAACGATGCTGCGCAACGACCAACTCGATCAATGGGATCGCGAGAATTTCTTTCACCCCTCGACGCATCTGGCGCAATTCGCGCGCGGCGAGGCGCCAAACCGGGTGATCCGCACCGCAAGCGGCTGTCATATCGAGGACCGTGACGGGAACCGGTTGCTTGATGCCTTTGCCGGGCTTTACTGCGTCAATGTGGGCTACGGGCGTCAGGAGATTGCCGAGGCGATCGCCGCGCAGGCGCGGGAACTCGCCTATTATCACGCCTATGTCGGTCACGGCACCGAGGCCGCGATCACGCTTGCGAAGATGGTTCTCGACCGCGCGCCCGCGCATATGTCGAAGGTGTATTTCGGTCTGTCGGGCAGTGATGCGAACGAGACCAACATCAAGCTGATCTGGTATTACAACAACATCCTTGGCCGCCCCGAGAAGAAAAAGATCATCTCGCGCTGGCGCGGCTATCACGGCTCGGGGCTGATGACCGGATCGCTGACCGGGCTGCACCTCTTTCACCAGAAATTCGATTTGCCGCTTGCGCAGGTGATCCATACCGAGGCCCCCTATTACTATCGCCGCGACAACCTCGATCAGTCCGAGGCGCAGTTCGTGGCCCATTGCGCGGCAGAGCTTGAGGCGTTGATCGAGCGGGAGGGGGCCGACACCATCGCCGCCTTTATCGGCGAGCCGGTGCTGGGCACGGGGGGCATCGTGCCGCCGCCCGAGGGCTATTGGGCCGCCATTCAGGAGGTGCTGGAGAAGCACGACATCCTGCTTGTCGCGGATGAGGTTGTGACCGGCTTTGGTCGTCTCGGCACGATGTTCGGCTCGGATCACTACGGGCTCAAGCCCGACCTCATCACCATCGCCAAGGGGCTGACCTCGGCCTATGCGCCGCTTTCGGGTTCCATCGTCAGTGAGAAAATGTGGAAGGTGCTGGAACAGGGCACCGACGAGAACGGCCCCATCGGCCATGGCTGGACCTATTCGGCGCATCCCATCGGGGCGGCGGCGGGTGTGGCGAACCTAAAGCTGCTGGACGAGTTGAACCTGATCGCCAATAACCGCGAGGTGGGGGGCTATCTCAACCGGACCATGGCCGAGGCGCTGGCGGATCACCCGAACGTGGGCGAGATACGCGGCGAGGGAATGCTTTGCGCGGTGGAATTCGTCAAGGACAAGGGCAGCCGCACCTTTTTTGACGCCGCCGACAAGGTCGGCCCGCAGGTGGCCGCCGCGCTTGCCGGGGATCACGTCATCGGGCGGGCCATGCCGCAGGGCGATATTCTCGGGTTTGCGCCCCCCTTCTGCCTGACGCGCGAAGAGGCCGACGAGGTGGTGGCCAAGACCGCCAAGGCGGTCAAATCCGTCCTCGGATAGCCCCGGACACACGCCTGCGGGCCGCCAGGCCTTTGTCTGGCGGCTCTTTTTACGGGAGAGAGAAAAGGACATTCGACTGAATTTGACGATCTCGCGGTCAAATTGACCTTTTACGGTGCAAATCAGCGAAAAAGGGTCGCTGCTTACTTGCATCACCGGGAGATTGCCGTTTTACTCTATGCCGAACGTGGAAAAATTCACGACATATAAAAACAGGGAGCTTGCGTTTGGCCGATACCGGAAACAACGATGCATTCGTTGCGTTTGAACGCGTGCAAAAGAGTTACGACGGCGAAACACTTGTCGTGAAAGATCTCAACCTGTCGATGCCCAAGGGCGAGTTTCTGACGATGCTCGGGCCGTCGGGGTCCGGCAAGACCACGTGCCTGATGATGCTTGCAGGCTTCGAGACCGCCACGCATGGCGAGATCAAGCTTGACGGGGTGAGCATCAACCACATCCCGCCGCACAAGCGCGGCATCGGCATGGTGTTTCAGAACTATGCGCTCTTCCCCCACATGACCATTGCCGAGAATCTGAGCTTTCCGCTTGAGGTGCGCAAGATCGGCAAATCCGACCGCGAGGCCAAGGTCAGGCGCGCGCTGGAAATGGTCGAGATGGGCGAGATGGGCGGGCGGCGCCCGGCACAGCTCTCGGGCGGGCAGCAGCAGCGCGCGGCGCTGGCGCGCGCGCTGGTGTTCGAGCCGGAGTTGGTGCTGATGGACGAGCCGCTTGGCGCGCTCGACAAGCAGTTGCGCGAGAAGATGCAATTCGAGATCACCCATCTGGCGCATGAATTGGGGATCACCACGGTTTACGTGACCCATGACCAGACCGAGGCGCTCACCATGTCGGACCGGGTGGCGGTGTTCAACGATGGCAGAATTCAGCAGATCGCGCCGCCCGATGAGTTGTATGAAAGCCCGCAGAACAGTTTTGTCGCGCAGTTCATCGGCGAGAACAACACGCTCGAAGGCACGGTGCGAGAGATCAAGGACGGACTCGCGCTGGTGCAGCTCGACGATGGCGGGCTGATTGATGCCAAGCCGGTGAACGTGGAAAAGGCGGGCGACCGCACGCTCATCTCGATCCGCCCCGAGCGGGTGGAATTCAACCGCGAGCGGCTTAGCCCCGATGCCCACACGCTCAAGGCCGAGGTTCTCGAATTCATCTATATGGGCGATATCTTCCGCACGCGCCTACGGGTGGCGGGCTCGGACGATTTCATCATCAAGACGCGCAACGCCCCCGATCAGCGCCGCCTGAAGCCGGGCGAGCAGATCGAGATCGGCTGGTTGCCCGAGGATTGTCGCGCGCTCGACGCGACATGAGGCAACGGCGATATTCGCGCGGGCGGTGACCGCCTGTGCGGGTTGAGAGAGGCCCCGGATGTTTCCGCCCGTGACGCGGGGTCCATTCACCAGAAACGGGACGAAAAACTGGGAGTATGTTCATGAAACTCACGAAAACCCTGCTGGCTACAACGGCCCTGACCGTCGCGGCCGGCGTATCCGCAACCGCACAGGAGATGGCCAACAGCATGACGGTTGTGTCCTGGGGCGGGGCCTATCAGAACAGTCAGCTCAAGGCCTATGTGGAACCCTATCTTGCCGCCAATCCCGGCGTCAGCGTCACATGGGACGAAAGCTCTGCCGAGGCGGTGGCCAAGATGCGTGCCATGAACGAGGCCGGCAACGTGACCTGGGATCTTGTCGACGCGGTGGCCTCGGATGCGATGCGCCTGTGTGACGAGGGCCTCGCGATGGAGATCGATCACGACGAGGTCCTGGCCGCCGCGCCCGATGGCACCCCGGCAAGCGAGGACTTTGGCCAACTGATCGTCAGCGATTGCTTCATTCCGCAGATCGTCTATTCGACCACCTTCGGCTATCGCCCCGACATGCTGCCCGCGGGCACCGAGCCGCCCGATAGCGTGTGCGACGTGTTCGACCTCGAAACCTATCCGGGCAAGCGCGCGCTGCAAAAGCGCCCGATCGACAACATGGAATGGGCGCTCTACTGCGACGGCGTGGACAAGGACGATATCTATGACGTGCTGAGCACCGATGAGGGCGTGAGCCGCGCGCTCGCCAAGCTGAGCACGATCAAGGATCAGGTTGTCTGGTGGTCGGCCGGCGCGGAAACCCCGCAGCTTCTGGCCGATGGCGAGGTCTTTATGGGCTCGACCTTCAACGGGCGTCTGTTCTCGGCTATCGCCGAGCAGAATCAGCCGATCGAAATGATGTGGGACATGCAGTCCTTTGATCTTGACGGCTGGGTCGTTCCCACCGGTCTGCCTGCGGATCGTCTGGCCCGCGTCATGGATTTCCTCATGTTCGCGACCGACACGCAGCGTCTGGCCGATCAGGCGGCCTATATTTCCTATGGTCCGGCGCGTGCCTCCTCGGCACCGCTTGTGGGCAAACATGCGGAACTGGGCATCGAGATGGCTCCGCACATGCCGACCGATCCGGCCAACGCGACCAACCCCCATATCTATGACTACGAATGGTGGGCGGATAACCGCGACGATCTGGACGCCAAGTTCCAGGCGTGGCTGGCGCAATAAGCGCGGCGATAGGATCCGAAGGGGGCCCCCCCGCGTGGCCCCCTTCGACACCTTATCACCGGGCATCAGACCCAGGGTTCAATAACCAGATTTGTCCGACGGGGATGACATGAGCGATACCACCGACACCGGCCCGGTGCTTGCCGCCGATGGCACACCGCTCAAGCGCAGCCTGAGGCGCGCCCTGCGCGCACAGAAGATGCGCGCGCTTGCCTTGATCGCGCCCTTGCTGATTTTCGTGCTGGTCGCCTTTATCGCCCCCATTGCGGACATGCTGTTTCGCTCGGTCGAGAACCAGATCGTCGGCAATACGATCCCGATGACGGTCGAGGAGTTGCGCGACTGGGATGGCGCGGATGTGCCCGACGAGCAGGTGTTTCGCGCGATGTTCTTCGATCTGTTCCTCGCCGCAGAGGCCAAGGAGCATACCAAGCTTGGCAGCCGCCTGAACTATGAGCAAAGCGGCATGTCGTCGCTGTTTCGCACGACGGGCCGCAGAGTGGACAACATGGGAAAGGTTTTCCAGAACGCTTTCAAGGAGATCAGCCCCCAATTCGATGACGCGCAATTCTGGTTTGACATGATGTCGGGCGGTGCCGGGGCCGAGGGCAACGCGCGCCTCATCTCCAACCAGATCGGGCGGCTGGAGCGGCTTGAGGCCACGACATTTTCCGGCGATGTGGGCTTTGTCCCCGGTGCCGCGATTTCCGATATCCTTCCCAATACCGCGCGGGCCTACGCGGCCTTTGCCGCCTTCACCCATTTCGTGAACGAGGATGTGGTCTCCGAGAAAAAACCGTGGGAGGCGGTCCATGCCGCGCTCGCGGTCGATCTGGAGGAACCGGCCACGGCGGCGGCGCTGGCCGCCTATGACGGGCCCGGCGCGGATGCATTGCGTCAGGCCGCAGCGGCAGAGCTGCCCCCCATCGACATGAAGGCGGCCTTTGTCGACGCCAACAAGGATTGGAGCCGGATAGAATACTGGCAGGTTATCAAGACCTATTCGCCGCCCTACACCACCGGCTATTTCCTCAATGCCGTGGACATGGAAAAAACCACCCAGGGCGTTGCACTGCGCAGCGACGACGAGCGCATCTATGGCCTCCTGTTCAAGCGCACGATGTTCATGTCGCTGATGATTACCTTCAGCTGCATCGTGCTGGGATATCCGGTGGCGTGGATTCTTGCCAACCTGCCCGCGCGCAAGGCGAACCTCCTGATGATCCTCGTGCTGCTGCCGTTCTGGACCTCGCTTCTGGTGCGCACCAGCGCGTGGAAGGTGATGTTGCAGCAACAGGGGGTGATAAATGACGTGCTCGTCTGGCTGGGCCTTGTCGCGGATGAGAGCCGCCTTGTGATGATCAACAACCAGTTCGGCACCATCGTGGCGATGACGCATATCCTGCTGCCCTTCATGATCCTGCCGATGTATTCGGTGATGCAGACCATCCCGCCCGCCTATCTGCGCGCGGCGAAATCGCTGGGTGCCACCAACTGGACGGCGTTCTGGCGGGTCTATTTCCCGCAATCGGTGCCGGGCATCGGGGCGGGCTCGATCCTCGTCTTCATCCTCGCCATCGGCTATTACATCACGCCCGAGATCGTCGGCGGCACCACCGGCACGTTCATCTCGAACCGGATCGCCTATCATATCTCGACCTCGCTCAACTGGGGTCTGGCGGCGGCGCTTGGCTCGATCCTGCTGGCGGTCGTGCTGATCCTCTACTGGGCCTATGACAAGATTGTCGGCATCGACAACGTGAAGCTGGGGGGCTGAGCCATGAGCGCGATGACACTCACACCGATCGAGAAGAAACCGCTCTCATTCGCGCTGCCGACCATTTGCGCGGCGGGGGGCTTTGCCGGGTTGTTCGTGGGCACGGCGCATGGCTCTGGCCTCATCGGCGTCGTGGTCGGGGCTGTGGTGCTGATGGTGCTGGGCTATATCGCCTTGCAGATCCTCGGGCCGGGCATGGAAAGGCCTGTGCGCTGGGGCATTATCGCCCTCTTTACCGTGGCGGGCGTGCTGCTGGCGGGCGTGCCGGGCTTTGTGCTGGGGGGGCTTTTCGGCTGGTTCTTCGCCTTCTTCGTCTACTGGATCGGCGAGGGGCGCTATCGCGCCAACCTCGCCCCCTACCTGACCGGCGGTCAGGTGCTCTGGCATTATGCGTTCCGCGTGATCTGCGGCGCGATCTTCGTGTTTCTCATCACGCCCATTCTCGTGGTCATGCCGCTCAGCTTCAACGCGCAGAATTTCTTTACCTTCACGCCGGAAATGTTGCGTTTTGATCCCGCCGGTTACAGCCTCAAGCATTATCAGGATTTCTTTACCTCAAGCGGCTGGCAGCAGGCACTGCGCAATTCGCTGGCGATTGCGCCGGTTGCGACCCTCTTGTCGGTCAGCTTTGGCACCCTGGCGGCGATTGGCCTGAGTTCCGAGCATGTGCCGTTCCGCCGCGCGATCATGGCAATCCTGATCTCGCCGATGATCGTGCCGCTCATCATCTCGGCTGCGGGGATGTATTTCTTCTATAGCCGTATCGGCTTGCAGGGGACCTATTTCGGCGTGGTGCTGGCCCATGCCGCCCTTGGCATTCCCTTTGTCATCATCACCGTGACGGCAACTCTGGTGGGGTTTGACCGCTCGCTCACGCGGGCGGCGGCCAGTATGGGCGCGAATCCGGTGACGACATTCTTTCGCGTGCAGATGCCGCTTATCCTGCCGGGCGTGATCTCGGGGGGGCTTTTTGCCTTCATCACTTCGTTCGACGAGGTGGTTGTGGTGCTTTTCGTCGGTTCGGCCAATCAGCAGACGCTGCCGTGGCGCATGTTTACCGGCCTGCGCGAGCAGATCAGCCCGACCATCCTCGCGGTGGCGACGATCCTCGTGGGGATTTCCGTCTTGCTGCTGATAACGCTGGAAATGTTGCGCCGCCGGTCCGAGCGGTTGCGCGGGATGAGCCCCGGCTAAGGCCGCCTGCAAATCCTGCGCAACCATGATTTCAACGACCCCCGGCAAGAGGGGCGGGGCATTTCCGGGTGACGCAGTATTTCGACGGGGCGCATGACCACGCTCCGCGCCCGGTCAAGCACCTGATCGAACGTGCGGCCCGCGATGTTGTTACCTGTCGATCCTGGGCGTGCCGTGGGTCAACGGTTGCGGGGGCGGCAATCGCAGTTTCATGGGAATGATCCTGTCTGAACTGTTTCGTTCATCTCGAAACAAACTGATCGGTTCACCTGTCAGGTTTGGTCTTGAAAACTGACCGCTTCGCGCTTGAACCGTCCCCTGCGTTTGATACATTAGAGACATTCTAAACAAAGAGCTGCCCATGATCCCCTCCATCTCTTCCCGCCGCCGCTTCAGCGACCTGACCGAGCAGCAAGTGCTCGCCCTCGCGATCTCTTCCGAGGAGGATGACGCGCGCATCTACCGCTCCTACGGCGAATTGCTGCGCGACGATTACCCCGACACCGCCGCCATCTTCGACGGCATGGCCGCCGAGGAAGACGGCCACCGGCAGCGCCTGATCGACCTGTACCGCGCCCGCTTCGGCGAGGTGATCCCGCTTATCCGGCGAGAGCACGTGGCCGGGTTTTACGCGCGCCGCCCGGTCTGGCTGGTGGAAAATCTCGGGATCGAGCGCATCCGCGACGAGGCCGAGGCGATGGAGCGCGACGCCGAGTCGTTTTACCTCAAGGCCGCGCAACGCAGCAGCGATGCCGCCACGCGCAAGCTTCTGGGGGATCTGGCGGCGGCCGAGGCGGGGCATCAGGCCCGTGCAGGCGCGCTCAAGCAAGAGCATCTCGACGATGACGCGCTTGCAGCAGAGAGCCGCACCGCCAAGCGCCAATTCGTGCTGACATGGGTGCAGCCGGGGCTGGCGGGGCTGATGGATGGCTCTGTCTCCACCCTCGCGCCGATCTTTGCCACCGCCTTTGCCACGCAGGATACATGGACCACCTTTCTCGTCGGTCTCGCCGCGAGTGTCGGCGCGGGCATCTCGATGGGCTTTACCGAGGCTGCAAGCGACGATGGCGAGCTTTCGGGCCGCGGCAGCCCGCTCAAGCGCGGCATTGCCGCAGGCGTGATGACAACGGTGGGGGGCCTGGGCCATGCCCTGCCCTATCTCATCCCCAATTTCTGGACCGCGACGATCATCGCCTTTGTGGTGGTGTTCATCGAGCTGTGGGCGATCGCGTGGATTCAGAACCGTTACATGGAAACCCCGTTCTTTCGCGCGGCGTTTCAGGTGGTTCTGGGCGGCGCGCTGGTCTTTGCCGCCGGGGTGCTGATCGGCAGCGGATAGCGCCTTGGGCGGGGCGTATGAAAGCATGGCTGTCATAAGAGACAAGTATCCCGATTGGGCGGCGACTGTCGCTTTACGGAAATGAGCGTCCCCTGCAACAGCAACGGGCACCTTGTCAAAGGTGCCGGGCTTTATACCAGGCCGCGCCCGGCGCGGCAGGTTCCAAGCTGCGCGCGATAGCGCTGGGCGCGCGCCTCTACATCGGCGGCGACGCGCATCAGCCACGGCTTGGAATTGTGGTTGCCGCGGGCAAAACCGGTGCGCCCCTCGTGATAGGCAAGATACTGGTTGCGCGCGTCATGCGGCGAAATCCCCAGCCGCTCGGTGGATTTGGCCATATACCAGCCGATGAAATCCGCCGAATCGCGAATATCCGTGCGCCGCGCGCCCCAGCGACCGGCTTCCGCCATGTATTCTTCCCATGTGCCGTCAAGCGCCTGGCTATAGCCGTAGGCGGAACTGATCCGCCCGGTCGGGATCACCCCGAGGGTCCAGCGATAGGGCGTGCGCGCATCGCTGACGAACTTGCTTTCCTGATAGATGGTCGCCATCTGGACATGGGCGGGAATGCCCCAGCGCCGCTCGGAAACCTGAAAGGCGCGGGCATATTCGGGCCGCTCGTTGAGGATGGCACAGGCATTGTCGAGATCGCGGGGGGGCGTGCCGTAGCCACCGCCGCCACAGGACGCCACCAGAAGTAGCGCCAGAAGCGCGCCGAAAATCCTGCTCATCTGCCTCTCGCTTTCGCTGTGTTCTTTTTTGTCCGAGTGTAGCCGATTTGCGCTGCGGGGGGAATCCCCCCATCCCGATGAAACGCGGCCCTTGGCCCATGCCCGTCTCACGCCCGTTCACAGACTGTTTCCAGCACGTTTCGGCACATGATTGGACAAAGCCCGCTTGCAGCGGTAAATATCTGTGTTAGGGCAAGGACGATGATAAAGACTCACGCAAAATACGCACTCGGCCAGGTGGTCAGGCACAAGAAACACCCCTTTCGGGGGGTGATATTCGACGTTGACCCGCAGTTTTCCAACACCGAGGAATGGTATGCGGCCATCCCCGAGGATAGCCGTCCGTCGCGCGAACAGCCGTTCTATCACCTTCTGGCCGAGAACGAGCAAAGCTATTACGTGGCCTATGTCAGCGAGCAGAACCTCGTTGCCGACTATTCCGGCGAGCCGGTGGACCATCCCGACATCCCCGATCTGTTCGGGCCGTTCGAGGACGGGCATTACCCGCTGCATTTCCAGTTGAATTGAGGGTGTGGCGGGGTTGTCCCCCGCCCCCGAATCAATACCCCAATGCGCAGCCATCCTTGCGCGCATCGCTGCCGCCCTCAAGCACGCCGCTGTCATGGATGCGGATCGCCTGGGCACCGCCCAAAGGCACCTCCGGGATGATCACCTCGTGGCCCATATCGGCGAGCGCCTGCGCCACGTCCGGCGCATGGCCGCGTTCGAGCTTGAGCCCCCCCGCCGGATCGGCAAAGGCGCGCGGCGCGTCGATGGCCGCCTGCACATCCATGCCGAAATCGACGATGTTGGAAACAAGCCGCGCGTGGCCTGCGGGCTGATACGCCCCGCCCATCACACCAAAGGGCAGGGTCACGCGCCCCCCTTCGGCCAGCATTCCGGGGATGATCGTGTGCATCGGGCGCTTGCCGGGGGCCAGCTCGTTGGGATGGCCCGCCGCGAGCGTGAAGCCCGCGCCGCGATTTTGCAGTAGGATGCCGAATTTCTCCGACGCGATGCCCGAGCCGAAGCCGTGGAAGATCGAGTAGATGAACGATACCGCCATGCGGTCGCGATCAACCACCGTGATATAGACCGTGTCGCGATGCACCGCCTCGGCGAGCGGTGCGGCGGCGGGCATGGCGCGGCGCGGGTCGATCAGCGCGGCAAGCCGCGCCGCCGTCTCCATGCTCAGCATGTGATCGAGCCGCGATGTGTGGTCGGGATCGGCGATGAAGCGGTTTCGCGCGTCATAGGCGAGCTTGGTCGCCTCGGCCTCGATATGGATGCGCGCGGCGCTGCCCGGTGCCATTGCCTTGATGTCGAAATGCGACAGGATGTTGAGCAGCAAAATCGCCGTCGCGCCCTGGCCGTTGGGCGGATGCTCGACCAGCGTGGCGGTCTTGTAATCGCCGCTCACCGGGTCGGTGTAATCGCTCTCGGCGGCGGCGAAATCGGCGGCCTCGTGGGTGCCGCCCAACACGCGCAGCGCGGCGAGCATGTCCTCCGCCACCTCGCCCTCGTAAAATGCCGCGCGCCCGTGTTTGGCGATGCGCCGCAGCACCTCGGCCTGACCGGGGGCGCGGAAGATATCGCCTGTTTTCAGCGGCGCGCCCGCGCGGCTGAAATGGGTGATGCCATGGCCCTGAAGCGCCTTGCCAGCGATTGGCCAGTCAAAGGCAACGCGCGGCGCGACCGGCACGCCCTCCTCGGCATAGCGGATGGCGGGCGCGAGCACCGCATCGAGACCGAGCCGCCCGTGATCGGCCGACAGGCGGCAAAAGGCGTCGATGGCGCAGGGAATGGTGACGGCATGGGCCGAGTGCAGCGGCACGGTCGCGTGCCCCGCAGCGCGCAGCGCCTCGGCAGAGGCGGCGGCGGGGGCGCGGCCCGAGCCGTTGAGCGCGCGAATCGTCGGATCACCCGGCGTGGTGAAAAGCGCGAAACAATCGCCGCCGATGCCGGTCATCTGCGGTTCGCATATGCCCAGAAGCACCGCGCCCGCGATGGCCGCATCCATCGCGTTGCCGCCGCGTTCGAGCATGTCAATGGCGGTGCGTGCGGCAAGCGGGTGCGAGGTGGCGCACATGCCATTGGCGGCATAAGAGCCCGAGCGCCCCGGAAGGTGGAAATCGCGCATGTCTGTCTCTCTGATGTCTTGCAATCGCGCGCAGCCTAGGCCGGGTTGCGGGGAATGCCAATGCCGTGTCCGAGCGAGAGAAGAACCCCGGCGCCGCGCAATGGGTGGGGGCAAAATCACGCGACGCCGGGGGAAGCCATATGCAGCTACAAGACCAGTTTCACATCTCCTTGCGGCAGCAGTTGGGTTGGAATGGGGTCATATCGGGGCACCTGCACGCAACGGTTTCAAGGGCGCGGTCGCGGGCGGCTCAGGTGGCCGTTTCGTCGATATCCGGCACATCGAACCGGAGCGTGAGCCGGTTGCCCCCTGCCTCGCGTGCGTAATGGATGTCGCGCGTCAGGCTGCGGATGAGAAACCAGCCAAAGCCGCCTTCGGGGAGCGTGTCCTGCCCCGGTCCGATCTCGGGCAGGCGGCCCTCGGGCAGGACCTGCGCGGGAAACGCCGCTCCACGGTCGCTCAGCGTGCAGACCAGTTCCGCAGGCCCAAGCCGCGCGTGAAGCCCGATCTCGCCCCTGTCCGTGCCCGCATAGGCATGTTCCGCGATATTGTTGAGCGCCTCGGCGAGGACGATTTCAACCGTGCCGCAGGCCGACTCGGGCAGGCCATGCGCGCGCAGCCGGGCGCGCAGCGCCGACAGAAGGCCACGCACCGACATCTCGCCAGCCTCTGCCCGAAGATGAAATTCAGTGCTCATGTGCCGATCCGGTCCCGATGCCTGCGGGGCGCGCGCCGCTCAGCCCGTGGCATCTGCGCGGTCATGGATGACAAACACGCTGTCCATCCGCGTGAGGCGAAACACCTTGGCCACGTCGGGCGTGAGACCGGCGAGATCGAGCCTGCGCCCCTCGCCCATCTGCTTCATCGCTGCGACGATGGCCCCGAGCCCGCTGGAATCGACGAATGCCACGTTCGAGAGGTCAAGCACGACGTGATCGGGCCCCTCTGCCGTGGCCGCGCGCATCGCATCCTTGAAGCGGATGGCGGCGGCCGCGTCGATCCGCGATTCGGGAACGGTGACGATCTTGACCGTGTCGTGACAGGTTTCGAGAAGTTCCATCGTGCCTCCGGCGTGTTACGTGGTAATACAGCCAAGTCTGGACCCGATTCCTTTCCATCCGGTAAGCAGGCGGAGAATTTCAAGGAGGAATGACAATGCGCGACGTTGTGATCGCGGGCGCGGCCCGCACGCCGATGGGCGGCTTTCAGGGGGATTTCGACGGGGTGGCGGCGGCGACACTGGGCGGCGCGGCGATCCGCGCGGCGCTCAACGATGCGCGGGCGGCGACGGTGGACGAGGTCTTGATGGGCTGCGTGCTGCCTGCGGGGCAGGGGCAAGCCCCGGCGCGGCAGGCGGGTTTCCTTGGCGGATTGGGCGAAGAGGTGCCCGCCACCACGCTCAACAAGATGTGCGGATCGGGGATGAAGGCGGCGATGATGGCCTTTGACCAGATCGCGCTTGGCCATGCGGAGGCGATGATCGCGGGCGGCATGGAATCGATGTCGAACGCGCCGTATCTCTTGCCCAAGATGCGCGGCGGCGCGCGGATCGGGCACGCTCAGGTGCTCGACCACATGTTCCTCGACGGGCTGGAGGATGCCTATGACAAGGGCCGCCTTATGGGCACCTTCGCCGAGGATTGCGCCGAGAAATTCCAGTTCACGCGCGAGGCGCAGGATGACTATGCGCTGGGTTCGCTGCAAGGCGCGCTCGATGCCGAGAAAACGGGCGCGTTCGAGGGCGAGATCGCCCCGGTGACGATCCGCACGCGCAAGGGCGAGGTGGTGATTTCGCGCGACGAACAGCCCGCCAAGGCGCGGCCCGAGAAAATCCCCCAACTCAAGCCCGCCTTCCGCGAGGGCGGCACGGTGACGGCGGCCAATTCAAGCTCGATCAGCGACGGGGCGGCGGCGCTGGTCATCGCCTCGCGCGAGGCGGCGGAGGCGCGCGGCCTCAATATCCGCGCGCGCATCCTTGGCCATGCGAGCCACGCGCAGGCACCGGGATGGTTCACCACCGCGCCGGTGCCCGCTGCGCAGAAGCTCTTGAAACGGCTGGGCTGGGGGATCGAGGATGTGGACCTCTGGGAGGTGAACGAGGCCTTTGCCGTGGTGCCCATGGCCTTCATGCACGAGATGGGGCTGCCGCGCGATCGGATGAACGTCAATGGCGGGGCCTGCGCCTTGGGCCATCCGATCGGGGCCTCGGGCGCGCGGATCATGGTGACGCTCTTGAATGCGCTGGAGAAACGCGGGCTGAAGCGCGGCGTCGCCGCCATTTGCATCGGCGGCGGCGAGGGCACGGCGATTGCCATCGAGCGGGCCTGAGCGGGCCGCGCTCCGCCCCGGCGTCACGCGGGTTGCAGGCGTTCGGGCATGCGGACGGAGCGGGCGAGTGCGCTGCCGAAGGCCGTTTCAATATCTGGGGTTTGCGCAAGGTGGACGTCGCCCGCGTTGCCGCAGAGCGCGGGGCGCGTGAGCCCCGACTTGTCCGGCAGCGCGGTCAGATCGCGCAGATCGAAATAGGGCAGTCCGGCGACTTCGGTTGCCGTGCGAAGCGCGTCGGCCATGGCGGTGTTAAGGTGGCGATGCGCTTCGATATCGACCCCGTGCGCCATGAGCCATCTGGCGGCCCGCTTGCGCGGAAGTCCAAGTTGGCGGGGAATTTTCCGCAGAAGCATCCTGTGCAGATCGGCGGTGTTGTGCAGGGTCGAGGTATTCAGCCCCTTGATGACGAGGTGTCGCCCTTTGGCCGCCCGCAGGCAGAAACGCAGATACCGTGTCAGCACCTTTGTCTTTGCGTCGAGCGCCGCCTCGATACTGGTGCCGTCGCGCAGGGCCATGTAATAACAGCTTTGCTCTGCATCGACCTGCCCGAAACCAAAACAGATCACATCGGGATCGAGCCGCCTTATCGCGCGCGTCGCGCGCGCAAATGAGGATGACATGTTATCCTTGGGTTGAAATCCGGCAGCGGTGGCCCCCTTGATGCTGAGAATATGGGCCTCATCGAAAGCGGGAATGCGGGTCGGCGACAGGTGACCATATCTGAAGCGCGCGCCCTCGGGCTTAAGGCCGATCAGACGCGAATGCGAGTCGCCGACGCAGAGCAGTTTCATTTTCTGTTCCGGAATTGCCCGATCAATCGCGAGAGTCTAACCGAGCCTGGAAAAATGGCCAAGGGAGCATTTGACCTTGCGGTTTTCCGTCGGTGCGTGTTGATTCGCGGCCACAATACGCCCGGTGTCGTTTTGCTGCGGAGACATGGGCCGCGCGCGGGGACTGGCGTGGAGGGATGGGGCATGGCATATCCGTGGCATGATCATCGACTATGACAGAACGACCAAGGCGATCTTGTCGCTGACCGAGGGCGAAACGGATGCCGTGGCGCTCATGGCCACGGTGGTGTGCGAGTTGCACCATGCGGACGAGCGCTTCGACTGGACCGGGTTCTACCGGGTGACCGGGCCGGAAATGCTGAAAGTCGGGCCGTATCAGGGCGGGCATGGCTGCCTTGTGATCCCGTTCTCGAGGGGTGTCTGCGGGGCGGCGGCGCGCAGCGGCGAGGTGCAGATCGTCGATGATGTCGAAGCGTTTCCCGGCCATATCGCCTGCGCTGCGTCCACGCGCTCGGAAATCGTGTTGCCGGTGTGGAACGCGGGCGGCGATCTGATCGCGGTGCTTGATATCGACAGCGACCGGCCCGCAGCCTTTGGCCGCGACGATGCGGTGGGGCTGGCGGAAATTCTCAGGCTTGTGTTCGGGCGGTTGGCCGATTGAGGTCGCGCGCCTCGTCTACGTCGTGGAGCCGGTCGATGAGGGCGATGCGGTGGCCCTTGAGGCTGGCAATGGTGTCGGCGCGGGCGTGGTCGGTGGACCAGCGCACGTTATGAAAAAGGCGCGCGGGCACGGCCCCCGTGCGCCGCAGCCCGATGAGCCAGTAGCCGCCATCTGGGGCCGGGCCGATCACCGCGTCATGGTGCCCGAGCGCGGCAAAGGCGCGGGCGATATGGGGGGCCTCGATGCCCGGAATATCGGCCCCGATGATGCACGCGGGGCCCGGCGGCAGGCTGCGGAAAAGCCGCGCCATCCGGTCGCCCAGATCGCCCCGGCCTTGCGGCACACGGGGCAGGTGGGCGGGCCAGACGCGGCTTGTCAGCCCTTCGCTGTCGGGGCTGACGGCGAGTATCAGATGCCAGCGCGGATCCTCCACCCGGCGCAGGAGCCGCGCGACCTGATGACGAAACCACCACGCCGCGCAGACCATGCCGATGCCGCGCCCCAGCCTTGTCTTGACGCGGCCGGGGCGGGGCTCCTTGAGCATGACGACGAGGGTTTGTTGCTTCATGTAAAGTAATCGCGCAAAATCTGTGTATAGATTGTCTTTAGCTGACGAATATGGACAATCTCCACCCGCTCATCCACCTGATGCATGGTCTGGCCGACAAGGCCGAATTCCACCACCGGACAGTGATCCTTGACAAAGCGCGCGTCCGAGGTGCCGCCCGAGGTGGAGAGCACGGGCACAACCCCGGTTTCCGCCTCGACCGCGCGGGAAACGAGATCGGAGAGCGGGCCGGGCGGGGTGAGGAAGCTCTCGCCCGAGACCTTGACGCGCATTTTGGCCGCAACGTCGAATTCGGCGGCCACGCGGTCGATCTCGCCTTGCATCCAGCGGGAAAGGCTGGCGCTGTCATGGGCGTCGTTGAAGCGGATATTGACGGTGGCGCGGCACTCGGCGGGGATCACGTTGGTGGCGGGGTTGCCGGTGTCGATTGTGACGATGGCCAGCGTCGAAGGGTCGAAATGCGCGGTGCCCTCGTCGAGGGTATGCGAGGCCAGCCGGTCCATGAGCCGCGCCATGGCGGGCAGCGGATTGCGTGCGCGCTGCGGATAGGCGGAATGGCCCTGCACGCCAGTGATCGTGATCCATGCGGTCATCGATCCGCGCCGCCCGATCTTTATCATCTCGCCCATGCGGTTGGGGCAGGTCGGTTCTCCGACAAGGCAGGCGGTCATGCGCTCTCCCGTGTCCTCCATCCAGTTGAGCAGGGCGGTGGTGCCGTCCACCGCGTCGCCCTCCTCGTCGCCGGTGATGGCGAGGATCACCGCGCCGTCGGGGGGCGTCTGCCGGACGAAATCCACCGCTGCGGCGACAAAGGCGGCAACGCCGGATTTCATGTCCGAGGCACCGCGCCCGTAGAGGACCCCATCCTTTTCGACGGCCCCGAAAGGTGGCACCGACCATGCGCCCTCATCACCCACCGGCACCACATCCGTATGGCCGTTGAAGCCGAAGCTGCGCGCTGCCCCTCTGGCCCCCCAGCGGGCAAAGAGATTGGCCACGCCGCCCCGGTCCACCCGTGTGCAGGCAAAGCCCGCCTCCGCCAAAACCCCCTCCAGCAGCCGCAGCGCGCCGCCCTCCTCGGGCGTGACCGAGGGGCAACGGATAAGATCGGCGGTCAGGCGCACGGGATCGAGCGGGGCGGCGGGCATGGGGCAACCTTTCATCTGATGCGCCCTGGCTAGCGCGGATCGCGGGCGGGCGCAAATGGCGCGCAGCGCCGATTAACCTTAACAAGGCCGGAAAGATTTGCTATCACTTGAAAAAAACAAAGACCGAGGCAGGTCGAAACGAGCGGTAAAAGGGTCCGAAGATCCGTCAAAACGGACGCAAGGGGCCCGATCAGAGGAAAGGGCGGCACATCACCGGGGTGATGCGCCGTGATGGCCCGAATCTGTGAAAATCGCACGTCCTGCCTTGCATGAGCGAGGTGGACAGACATGGCGACCGCATCCAAACTCCCGGTCAATACCAACGCGTCGGCGATGGATATGGCGCAGGCCATATTCGGCGATGGCGTCACGATCCAGAGTGCCAGCTATACCGGTGATGCGCGCTCTTCGGGCATCTACAGCAACGGTGACAGCGTTTCGCCCGGCGTGACGCCCTCGGATACCGGGGTGATCCTGTCGACGGGGCGCGCAGGCGATTTCACGAACGCGCCGGCGAATGGGCCATCCTGGGCCTGGTGGGTGAACAACGATGCCAACCAGAACCCCGACACCGGCACCAACACGAACGGGGTGGACAACAATCCGCTGTTCAATGCCGCCGCCGGGGCACCGACCTTCGATGCCGCGTGGATAGATGTCGATTTCATCCCGACCGGCGATGTGATGACGATGCAGTTCGTCTTTGCCTCAGAGGAATACCCTGAATTCACCACCAGCGAGTTTCAGGATTTCGTGGGCGTCTGGATCAACGGGACACTGGTGCCGATCAATGTCGGCAGCGGTATTGTCGCCCCCAACAATATCAATGACGCCTCGAATGCGAATCTGTTTGTCGACAATACCGGCAGCGACTTCAACACAGAGATGGACGGCTTCACACTGACCATGAGCCTGACCATCCCGGTCAATGCGGGCGAGGTCAATTCGATCCGCATCGGGATCGCCGATGTGAACGATGCCGGATACGATTCCAACCTGCTGATCGCCGCCAGCAGCCTTCAGTCCACGCTGGTGGCCAATGCCGACAGCGTCACGCTCTATCCCGATGGCAGCCGGACCGTCGATCTTCTGGCCAACGATGTCAACACGACCGGCGGCACGCTCACGATCACCCATCTCAACGGGCAGGCGGTTGTGGCGGGCGATATCGTCACGCTGCCCTCGGGCCAGCAGATCGAGCTCAACGCCGACGGCACGGTGACCTTGATCGGCGATGGCGATACCGAGGTGGTCAACTTTACCTACGGGGTCACAAGCAGCACCGGGCAGAGCGATACCGGCATCGTGACGGTCGATTCCGTGCCCTGTTTCGTTGCCGGCACGCGCCTGCGCACGCCGGGCGGCGAGGTGCCGGTCGAGATGCTGCGCCCCGGCGATCTGGTGCTCACCCGCGATGAGGGCGCGCAGCCGCTGCGCTGGACCGGGTGCCGCACCGTGGCCGCAACGGGCGATTTCGCGCCGATCCGCATCGCCGCCGACACGTTCGGCGCGCATGGCGAGCTATGGCTTTCGCCGTTGCACCGGGTGCTGGTGCGCGATGCGCTGGCCGAATTGCTGTTTGGCGAGAGCGAGGTTCTGGTGGCGGCGCGCGATCTGGTCAATGACCGTTCGGTGCGGCGCGTGGAGGGGGGCGAGGTCACCTATGTCCATGTGATGTTCGACCGCCATCAGGTGATCTGGTCGGAGGGTCTCGCCACCGAGAGCTTTCTGCCGGGGCCGCAGGCGGCGCGCAGCTTCGAGCAAGAGGCGCTGGCCGAGATACACGCGCTTTTCCCCGAGATCGACCCCGCCACCGGCGCAGGCTACAGCCCCGCCGCGCGGCGCACGCTGCGGCCCTTTGAGGCGCGGCTCTTGCGGCATCCGGGGCGGGCGGCCTGAGATGGGCTGGATCGCGCTGACCGGTCGCGACGGCGGGCAGTTCGCGGCAGGCGGCTTCGGCGTCACAGCGCCACAGCCGCAACCCGATCCGACCACGCTCTTGCCGCGCGGCACGCTGATGATCGAGACACGGCCCGCGATCGGGCAACGGCCACAGGTGCTTTTGTCCTTCGGGCGCACGCATCCCTGGCATGGCAGTTTCTCGCTTCAGCTTTTGCCGTCGGGGGGCGTGGTTCTGATCGAAACGCAGGGGCGCGACGTGCGCCACGCAACCCTGGCGTTCCGGCCCGACGACCGCGCCGACAGCCTGCGCATCAGCTATAGCTGGGATGCGCCCGCGCGCTGGGGGCGGCTGTCGCTGGAGCGGCCCGGTATCATCGGCGTGCGCAGCATCAAAGTGCCGCCGCCGCACCCGATGCCGCTCGCGGATCTGCGCACGGCCTTCACCGATCCGCGCCAGCGCCATCTTGATCCGGAGGTGATCTTTGCCGCGCTGTCCGACGAGGTCGAGCCGGTCGGGCCGATGCCGGGCCTCTTGGGCACGGTGCCGGTGCGCACGCCGCAGGGCTATGTCGAGGCGGCGCGCCTGCGGCGGGGCGATTGCGTGCGCGGCACGGGGGGCGCGGTGGTGCCGGTGCTGCACCGGCTCGAGCGCCGCGTGCCCGCGGCAGGCAGTTTTCGCCCCGTTCGGCTGCGCGCGCCCTATTTCGGGCTGCGCGCCGATATCGTCGTGGCCCCGCATCAGCGGCTGGTGATCGGCGGCTCGGACGTGGAATACCTGTTCGGCTGCGAGGCGGTGCTGGTCGCGGCCTGTCATCTGGTCAACGGATCGGCCGCCGTTTACGCCGAATCGGGGCTGCTGGTGCGCTATCATGGTCTCGTGCTGCCAGAGCATGAGGAGATCGAGGCCGCAGGCGCGCGCAGCGAGAGCCTCTATCTGGGGCGGATAAGGCGCCAGCCCGAGATCGTGGCGATGAGCCTTCTGGCCGGGCTCAACCGCGCGCGCCTGCCCGAGCATCCGCGCCCGCTCTGGCCGGTGCTGAAATCCTATGAGGCGATCACGCTTGCTGCGGCACGGGCGGCCTGAGACGGGGCCGCGCGCGCGGTGGGCTTCACCCGGCCCATGTCATGTCACGTTTGCGCAACCGCCGGTTTTGAGGCACAAGGGGCGCGCGCGCCTGTCAAGAGGGGTGCGGGCGGGAGACGGGACATGGTTGCGCTGATGCGGCTTGTGATCTTCGGGGGGATTGCCCTTGGCGCGCTCTATCTGGGCCTGTCATGGTATTTCCGCGCCAGGCATCGCGCGCGAATGGAACAGGACTGGGACGCCGTAGGCCGCCCCGGCAATCGCGATGCCTATATCGCCGAGGGGATGGCGCAATACGAGCACTCCTTGCGGCGCAGGCTGTTATGGCTCGTCTTCATCGTGCCGGCCAGCGCGGTGACGCTGCTTGTCTGGCTCACGAATTTCAACTGAGGAGGCCGGGAAATGGTCTATGTCAAATGGGGGTTTCGGGCGGTCTTCTGGGGGCTGGTGCTGGCGTTCCTGCACTATACCCTGCCGCAGCACGATATCGTGCGGATCACCGATACCTATGAAAAGCGGGTCAATCCGGGCGAGAATGCGCTGTTCTGGTCGAACGCCGCGACCGGCGAGAACGTCGCCGCGACCGAGCGCGACGTGTTCTTCATCCAGACCTTCCGCGCCAATGACAAGCCGATGATCTATCGCAACGAGGATACCGGCTGGGGCTGGCCGCCCTATTTCAAGTTCAACACCTCGAACCTTCAGGCCAAGGCGTCGGACATGATCTCGAAGAAGTCCGCCGAGACCGCGCAATGGGTGGCCGTGCGCCATTACGGCTGGCGCAACGAATTCCTGTCGATCTATCCCAATGCCGTCGCGATCTGGGAGGTCGAGGGGCCGGATGCGCGGATCATCCCGTGGTTCAACATCATTGTGCTGGTGCTTCTGGGCGCGCTTTACTGGGCAATCCGCGTGCGCTGGAACCGGTTCTGGGCAAAACGGCGCGCGCCTGAGGGGGGCGAGTGGAGCGAGGATGAAATCTGATCGCTACCGCTTGCCATAATATAGCTGACGCATCCCGGACGGTAATGCAGACCTTGGGGAAGAGATCGGAAGTCGGCATGAAGGCCCAGCCGGGGATCCCGAACGCATGTCGGATGCCATGCCGTTGCCGGGTTTTGACAAAGGCTTCCCCGGTGGTCATCTTCACGGGCGTATCCTCGGGGCATGGGGGTGATGTTGGCGCGGATGTTACCTGCCCCGCCGGGGCGGAGTCGGCGCCAGTTCCTGTGCCAGACGCGCGACGCCTTCGGGGATACGCTCCTCCGGGATAGAGGAATATGCCAGGCGGTAGTGGTTGCGCGGGCGCGCCGCGCCGTGGAAAAACGGCGCGCCCGGCTCTATCAGGACGCCGCGTGCGCGCAGCCGCGTATCAACCTGCGACATGTCCACGTCGCGCGGGGCCTGCATCCAGATTGACGAGCCGCCGAACGCCCCGCGCCCGGCAATCTCGAGCCCGTGCGCGGCGAGGGCGGCCTCCATCACCCGGCGGCGCTCGGCAAACACCCGCGCCATGCGGCGGATCAGGCTGTCATAATGGCCAAGGCTGAGGAAATAGGCCGCGCTGCGCTGCATCAGGCCCGGAGGATGGCGCAGCACCGAGGCGCGCAACGCCCGCGCCTCTCGAATAAACGGTTTTGATCCGACAAGATAGCCAAGCCGCAACCCCGGAAAGATCGATTTGGAGAAGGAGCCCACATAGATCACCCGCCCCTCGGTATCGAGCGATTTGAGCGCCGGCAGCGGCGCGCGCATGAAGGCCATTTCGAACTCGTAATCATCCTCGACGATGAGCGCCTCCATCTCGGCGGCGCGCCGCAAGAGCGCGTGACGGCGCGCCAGCGGCATTGTGGCATTGGTCGGGGCCTGGTGGCTCGGCGTGGTAAAGATCACGTCGGCGCGCGCGGGCAGCGCCTCGGGGGGGAGCCCGTCGCGATCCACGCTCACAGGGTGCAGATGACACCGCGACTGGGTCAGAATATCGCGCAGCGCATGATAGCAGGGGTTCTCGATCACCGCCGTGCGGCGTTGGGTCAACAGCACCTGCGCGGCCAGCCAGAGCGCGTTCTGCGCGCCCATTGTGACAAGGATTTCAGATGGTTGGGCAAGGATTCCGCGGCGCGGCAGGATGTGGCGGGCGATGAATTCAACCAGCTTGGGGTCGTCGCGGTCATAGTGATCGGCGCTCAGCGCGTGAAAATCGCGCGCGCCCAGCGCCC
This sequence comes from Roseovarius sp. UBA6217, assembly GCA_002421985.1. Taxonomy (GTDB): domain Bacteria; phylum Pseudomonadota; class Alphaproteobacteria; order Rhodobacterales; family Rhodobacteraceae; genus Roseovarius. The sequence goes on along the minus strand of DISF01000018.1, from coordinate 8,247 downwards.
GGAGCGCGCAGTGCCGCCAGTTGGCATGGTCGAAAAGCGCCGGGTCGGTCTGGCCATAGATGAACGGGTAGGGATAGCGCGCCCAGTCGAGCGGCTTTTCGGGCGTGTCGCCATCGCTGTAACGCCGCCCGAGCGCGCGCGCCCAGTCGACCGAATCGCTGCGCGGGGAGAGATCGGAGAAAGCCGGAGGTTCCGGTGCGTTTTCAGAGACATAGTAGCCGGACCGGTCGCGCGATTGCAGGTAATCGCTGGCTTGCAATTCGGTGAGCGCAAGGGTCACGGTGATGCGGCTCACACCAAGATGCGCGGCGAGTTTGCGCGAGGAGGGCAGCTTTTCGCCCTTGCGGAACCGCCCCGACAGGATGCCCCCGGCGATCATCTGCCGGATCTGCGCCTGAAGCGTGCCCTCGGCATCGGGCGACAGGAAAAAGGTCTCGACGGGGATGGCCATTCCGTCAGGATAGACTGGCCTTATGGCGCGCGCAATCTGGCATTGGCGGGCATGTGCGCGGCGTTCGCAGGACCGGGAATATGTCAACGAAGTCGTAACGCTTGGGTGCCAGGATGATGACTGTGATTGGCAGGCCCGCCGATTCGGGGCGCGCGTCGGAGGGAAGCTGTCTGACCAACCTGTGAATTGCGCGAATGCCGCGTTGCGGTTAGCGAGAAAGGAGGCAGATCGGAGGCAGGCGGAGATGACATCACAGACGGAAACGCGGCTGTCGGTGCAGGACAGGCTGGACGGTCTGGCGCTGTTGATCCTGCGGCTGGGGCTGGCGTGGTTCATATTCCTGTGGGCGGCGCACAAGATCATCACGCCAAAGCAATACCAGGCGCTTGCGCGGAATTTCGACGGGGTGGATGCGAGCCTTGTGCAGATCTATGCGCTGGGCGGCGTGCAGATCGCGATCTGCGTGTTGGTGGTGCTCGGCGTGCTGCGATATTTTGCGTATGGCAGCCTGCTGGTCATGCATTTCTTTACCGTCACCCGGCGCTGGGAGGGGTTTCTTGATCCCTTCGCGCTCAGCGAGCGGGGATTCCCGGTGAATCGCAACCAGGTGATCGACCTCGCGGTGCTGGCGGCGTTCATCGCGCTGGTGCTGCTGATCCGGCGGGATCATTTCAGCGTCGGCGGCTGGCTGGCGCGCCATGATCGCGCGCGCTGGTGGATGTGACGCGGCAAGGCGCCCGGGCGGGGAGCGGCGTGGGCCGAGCCGGGGGGGGGGCAGGGTGCGCCGGGGGCCGTCGCGACGGGACCCCGGAAGCAGAAGTCTCGCATCACACAGGGCCAGCCTTCCAGTGGGAAGGATGCACCAATGGGGGCTCTCGTGGTCGGCATCTGACAGGTGTTGGCCGATGATGATCCGGCCTGCAATGCGGCGCAATGCGGCGCGGCAGGTGTCGTGAATGGCCTGGAGCGGAGGTTAAGGGCTTGGCCCCCGCGCGGAGTCAAGGCGTGCTTGCACGCCGCCGCGCATCGCCGGGCCGCCCCCCGGGCGGGCGCTTTTGCAACGTCCAAGCCCGCACAATTGTTGCAGTATTTGGCACCATAAAGCGCATTCCATATCCGTTGCAGCGCCCCCCCGCGGTCGGGCACCGCGCGGCTCAGCGCATCATATCGAATGGCAGCAACAGGCCACGACCGCCCCCCTGTGTAGCCTCGACCACCTTGTGTCAGGTGTCTAAAACTGGCGGCGGCGTGCCACCCTTATCCCGCCGCGCCGGTGACGCGGTTGACATGGCCCATCTTGCGGCCCGGTCTGGCCTCGGCCTTGCCGTAGAGGTGGATCGCCGCGCGCGGATCGCGCAACAGGTCGGGCAGGCGGTCCATGTCGGGGCCGATGAGGTTTTCCATGACCACGTTCGAGTGCCGCCCGCCATCGCCAAGCGGCAGGCCGGTCACGGCGCGGATATGCTGTTCGAACTGGTCGATGGCACAGCCCGCCTGCGTCCAGTGGCCGGAATTGTGGACGCGCGGCGCGATCTCGTTGACGATCAGGGCCTTGGGCGTCACGAACAGCTCCACCCCCATGACGCCCACGTAATCGAGCGCGTTGAGAATGCGCCCGGCGATCAGCGCCGCGTCGGCGCGCTGCGCCGCCGAGAGCCGCGCGGGCACGGTGGTGGTGCGCAGGATGCCGCCCTCGTGGACGTTCTCGCCCGGATCATAGCAGGCGACCTCGCCCGCGAGCCCGCGCGCGGCGATCACCGAGACCTCGTGGGAAAACGCCACGAATCCCTCGTAGATCGCGGGCTGGCCGTTCATCCCGGCCAGCGCCGCCTCGGCCTCCTCGGGTGTCGAAATCCGCGCCTGCCCCTTGCCGTCATAGCCGAAACAGCGGGTCTTGAGGAGGCCCGGCGTGCCGATCTCCGAGAGGGCCTCGGCCATGTCGCAGGCATCATCGACGGCGGCGAAAGGGGCGGTGGCGAGCCCCAGATCGCGCAGGAATGCCTTTTCCACCAGCCGGTCCTGGCTTGCCTTGAGGGCGCGGCGACCGGGGCGGACAGGGGTGAGGTGCCCGAGCAGGTCGAGTGCCGCGGCGGGGATGTTCTCGAACTCGAAGGTGATGACATCCGCCGCCGCGGCAAAGGCGCGAAGCGCGTCCTCGTCGTCATAGGCGGCCTGGATATGGGAATGGGCGACATGGCTGGCGGGGCAATCGGCCCCCGGCTCGAAGATGCAGGTCTTGAAGCCAAGCCGCGCGGCGGCCGTCGAGAGCATCCGGCCAAGCTGCCCGCCGCCAAGAATGCCGATGGTGGCACCGGGGGCGAGGGGGGCTGTGGGATCAGTCATCGCGCGGCTCCTCGGGGATCGAGGCCGAGAGCGCGGCACGCCAGTCATCAAGCCGCCGGGCAAGCGCGGGATCGCCATTGGCGAGGATCGCGGCGGCCATCAGCCCGGCATTGGCCGCGCCCGCAGCCCCGATGGCCATGGTGGCGACGGGAAAGCCCTTGGGCATCTGCACGATGGAATAGAGGCTGTCCAGCCCCGAAAGCGCGCGCGTCTGGACCGGCACGCCGATCACCGGCACGCGGGTCTTGGAGGCCATCATGCCGGGCAGATGCGCCGCCCCGCCCGCGCCCGCGATGATGACATGCAGGCCCCGCGCCACCGCCGAGCGCCCATACTCCCAGAGCCGGTCCGGCGTGCGGTGGGCAGAGACGATGCGCGTCTCGTAGGCCACGCCCAACTCGTCGAGCACATGCGCCGCCTCGCGCATGGTGGGCCAGTCGGACTGGCTTCCCATGATGATGCCCACTTTCACGCCTGTCATATCCGCGCCCCCTGATTTGGAGCGCGCACTATACCCATGACGGGGGGTTACGCAATGATATCGGGATAAAGCCGGTCCTCGATGCGGGCGATCATGTCGCGCAGCCAGAGTTTTTTCTTCTTGAACCGTTGCAGCATGAGCTGATCCGCGGTGGGGCGTTCCTGAAGCGCGCGGATCGCCGCGTCGAGATCGGCGTGTTCGCGGCGGAATTCTTCGAGTTCGACGCGCAGAACCTCCTCGGGTTTCATCGAAAGGTCGCTGAAGGCATTCATGGCAAGCGGGTCCTCTCCGGCTGACAGGCCCGTAGAATAGCCGATCCGGGGCGTTTGGCAAAGGTCTTGCACGCGGCGCGGGCGGCCCCCATATTCCGGTCTCGGGGTCGCCGTCGAGGGGCCCCGAATATGGACGGTCGCTTAGCCAAGGACGTGTCGATGACAAAGCTAACACTGGGGACGCATCCCTATCTTCTGGGGTTCGAACAGCTTGAGAGGCTGCTGGAGCGCAGCGCCAAATCCGGCAATGAAGGTTATCCCCCCTTCAATATCGAGCAGACCTCGCAGAATTCCTATCGCATCACGCTGGCGGTGGCGGGCTTTGCCGACGGTGATCTGTCGGTCACCGTGGAGGACCGGCAACTGGTCATTCGCGGGCGGCAATCCGAGGATGCGGGTGCGCGCGTGTTTTTGCATCGCGGCATCGCGGCGCGGCAGTTCCAGCGCTCTTTCGTGCTGGCCGACGGCGTCGAGGTGGGCGAGGCGGTCATGGAAAACGGTCTGTTGCATGTCGATCTGCGGCGCATCGAGCCGGAGCCGGTGGTGCAGCGGGTCGCGATCAGGAGAGGGTAGGCGGATGGATACCAAGTATGACATCGACAGCAGCATCGACTCGGGCGCGGGGCGGCCCATCGTTTATGTGCGCCCGGTAAAGGTCGAAGAACTGCCGCAGGAGATGCGCGCGCGGCTTGGCGGGCGCGACACGCTCTATGCCGTGCACAGCACCGAAGGCGAGCGGCTGGCGCTGGTCGCCGATCGCAGGATGGCGTTTTTCCTTGCGCGGCAGAACGACATGGAGCCCGTGGCCGTTCACTGATTGCCTTTGGCGGCGGTTTGCGCCTATCACGCGGGCGGTGATCCCGGCAAAAGGACGGCGCGCGCGTGACATCCCCGAAGGTTGCGATCCTGCCATACGGGCGGGCGCTGGGCCTGCGGCCCGCCCGCCTGCCGCTTGCGTCGTTCGAGTGGCCTCTTGGCGTGCCCGAGGGCATCGGCGGCGCGGTGCTGGGCGATCTGGGCCGCGACGATCACCTGATCGTGCCGCCGCGCGACACGCTCTATCTGCGCCCCGGTTTCGGCACGCGGGCGCGGGTCTCGCTCCTGTTTCGAGAGCCGCGCGCCATTCACGGCCATCACATGCGGTTGCTGGAATGGGGCGCTTACCGGCGGTTTTTCCGGGTGCTGAGCGGCGATCCGGCGCTCTGTGCGGCGATCCCGAACGCGGTGGAGTTTCCGATGGGCGGCACCTGGGTGCCGCATTGGCGCGAGGTGCGTTGCGAGAAGCGCGCGATGTGTTCGCTCATCGCCTCGGCCAAGCGGTCGCAGCCGGGGCACCGGCTGCGGCACCGCGTGGTGGAGTGGGCGCGTGCATCCGGTGCGGATATCGATGTGATGGGGATGGGCTATCGCCCAATCGCCGACAAGGCCGAGGGCCTTGCCCCCTACCGCTATTCGGTGGTGATCGAGAATGTGCGCGAGCCGGGCTATTTCAGCGAGAAGCTGGTGGATGCGCTGCTCTGCGGGACGGTGCCGATCTATTGGGGCGCGCCGGATATCGGGCGGTTTTTCGATGCGCGGGCGATGGTGATCTGCGAGGGGTTGGAGGACGTCCAGCGCGCCGTGGCGGCCATGTCGGAGGCGGATTTTGCCGCGCGGGCGGGGCCGCTGGCGGCGATGCGCGCGGTGGCGGCGGGTTATAGCGAGCTTGAGGCGCGCGCTGCGCGGGCGGTGCTGGAGAGCGGCGGCCAGAGACCGTAGCGGGCGGTGACCTTTGCCACGCAGGCGCCGGGCGCTGGGCCCGCCGCTGCCCGCTTCATTCCTGCGCGCGCAGCACGCGGGCGGGGCGCGCGGCGAGGGGCCCGAGGGCGTGGCCAAGCCCCGCCAGAAGCGTGACGCCAGTGCCGCCCGCGATGATGCCAATCGCCGAGGGCCAGATCACCGTGAATTCCGTCTCCATCACGAAGCGGCTGACCGCCCAGCCGCCCAAAAGCCCCGCGCCCAGCGCCACCAGCCCCGCGGCGGCCCCGAGGATCAGCGCCCGGAGCGCCAGCCCCACAAGGATGCGTGCGCGCGTGGCCCCGAGCACCTTGAGGATTGCGGCCTCAACGCGGCGCGCCCGCGCATCCGCCGCCGCCGCGCCGATCAGCACCAGAAACCCGGTCAGAAGCGTGACCGACGCCCCCCATGACGTGGCCGAGGCGAGGCTCGCCAGAAGATCTGTCACGCGCAAGAGCGCATCGCGCACGTTGATGGCGGTGACATTGGGATAGCGGTCGGTCACGTCGCGCAGGATCGCCTCTTCGGTGGCGGGGCTGTCGGCATAGACCGTGGCGATGAAGCTGTGCGGCGCGCCCGCCAGCGCCGAGGGGTTCATCAGCATGACAAAGCCCATGCCGACGCTGGAGAAATCCACCTCGCGCAGCGAGGTGATCGGCGCGGTGATGTCGCGCCCGAGGATGTTCACGGTGATCTCGTCGCCGATCCCGATCCCCATCTCGGCGGCCTCTTCGGCGGCAAAGCTGAGTTGTGGCGGCCCGTCATAGCCCGCGCCCCACCACGTGCCTGCGGTGATCGTGGTGCGGGCGGGCAGCGCGTCTGCATAGCTTACCGCGCGGTCGCCCTCGACCACCCAATGGCCGGCGGCCACCTCGCGGGCAGGGCGGTCGTTGATCCGTGTGATGATGCCGCGCAGCATCGGCGCGTGATCGACGCGCGAGACGCCCGGATCGGTATCAAGACGCTCAAGGAACCACGCCACCTGATCCTGTTGCAGATCGACAAAGAAGAAGGACGGCGCGCGCTCGGGCAGATCGCCCGCGATGGCGCGGCGCAGGTTGCCGTCGATCTGCCCCACCGCGGCCAGCACCGACAGGCCCAGCCCAAGCGCCAGCATCACCGGCCCTGCCGTGCTGCCCGGCCCCCCGATCGCGCCCAGCGCCCAGCCCAGCGCGGGCCGCCCGCGCAGCCGGGGTCGCCATGCGCGCGCAGCCCGCACCACCGCTGCCGCCGCCAGCCACAGAAGCGCCCCCGCCCCCAGGATCGCCCCCGCCGTCCAGAGCGTGAGCCGGGGATTGCCCGAGAAGATCGCCGCCGCCGTCACAAGAAGCGCGAACAGCGCAACGGTGGCCAGCACCCAGCGCCAGCCGGGCCGGCCCTCGGTGGCCTCTGCCGCACCCCGGTAGAGGGCGGCGGCGCGCACCTCGCGCACCCGCGCCAGCGGCCATAGCGTGAAGATGAGCACGCTCAGCACCGAATAGAGCGTGGCCTCGATCATCGGCGCGGGATAGGGTGCAAAGACCGCAGGCACCGGCAGACGTGCGGATATGAGCGGCCCGAGCGCCATCGGCAGGCCCACGCCAAGGAGGAGCCCGCCTGCGATGCCCATGAGCGCCAGCACCGCAACCTGTAGGAAATAGATCATGAAAACAGTGGCCTGATCGGCCCCGAGCGTGCGCAACGTGGCAATCACATGGACCTTTTCGGCGAGATAGGAGCGCAGCGCCGCCGAGATGCCCACGCCCCCTACTGCCAGCCCCGACAGCCCCACCAGCACCAGAAACGCGCCAAGCCGGGTGACGAATTCCGCCACGCGCGGGCTGGCGTTGCGGGCGTCGTTCCAGCGCGCGCCGCTCTCGGCAAGCTCTGCCTCGGCGCGGGCGGCGAGGGTGTCGAGATCGGCCCCCTCGGGCAGGTCGAGCCGGTAGCGCGAGGAGAAAAGCGATCCGGGCGAGAGCAGCCCAGAGCCATCGAGCGCCGATTTCGCGACGATGCTGCGCGGCCCGAGGCCAAAGCCCGCGCGCGAGGGATCGGGCTCTCGGGTGATCGTGGCCATGAGGATAAAGCGCTGATCGCCAAGGCGAAACTCGTCGCCCACCGCAATGCCGAGCCGCGTGGCGAGCACCGGCTCCATCACCGCACCGGGCAGGCCCCCCGATCCGGCAAGCGCCGTGGCAAGCGCCATGTCGGGGGCAAGGTCAACCGTCCCGACAAGGGGATAGGCGGCGTCCACCGCCTTGACCTGGGTCAGTTCGCGCACCTCGCCCGCCACCGCCATCGAGCGGAAATCGGCCACCTCGGAGAGGCGCGTGGCCACATTCTCCATCCATACCCGCTCCTCGGGCGCGGCAAAGCGATAGGTCAGCTCGATCTCGGCATCGCCGCCCAGAAGCTCTGCGCCTTGGGTGGCCAGCCCCGCGCGCACCGCCTCGCGCAGGGTGCCGACGGCGGCGATGGCCGCCACGCCGAGGATCACGCAACCCAGAAAGATGCGAAAGCCGCGCAGCCCGCCGCGCAATTCGCGCGCCGCGATCCGGGCCGCGACCGCGACGCTCATGCTGCCGCCGGGGCGATGCGCCCGTCGATGAGGCGGATCACCCGGTCACAGCGCGCGGCAAGGGCGGGATCGTGGGTGACAAGCACCAGCGTCGCGCCGTCGCGGTCGCGCAGCCCGAACAAAAGATCGACGATGCCCGCCCCGGTGGCGCTGTCGAGATTGCCGGTCGGCTCGTCTGCGAGGATGAGATCGGGGCGCGGGGCGGCGGCGCGGGCCAGCGCCACGCGCTGCTGTTCGCCGCCCGAAAGCTGTGCGGGATAGTGCCCCGCGCGCGCACCAAGGCCCACGGCGGTCAACTCTTCCATCGCGCGCTCGCGCGCATCGCGCCGTCCCGCAAGTTCGAGCGGGGTGGCGACGTTTTCCAGCG
>DISF01000040.1 GCA_002421985.1 Roseovarius sp. UBA6217 | reverse complement strand
GGCTCAACCGTTGGTATAGGGCGGGCCGGCCTGATTGATGACCTCGTTATACTCGCGGAAGATGCCGACGATCTTTTGCTCGATCTCGCCTTCCTGCGCCACCTCGTTCCAGAAATCCTTGGCGGCGTTTTCCACCTCGGCCCATTCCTCGGCGGGCACGGTGCGCAGCTTGAGCTTGTCGCCGGTCGCCCGAAGCCGCGCCTCGCCGCCCCAATACCACTGGTTGCGATAGGTGTGGCTGGCCTCGGTCGCGGCCATGACCAGTTGCTTGAGGTGGTCGGGCAGGTCGCTCCATTGCCGCTGGTTGACGAACCAGGATCCGATCCAGGCGCCCGAGATGTTGTTGGTCAGGAAATAATCGGTCACATTGGCCCAACCCACGGTGTAATCTTCGGTGATCCCCGACCAGGCCATGCCGTCAAGCTCGCCGGTCTGCACCGCCACTTCGGCATCCTCGTAGGGAATGTTGAGCGGCACCACGCCGAATTTCGCCAGGAACCGGCCGGCGGTCGGGAAAGTATAAAGCTTCAGCCCGTCGAGATCGGCGACCGATTTGATTTCCTTCTTCGTGTTGAAGTTGCACGGATCCTGGCCTGCGGCGGAAATCCATTGCACGCCGACCTTGGCATATTCCTCGCGCCAGATATCGGCGAGGCCGTATTGGTTGAAGAGCACCGGCACGTCGAGAATATGCTTGGTGGCAAAGGGGAAATAGCCGCCGAACTGCCGCAGCGGCGTGGGCGAGGCCATCGAATCGTCATCCGAATGCACCGCGTCGATGGTGCCGCGCTGAAGCGCCTGAAACAGCTCTCCGGTGGGCACGATCTGATCGGCGTAGAAAATCTCGATCTCCATCTCGCCATTGGCGGCATTGTTGACGTAATCCACCATCGGCTTGGTCACATGTTCGCCCAGCGCGGCCCCGGCATAGGTCTGAAGCCGCCACCTGATCGGGGTCTGCGCCTTGACGATGGCGGGCGAGGCCAGCGTGGCCGCCGCGCCGATCCCGGCGGTGGTGAGGAATTTTCTTCTCGTGGTCATGGTCGTCTCTCCTGTTGTTTGCTCGATTTTGCCCGCTCCGTTGGCGGAGTTCTCGGTTGATTTGCTAATTGCCATAGACCAGCCCCGGCAGCCACAGCGCCAGTTGCGGGAAGGCGATGATAAAGCCGAGCGCGACAATCATCACGCCGACAAAGGGGATGATCGAGCGATAGATGTCGTAGAGCGTGATTTCCGGCGGGGCCATCGCCCGCATCAGAAAGAGGTTATAGCCAAAGGGCGGCGTCATATAGGCGATCTGCGTGGTGATGGTATAAAGCACACCATACCATATCAGATCAAAGCCCAGCGCGCCCACCAGCGGCACGTAAAGCGGGGCGACGATCACCAGCATCGCGGTATCGTCGAGAAACGTGCCCATCACGATGAAGCTCAGTTGCATCAGGATCAGGATCATCAACGGCGACAGGCCCATCTTTTCGGTGAAGAGGCTGTCAATCGCCTTGACCGCGCCCAGCCCGTCGAACACCGCGCCAAAGGCCAGCGCGGCGAGGATGATCCACATGAACATGCACGATATCGCCAGCGTGCTGCGCACGCTCTTCTCGAACACCGCACGGGTCATCCGGCCCTTGAGAACGGCGGCGGCAAAGGCAGCGAGCGCGCCGATGGCCGAGCTTTCGACAAGGCTCGTCCAGCCGTTGACAAAGGGCACCATCATCACCGCGAAAATCCCCACCGGCAACAGGCCCGCGCGCAGCAGGCGCAGCTTCTCGGGCAGGGGCATGGTGCGTTCTTCGGCCGGGAGGACAGGGCCGAGATGCGGCTGCAACCGGCAGCGGATATAGATGTAGATGATGAACATCGCGGCCATCATCAGCCCCGGCACCACCCCTGCAAGCCATAATTGCCCCACCGGCTGCCGCGCGATCATGGCATAAAGCACCAGCACCACCGAGGGCGGCACCAGGATGCCGAGCGACGATCCCGCCTGGATCACGCCGGTGACCATGATCTTGTCGTAATTGCGCTTGAGCAGTTCCGGCAGCGCGATGGTGGCACCGATCGCCATGCCCGCCACCGACAACCCGTTCATCGCCGAGATGAGCACCATCAGCCCGATCGTGCCAATCGCGAGCCCGCCGCGCACCGGCCCCATCCAGACATGGAACATCTTGTAAAGGTCGTCGGCAATGCGGCTTTCGCTCAGGACATAACCCATGAAGATGAACATCGGCAGGGTCAGCAGCGGATACCATTTCATCAGCTTCATCGCCGAGGCAAAAGCGATATCGAACCCGCCCCGGTCCCCCCAGAGCGCCAGCGCGGCGATCACGGCGACAAAGCCGATGGCCCCGAACACCCGCTGCCCGGTGAAGAGCAGCACCATCATCGTGGCGAACATCAAGAGCGCGATCATCTCATAGGACATCGCCGACCTCCTCGCCGCGCAGGCGCGCGATATCCTTGAAAAGCTCGGCCAGGCATTGCAGCAGCATCAGCGTCACGCCAAGGATCATGACCGCCTTGACCGGCCAGAGCACCGGCCGCCACACGGATGAGCTGCGCTCCATATGACCCAGCAGGCCCGACGCAGCCTCCGCCCCGCCGGTGACAAGGGCCAGCGCCAGATCGCGGAAGAACACGAGCGGCTCGGTGCCAAAATAGCCCAGCGCATAGGCCGCCGAACTGATACCGCCATAGAGAAGCACCCCGAGATAGACGAGCAGGAACAGCATCGTGACCACATCCACCGCCGCCTTGCGGCGCAGGCTCCAGTCGCCATAGAACAGGTCCATCCGCACATGCGCGCCGATCTGCATCGAATAGGGCCCGCCCAGAACGTAATAGGCGACCATCACGAATTGCGCGGTCTCCAGTGTCCAGAGCGCAGGGTTGAAGAAGGTCTTGGACACCGACGACCACAGCAACACGCCCATCAGCGCGAAGAGCAAATACATGGCCAGCCGCCCGATACCGCGGTTGAGCCTGTCGACCACCCGGATATAGGCAAGGATCGCCCTAGGCATCGTGCCCCTCCCGCAGGCCAAGCGCGGCAAGCGCCGGGCAGAGCAGGCGCAGCACCTCGCCGGCCATTCGCTCTTGCGCGGCAGGGGTAGCGAGCAGGTCGTTGCGCAGCTCGATCATGACATTGGGCAGGTCGTTCGCGAGCCCGTGCGCGCGCAGCGTGTGGGTGACGCCATCCTCGGGGCCGTAGGGCGCGTTGCGGCGGATATCGCGGTGCGAAAGCACCCCTGCCCCGGCCAGAATCGCATCGGCCAGCCGCGTATCGGCATCATGCAGGATACCGATTTCCACCGCGCGGGGCGTGCCGAACCATGTCGGGCTGAAGCTGTGGATGGTAACAAGCGCGAATGGCGCGCCCGCAGCCTGCCGCCGGGCGATGAGCGCCGACAGAGCGTCGGTGAAGGGGGCATAGACCGCGCGCACCCGCGCCGCGCGCTCGGCGGCGCTCAGCCCGGCATTGCCGGGCACGGCGATGGTCTCGCTTTGTGCGGGCATGGCGCTCGGGTCGTCGGGCGGGCGGTTGCAATCATAGACCAGCCGCGACACGGCCCCGGCGACGAGCGGCGCATCAAGCGCCTCTGCCAGCCGCCGCGCGACCGGGGCCGCCCCCGGATCCCAGGCCGCGTGGCTCTGGCGCGCAGCGGCGTCGAGGCCAAGATCGCCCCAGGTGGCGGGGATATGATTCGACGCGTGTTCGCATACGATGATGGCCGCGCCGCGCCCGTCCGGGTTCAGGATCTCCACGGCATTTTCGGCGATTTCGACCATGCAATCCCCCTGTGTTGGAAAAAGCCTTCCATGCCGAATGATTTTCGTCAATATTTTTCCAGAAATCTTTTCGCGTTTCCGTGCTTTGCCGCGAATTCCATCATCGGAGGATCCGCCGTGACCGATCCCGCGCCTCAGCCCAAACCCGCCGCGCCCACCGTGCGCCAGCTCATCCGCCTGCATTACGCGCAGCTCACCCAATCCGAGCGCCGCTTTGCCAATGCGCTGATGGAGAATTATCCCGGCGCGGGTCTTGCGACGATCACGGCGGCGGCCGAGGGGGCGGGCGTCTCGGCCCCGGTGGTGGCGCGGCTGGTGCAAAAGCTGGGGTTCAAAGGCTATCCGCAGTTTCACCAGGCGCTGCTTGCCGAGCTTCAGGCCAAGGTCTCGGGGCCTGCCGCGCGGCGCGCGGTCTGGGCGGCGGAGGCCCCGGATTCGCATATGCTCAACCGCTTTGCCGCGGCGATGACCTCCAATCTCGCGCAGACCTTCGCCAATATCGACACCGCGCAATTCGACACGGCGGCGCGGGCGCTGGCGGGCGCTCCGGCGCTTTACGTGGTGGGCGGGCGCATTACCCGCTCGCTGGCCGAATATGCCTTTACCCATTTCCAGGCGATCCGCGAGGGGGTGCGGCATCTGACGGCGGCCCCGGCAAGCTGGCCGCATTACGTGATCGACATGGCCGAGGGTGACGCGCTTCTGATTTTCGACATGCGCCGATACGAGGAGAACCTCTTGCGCCTTGCGCGCATCGCCGCCGGGCGCGGCGTGAGGGTGATCCTCGTCACCGATCAATGGGCCAGCCCGGTGGCGGCGGTGGCCGAGATCACGTTCAACTGCTGGGGGGAAATCCCCTCGGCCTGGGACAGCAATATCGCCACGCTCTCGGTGGTAGAGGCACTGATTGCCGCCACCCAGGAGGAACGCTGGCCCGATGCGCGCGACCGGTTTGAGCGGCTTGACCGGCTGTTCGAGATGACGCGGCTCTTTCGCGAGACGTGAGCGCGCTCACATATAGCCGCGCACGAGGCTTGCAGCGATCAGCGACCAGCCATCGGCGACCACGAAAAACGCCAGCTTGAAGGGCAGCGAGACGATCGCGGGCGGCACCATCATCATGCCCATCGACATCAGCACGGCGGCGATCACCAGGTCGATGATGAGAAACGGCAGGAAGATCAGAAAGCCGATCTGGAAGGCACGGGCAATTTCCGAGAGCATGAAGCTTGGCACCAGCACCGAGAGCGGGGCGTCGGGGCCGGGCGCAATCCCCGCCGCATCGGGGCGCAGCGCCGCCATCGCGGCAAAGGTCTCACCATCGAGCCGCCCCGCCATGAAGCCGCGAAACGGCGCGATCGCGCGGGGCAGAGCCTCGTCGAGGGTGATGTCCTCGGCGATGAGCGGCGCGATCCCGCCCTCCCATGCGGCATTGAACGTAGGCTCCATCACGAACCAGGTGAGAAAGAGCGCAAGGCTCACAAGCAGCATGTTGGGCGGCGATTGTTGCAGCCCGATCCCCTGCCGCAGAATCGACAGAACGGTGATGATGAACGGGAACGACGTAATCATGATCGCCAGCCCCGGCGCGAGGCTGAGCACAGTGATGAGCGCGATGAGCTGGATCGCGCGGGCCGAGAGCGATCCGCCCTCGCCAAGCGAGACCGAGATATCCTGCGCCAGCGCCGGAGCGGGGCCGAGCAGGAGCGCCAGCGCCAGCCCGAGGGCCAGCGCGGGCTTGAGCGCGCGGAACAGGTCTGTCATCCCAGCCCGTCCCGCAGGTTGGCCACCTCTGTGAGGCGCACGGCAAGCTGTCCCTCGCCGTCGCCCTCCATCTCTTCGAGCTGGCCGCGCGCGATCAGCCGCTCGCCGATATAAAGCTCGACCGCGTCATCGACGCGCCGGTCGAGCGGCAGCACCGCGTCGCGCCCCAGCGACAGCAACTCGCGGATCGTGGGGCGGGCCTTGCCGACCGAGACGGTGATCTCGATGGGCACGGCGGTGAAGGGATTCGCCATGTCCGGATCGCTCCGGAGGGGGCGGGCGGCTGGATCATCGCTCATACGCTGGCCTTTCCTTGCTGGGTCTGGTCGAAAAAGCCGCGGATCGCGGCGTCGATACCGGCGAGCACTTCGCCGAGGTCGATCTCGTGCTCGGTCTCGCCCATGCGCAGGAAGACCTGCCCCGGCCCGAGCGTGTCATCCTCGATCAGCGTGGCCTCGATGGCGGGGTCGGTCTCGATCAGGTGGGCGAGCCGTGGCGCATCCTCGGGCGAGATGGAGAGCTCGACCCGGAGACGGCCCTGCTCACGCGCCAGATCGTGCAGCATTTCCGCAAGGCGGGGGCCAAGGCTTTCCTCCGCAAGCCGGGGTAAAATCGTCGTCACCATCTGCAAGAGCAGGGGTTTGAGTGCCTGCATCACCGCGCCATGGACCTCTTCATAGGTAAAGCGCAGGTCCTGAAGGTTCTGCGCGAGATCGGCGGTGATCCGGCGGCCATCGTCGTCTTGCGCCTTGACCGCGTCATCCCAGCCCGCCCGGTAGCCGGTCTCGAAGGCGGTGAGCCGCTCTTCCTCGAGCGAGACATCGGTGATGATCCGCTCGGTGCCGTCCTGCATCGCGTCGAAATCCTCGAGAAGATGGGTGATCGACATCAGGTCTTCTCCTCTTCGCCTTCAAGCCAGGTGCGCAGGATTTCCACGGTTTCCTCCTGCCGTTCGCCAATGAGGGCGCGCAGGCGGGCCACCGGATCCTCGGGGCGTGGCCGGGGCGTTCCGAGGGCCGGTGCGGGCGCGGCGGGGGCGCTTTCCTCGCCGGAGACGAGCGACAGGCCGCTGGCGTCAAACTCGCCCTCGTCGATCTCGCCGGTGAGAGGGGCGGGCGTGGCCGCAGTGGCGGGGGTCGCTGGCGCGGTCACGCCCGCGCGCTGCTGTGGCGCGCCAAGCCGCGCAGGGACGGCGGGCGGGCGCATCAGCACCGGGCGCAGCACAAACAGCCCGAGAACCAGCGCCACCACCGCAAGCACCAGAGCCTGCACGAGCGACATCGTGTCGATGGCAAGCCGGTCAAGCAGCCCCGGTGTGGCCAGCGTCCCCGCCGGGGCGAGCACCTCGAAGGGCAGCGCCCGGAGGGTGAGCACATCGCCGCGCTCGGCATCGAACCCGACCGCCGAGGAGACCAGCGCGCGCAGCGCCTCCAACTCCTCTTCGGGGCGGGGTTGGGGGGCTGTCCCGTCGCCTCCCGCGCCGGGCAGCGTGTTGACGAGCACCGCGACGCTCATCCGCCGGATCGCGCCGGGGCCCTGCACCACCTCGCGCTCGGTGGTGGAGACCTCGTAATTCACCCGCTCGCGCGTTTCCTCGCGGTTGCTGGTCGAGGGCGCGCCGCCGGCATCGCCTTCGGGCAGGTTCGAGGCGACGGTGACGCCGCCGTTCTGGCCGGAGGCATTATCGCTCGACTCCTCGGTATCGGTGCTGATTGCCACGCGGCTTTCGGGATCGAATCGACGTTCGCGGAGCTTTTCGCTGCGCGTTTCGGTCTCGAGCGTGACCTCGACCACCGCGTTGCCCATCCCGACATGCGCCTCCAGCAGCCGCAGCGCGCGCAGGCGCAGCGCCTCGGCGCGGTCGTCGGGGGCGTTGGCGGGGGCCTCCTCGGCGGCCCCGATCAGCCCGCCCTCGGCGTCGATGATGGCGACATCCTCGGGCGCGAGCCCGGCCACGGCAGAGGCCACGAGAAATTGCAGCGCACGCGCGTGGCGAGGCGTGAGATCCTGCCCCCCGGTTGTCACCGAGACCGAGGCGGAATGCCGGATATCGCGCTGGAACGGGTTGGTGCCCGACATGCTCAGATGCACGCGCACGGCGCTCACCGCCGGATGGGCAAGGATGGTGCGCGCAAGCTCTCCCTCCTTGGCGCGCCAATAGGCGGCATCGAACATCTGCGAGGTGGTGCCGAACCCCGACAGCCCGTCGAGCAGCTCGTATCCCTTGGAGGAATTGGCCGGAAGCCCCTCTCCGGCCAGCATCATGCGCAGCCCGTCGCGCTCGGGCGCGGGCACATAGATCGCGTCGCCACGCACCTCGTGGCTGACCCCGCGCTGATCGAGCGCGGCGATCACCTCGCCCGCCGCCCCGGCATCGAGCCCGGCGTAAAGCAGGCTCATCGACGGGCTGGATGCAAGCCGCGCAAGGCCGAGCACGGCGGCGAACATGCCCAGCGTTGCCACCGCCACGATCACGCGCCGCCGCAAGTCGAGCGCGTTCCACTGAGCAAGAATCTGCTGCACGGGTGATGCCTCCTCATGATCGGCCTTCTGCCGGTCGTCGGGATCATCCTTCCTCCATCAGGCTTAACATTCGGTTAGTTCCTGAAGGGTTATGATGAAAGCCATCGCAAGAAAGAGGACCGCATCATGGCAATGACCGAAGAGATGGGCGATACCGAAGGCCGCGCCGCGCCGTCGCGGCTGCCGCTGGTCATCGGGCTGATTCTGGCGCTGGCCGGGGGCGGGGCCGGGTTCTATGGCGTCCGGGCCGGGCTGTTGCCATTCGGCGCGGCGGATCGACGGGCAGAGGCCGCGGATACGCCCGACGGCGCGCGCGCCGAACATGTCGTGGATTTCAGCAATCTGGTTTACGTCCCGATCGAGCCGCTGATCGTGTCCTTTGCCGATAACGGGCAAAGCCGCCACCTGCGGTTTCGCGCCGAGCTTGAAGTGCCGGCGGGCGAGGCGGCGGAGGTGACCCGCGTCATGCCGCGCATCGTGGATGTGCTCAACACCTATCTGCGGGCGCTGCGCCTTGCCGATCTCGAGGAAAGCGCCGCGCTGCCGCGATTGCGCGCGCAGATGTTGCGGCGGGTGCAGGCGGTGGTGGGCGCGGCGCGCGTCAACGATCTGCTGGTGATGGAATTCGTGCTCAACTGAAGGGAGGGGATATGGACCTCATTGCCGATATTTTGCTGGTGGCAGGCGCGCTTGGGGCGGGGCTTTACTGTCATGTCCTCGCGCGCAGGCTCAGCCGGTTCAACGATCTCGAAACCGGGGTTGGCGGCGCGGTTGCGGTGCTCTCGGCGCAGGTTGACGATCTCACGCGCACCTTGCGGGCCGCACAAGGGGCCGCCGGGACGGAAAGCCGCACGCTCGAGGCACTTACCGAGCGCGCCGAGACGGTGGCCAAACGGCTGGAGCTTCTGGTTGCGGCGATGCACGATCTGCCCGAGCCCGTGCCAGAGCCACAGCCGCGCCCCGCACCGCCCCTGGCCGGGAAAAGCGAGGCCGGTCCGGTCTTTCGCCGCAGCGCGCCCCGTGACCGCGAGTCCGCGACATGAGCCGCACGCGGACACGAATGCGCCCGCGCGGCACGCTCGCGGTGATCGCGGCGCTGCTTCTGGGTTCGGCGCTGGTGCGGCTTGGCGATGGTGTCGGCCATGCGCTGGCGCGCAGCGGGAGCGATACCGCGCGCGCGCCGGACAGCCCGGCGCAATGCGAAACCCCTGCTGATCTGCAACAGCTTCTCAACGAGATGATGGCGCGCGAATCGCGGCTCTCGGAGGGTGAGGCGGCGCTGGCCGATCGGCGCGAGGCGCTGGCCCTCGTCGATGCGCAGATCACGCGCAAACTTGGGGAATTGGCAGCAGCCGAGGATTCGCTGCGCCGCACGCTCGCCATCGCCGAGACCGCAGCCGAGGATGACATCGCCCGGCTCACACGGGTCTACGAGACCATGAAACCCAAGCAGGCCGCGGCGCTTTTCGAGCAGATGGACGCGCGCTTTGCTGCCGGCTTCCTCGCCCGGATGCGCCCCGATGCGGCGGCGGAGATCATGGCCGGTCTGTCGCCCGAGGCGGCGCATATGCTCAGCGTGGTGCTTGCCGGGCGCAATGCCGCAAGCGAATGACCGGCATGTGGTGAGGGTTTCTTAACCGGTCGGCGGCATGATGGGGCTGACCTCATCTGGACGGAGAAGGCGATGATCGGCGTCGTTGGCATTGTGGTTGTTTTCGTCATGGTCTTTGGCGGCTATCTCGTCGCCGGGGGCAAGTTCGGCATCATCCTCCACGCCGCCCCGTTCGAGATGATGATAATCGGCGGCGCCGCCATCGGGGCCTTTCTCATCAGCAACGATATTTCCACCATCAAGCAAACCTTCAAGGGCCTGGGCCGGGTGTTCAAGGGTCCGCGCTGGAAACCCGACGATTACCGCGATTTGCTGTGTCTTCTGTTCACGCTGATTCGCCTCGCGCGGCAAAACCCGGTCGCCCTTGAGGAGCATATCGAAGCTCCGGCAGAGTCGGATATTTTCAGGCGCTATCCCCGCATCCTCGCCGATCCAGAGGCGGTTTCGCTGATTGGCGACACGCTGCGCTCGGCCTCGATGAATTATGACGATCCCCACCAGGTCGAAGAGGTTCTGGAAAAGCGCATGGAGGCGCATCAGCACCACGCGCTGCTTCCGAGCCACGCGCTTCAGACCATGGCCGACGGGCTGCCGGCCCTTGGTATCGTCGCCGCCGTTCTGGGCGTCATCAAGACGATGGCCTCGATCGACCAGCCGCCGGAAATTCTCGGCAAGATGATCGGCGGGGCCCTTGTCGGCACCTTTCTGGGGGTGTTTCTCGCCTATGGGTTCGTCGGCCCCTTTGCCACCCGTCTGCGCGATGTGACCGAGGAAGATGCCCATTTCTATCAGCTTATCCGCGAGGTTCTGGTGGCCAACCTGCACAATCACGCGGCCAATATCTGCATCGAGGTGGGCCGCCAGAATACCCCGTCGCATAATCGCCCCGGCTTTGGCGATCTCGAAGAGGCGCTCAAGGCCACGAGACAGGATGCCGCATGACCCGATCATGGCCCGATCCCCGCCTTGCGTGCCGCCTTGCCACATGCGCCATCCTGTGGCTGGCGGCGATTGCGGGCGGTGCCGCTGCACAGACGGTGCCGGTGCGCTCCGGGGCGCATGACGGCTTTGACCGGCTGGTGATCGACCTGCCCGCGCGCACGCCGTGGAAGATCGAGCCGCGCGAGGCCGGGGTATCGGTGATCTTTGACAATGCAGGGCTGCGCTTTGATCTTGGGGCGGTATTCGACCGGATCGACCGGAAACGCCTGAGCGCGATCTCGGCACCGGGGGATGGGCGGCTTGAGTTGGAGTTTGCCTGCGCCTGCGAGGTGGCACCGTTCTGGCACACGGGCAACATGCTGGTGCTCGACATCGCCGCCCCCCGGCCCGAGCCGCGCGCATCAACCGCCCGCCTGCGCCCGGTCATGGCCCCGCACGAGGGCCGCCTCGCGTCGGCTGGGCTCGCGGCCCCTGTCACGTCCATCGCCGGGGCCGCGCTGGCCGAGCGGCTGGGGCCGCGGATCAGCGCGCAGCCTCCCGCGCAGGCGGTTGCTCCTTCGGTGGCGGGCGCCGATGACGCACTCGCGCAGATGCGCGCGGCCCTGAGCCAACAGCTTGGCCGCGCGGCAAGCCAAGGGCTTGTCACGCCGGCAACGGACCAGCCGGCGCAACTTGCGCCGCGCCGCGCCGATGCGGCCCCCGTGCCGCAGGCCACCGCCCCGGACCCCGCCATGCCGCCCCAACAAGAGGCCGCAAGCCATATCGCCGTGCCAGGGCTGCGCGCCGCCACCAGCATGGATCGCGATATCACCGGCACCGCGCCCCCCGATCTTTCTGCGCGGACCTGCCCGCAAGTGGCGCATATCGACGTGGCCGCCTGGGGTGGCACGGGCGCGTTCGCCTCCGAGGTCGGGCGGCTCAACAGCACGCTTTTCGGCGAATTCGATGCCGTGGACGAGGCCAGTGCCCTGCGGCTTGCACGCCTCTATATCCATCACGGGTTCGGGATGGAGGCCCGCCAAATCCTTGGCTGGCTCGACGCCACATTGCCGGAGGTCGCGGGTGCGCGGGAACTCGCCGCGCTTGTCGAGTCCGGGTCTGTTGCCGACGGGTCGCACATTGCGGGCGCGCTTGGCTGTGGCGAACCGGCGGTGCTCTGGGCGATCCTCGCGATGCCGGACCTGCCCGACGAGGCCGTGTTCGACCACCGTGCGCTTCAACGCAGCTTCGTCGCGTTGCCCGACGCTGTTCGGCGCGCCGTGGGCCCGGCGCTCGTGCAACGGCTGACACGCGCCGGGCACCACGCAACCGCCGATGCCCTCCTGCGGCAGATGCGCGGCGGCGATGCGCCCTCGGAGGCAGAGGAGGGTTTGGCACGCGCCGCGCTCGCCCGCGAAACCGGCAAGCCCGAGACCGCGCAAACCACCCTGCGCGAGATCACCCGCACCAATTCGGAGCAGACGGGGATAGCGCTGGCCGAGACGATCGAAAGCGCACTCGCCCGCGAGGCTCCGGTGGATTTTGACGATGCGCAACTGGCCGGTGCGCTCGCATTCGAGCATCGCGGCACGCCGCTTGGCGAGCGGCTTACCCTTGGGTATCTGTCGGCGCTTGCGGCCTCGGGGGCCTTTGAAGAGGCGTTGACCGAGTTCGAGCGGCTGCGCCCGTCGGTCGGGGCCGCCGCAGTGCCACGGCTCGCCTCGGTTCTGGCGACGTATCTGGTGACCTACGGCGATGACATCACCTTCTTGCGCGCGATCATGGCGGATCGCGTCGCTCCGCCGGATGCTCTTGATGCACCGGTGTCACTGGCCGTCGCGCGCCGCCTGCTCGATCTGGGTTTCCCGGCGCAGGCGGCCCGCCATGTCGCGCCGCCCCAGACACCGGAGACCGACGCAGACCGCGAGGCGCACAAGCTGATTCGCGCGCGGATTGCACTGGCGCAGGATCGCCCGGCCGAGGCGTTACGCGAACTTCTGGGATTGTCGGGGGATGAGGTCGATCTGCTGCGCGCCGAAGCGCTTGCCGCACTCGGCGATCACGCCGCTGCGTTGCGGCTCTTTGCGGCGCATGACGAGGAGCGGCGCGCGGATCGGGCTGCCTTGCATGTCGGTCGGGCTGCGGTCCTGGCACAGGCGGCGGATCCGCAGATCCGTGAGATTGGCGAAATCATGGCGGCGGATGCAGATATTTCCGAGGCGGAAGATGAGTCCGGGGTAGCCGCGCATCGCGCGCTTCTCGAGCGCAGCGCCGCGCTTCGTGGTGCGATGCAGCGCCTGCTTGCGGCACCGCCGCCAGAGCCTGCCCCGCGATGAGTCCGCATCCCGGCTAACCGAATCTCAACCATCATCGCGCAAGATCAAGGCACGGCCCCGTCGCCGGTCAGCACAGCCAAGGACATCTCATGCCCCGCAAAAGACCGCCTGTGCCCGCACCCGATGCCGGGGATCATCCGGCAGACAGGTGCAGACCCGCCCGGCCACCCGCCTCCGCCCTCACCGTAGGGGCCCCGTGATGCCGCGTTTGACCCGCGCGCAGATATTTCAGCCCACGGTGCTTCTGGCACTGGTTCTCATGGCGATCATCGTCATGATGATCCTGCCGGTGCCGTCCTGGATGCTCGATATCGGGCTCGCGGCCTCCTTCGCGCTGGCGATCTTGATCTTCACCGTCACGCTCTTCATCGAGCGCCCGCTCGATTTCTCGTCTTTCCCGACGATCCTTCTGGCGTCGCTGATGCTGCGCCTGTCGCTCAACGTGTCGTCAACCAAGCTGATCATTGGTGAAGGCCACACCGGAACCGCTGCCGCCGGTCACGTGATCGAGGGGTTCGCCAATTTCGTCATGGGCGGCAGCGTGTTTCTGGGGCTGGTCGTCTTTGGCGTGTTGCTGATCGTCAATTTCCTCGTCATCACCAAGGGGGCCACGCGCATGGCCGAAGTGGGCGCACGTTTCGCGCTTGACGCCATGCCGGGCAAACAGATGGCGATCGACAGCGATCTTTCGGCGGGGGCGATCTCGCACGAGGAGGCGCGCGAGCGGCGTCTGCGCGAACAGCAGGAAACGACGTTTTTCGGCTCGCTCGACGGGGCATCGAAATTCGTCAAGGGCGATGCCATTGCCGGGCTTCTCATCACCCTTCTCAACCTCGTGATGGGGCTTGTCATGGGCACGATGGTCCATGGCATGCGGCTTGGCCAGGCGTTCGAAACCTATGCCATCCTCACCGTGGGCGACGGGCTGGTGACGCAGATCCCGGCGGTGGTCATCTCCATCGCCTCGGCGCTTTTGCTGGCGCGGGGCGGCACGCTCGGGGCCACCGACACGGCGATCGCGAGCCAGATCGTGCGCCACCCCGCGGCTTTGGCCACCGTCGCCGTGCTGATGGTGCTGTTCGCGCTGGTGCCGGGCCTGCCATTCGTGCCGTTCATCCTTGGCGGGCTTGCGCTTGGCGGTGTCGCCCTTTACGGCGCGCGCGCGGCAGTGGCCGTGCCGCAGGCGGATGAGGCAACCGCCGGGGTGCCCGCACCAGAACCGACAATGGGCGATATCCTGGAACTCGATGATATCCATGTCGAATTTGCGCCAGATCTCATCAATATGGTGCTCGATCCCGGCGAGGGGCTCGACGCCCGCATCGCCAACATGCGCCGCCATATCGCGACGCGCTACGGGCTGATCCTGTCCGAGATACGCCTGACCGACGATCCCGCTCTTGAGCCTGGCACCTACACGATCCGCATTCACGGGGTGGAGCAGGCCCGCGCGAGCCTGCGCGCCGATCACCTTCTGGTGCTCGATCCCGAGAGCCACCCCGATCTTCCGCCCGGAGAGACCGTGCGCGAGCCGGTCTACCAGGCACCCGCGCGGTGGATCGCGGCGTCGGCGCGTGACCGGGCGGCGCTTGGCGGCGCGACGGTGGTTTCTCCCGGCGAGGTGCTGGCGACGCATCTGCTCGAGGTCATCCGCCGCAATCTCAGCCGCCTTCTGACGATGAAGGCGATGCGCCGCCTGCTCGACGAGATGGTCAACCTTGCCGATCGCGACCGCGCCGAGGCCAACCGCAAGCTGCTCGAAGAGATGATCCCCGACCGCATCGCGCCGGACCTGCTTCACAGTGTGCTGCGGCTCTTGTTGGCCGAGCAGGTCTCGATCCGCAACCTGCCGCTTATCATCGAGGCGGCGGCGGAGGGGCGGCAAGGCAATGCAAGGGCAGAGGCGGTGTGCGAACATGTGCGCCAGCGGCTCGGCTTTCAGCTCGTGGCCGAACTGACGCGACCCGACGGCACGCTGCCGCTTATTCAACTCGCGCCGGAATGGGAGGAGCGGTTCCTGTCCCATCAGGTCGAGGCAGAGCGCGGCCGCCCCGACGTGGCCCTGCCGCCAGAGCTTTTCAACACGCTCACCACTGGCATCGCAGAGCAGGTCAGCACCGCACTGGCGCGCGGGATCACGCCGGCGGTCATCACCTCGAGCCAGCGGCGGCGATTCTTGCGGATGGCGCTCGCGGCCCGGCGGATCCGCGCGCCGGTCCTGTCGTTCGAGGAAATCGGCGTCGAGGCGCAACCGGCGCTTGTGGGGGTGGTGGCGGCATGACCGGGATCGAGGCGCTGATTGCCTTTTTGCAGGATATGCTCTGGCTTCATGCGCTCGTCTTCTTTCGGGTGGCACCGATGGTTGCGCTTTTTCCCGGCTTTGGCGAGGACACGGTGCCCGTGCGCATCAAGCTGGGCCTTGCGCTCGCGCTCTCGGCCATCACCGCGCCCGCGCTCGCGCCCGAGCTTGGCGCGCTGGCGCGGCCCGGCCCCGCTATCGCTGGGCTCATCATGATCGAGACCGCCATCGGCCTGATGCTCGGCCTTGGTATCCGCCTCTTCGTTCTGGCTTTGCAGACCGCCGGGGCGATCGCCGCGCAATCAACCTCGCTGTCGCAGATCCTCGGCGGCGCCAGTGTCACGCCAATGCCCGCCATCGGGCATCTGCTGATGAGCGGGGCGCTGGCGCTGGCGATGATCCTTGGCCTGCATCTGCGGCTTGCCGAGTTTGCCATCGAAAGCTACCGGCTGTTCCCGCCCGGCCTTGCCCCCGTGGCGGCGGGGGTGGCGGAATGGGGCATCGCGCGCGTGGCCCATGCCTTTGGCCTCGCGTTTACGCTCGCCGCGCCCTTCGTGATCGCCTCGATGCTCTACAACCTCACGCTTGGCGTCATCAACCGGGCCATGCCGCAGCTCATGGTGGTGTTTGTCGGCGCGCCCGCGATCACGGCGGCGGGGCTTGTCCTGCTGTTTCTGCTCGCGCCGACAATGATCGGCATCTGGGCCACCGGTCTGGGCGGGTTTCTCGCCGATCCGGTCGGGGGGCGCTGATGGCCGGGGACCACGATGACAGCGACAAGACCCATGAGGCCACCGAGCACAAGCTCGCAAAGGCGCGCGAGAAGGGCGAGTTCGCCCGCTCCGCCGATCTCAATACCGCCGGGTCCTATGCGGGCTTTCTGCTGGCGTCGCTCGCGGTGGGGGCGGGATCGGTCGATGCGGCCGGATCGCTGATGATGCGCCTGCTCGATCAGCCAGACCGCCTCGCGCCGCTGGTCTTCTCGGGTGGCGCGGGGATGGCCGCGCTTGGCGGGTTGTTGGCGGGGGTGGCGGTGGCGCTCTCGGCGTTCTTCGTGCTGCCGGGCGGGGTGGCGCTCGTGGCGGTGGTGGCGCAGCGCAGCCTTGTCTTCGCCCCGGCCAGGATCGAGCCGAAACTGTCGCGGATCAACCCGATAGAGAACGCAAAGAACAAGTTCGGGCCGACCGGGCTTTTCGAATTTGCCAAGAGCACCCTGAAGCTGATCGCCTTCAGCGCGCTGCTCGGGGTGTTTCTCGCCGGGCAATTGCCGCGCATGGCCGCCGCGCTCCATGCCGAACCGGGGCAGATCGGGGCGGTGATGGCGCGCATGGCGATCGCGTTCCTGGCCGTGGTTATGGTGCTCGCGCTGCTGATCGGCGTGGCGGATTTCTTCTGGCAGCGGTTCGATCATGCCCGCCGTCAGCGGATGTCGCACAAGGAGATGCGTGACGAGCACAAGGATCACGAGGGCGACCCGCAGATGAAACAACAGCGCCGCCAGAGGGCGTTGGAAATCGCCTCGGGGCGGATGATGGAGGATGTGCCCAAGGCCGATGTGGTGATCGTCAACCCCACCCATTACGCCGTGGCGCTGCGCTGGAGCCGGGCACCGGGCGCGGCCCCGGTTTGCGTGGCCAAGGGGGTCGATCATGTGGCGCTGCGCATCCGCGCGCTTGCGCATGAAAACGGCGTGCCGGTGCATCACGATCCGCCGGTGGCGCGCGCGCTCCATGCCGAGACCGAAATCGGCCAGGAGATCGACCCGCGTCACTACCGCGCGGTGGCGGCGTCGATCCGCTTTGCCGATGCCATGCGCCGCAAGGCGAGGCATTTCGGATGAGGCGCGACGACCATGCCGCGCTGTGCGATCTGACCGATGCGCTTTTTGAGCGCGAGGCGGCGCGGCTGCGCGCGTTGCGCGACGAGGAGGCGCGGCTGCGCACGGCGCTGGCGCGGCTCGATGCGCAGGCCCATGCCGCGCGCCGACTGCCCGAGGACGCGTTGCGCGGGGTGCGCGAAATCGGGGCCGATCTGGCCTGGCAGGGCTGGCTTGCGCGGCACCGGGCGACGCTTCGGGATGCGCTGGCGCAGGTGCTGGCGCGCAAGGAACAGGCCATGCCCGCGCAGCGCCGTGCCTTTGGCCGGGCGGAGGCGGCGCGCGCGCTGCACGCGCGGGCGCAGGCAGAGGCGCGCGCCCGGCAGGAGGGGCAGCAGGCCGCGCTGATCGAGGGCCTTGGGGTGATGATGCGGATGCGGCGTGATAGCGGGCCGGATCAGGTATCCTGACGCGCGATCTCGGTGATGAGAACCCCGTGCGCCACCGGGCCAAGCAGGTCATGCGCCACCTGCGCCAGCATCCGGCGCAGCACATCCATGCTGTTGGAATTGGTGAACGCGCCGTCAAAGCCGCCGCGATTGGCATGGTCGA
Organism: Roseovarius sp. UBA6217; assembly: GCA_002421985.1. Taxonomy (GTDB): domain Bacteria; phylum Pseudomonadota; class Alphaproteobacteria; order Rhodobacterales; family Rhodobacteraceae; genus Roseovarius. The sequence continues at coordinate 24,085 of DISF01000040.1, read as the reverse complement.
ACAACACCTGGAGAAACCCGTCGCGCAGTTTCGGCTCGAGCGCATAGACGGTCTGGGCACTGCCCGCCGTCACCTCGATGCTGAGCGACAGCACCACCATCGCGCCGATGCGCCCGTCTTCGACGATCGGCACCACGAACTGGTTGTTGAGGCGCACGAAATCGCGTGTCATGGCCGCGGAGCCGGGCGCGGGGGGGAGCGCTTCATTGTCATGCGCCTGCGGCGCTTGCCGGCCTGTCGCGGTATCCTGGGTGGGGGCGGGCGCGAAGAAAAACCCCGCGCCGACCCCCGCGCCAGTGCCGATGAGCGCCATCAGGACGGGAAGCAGTTTGCGCATCATCTCGGGCTCTCCTTGCGGGGTGGTCAGAAGGGCAGGATCGCGTCGAGCACCTGCTGGCCGATGCGTGGCTGCTGAACATCGGTGATCTGCCCGCGCCCGCCATAGGAAATCCGCGCGGCGGCGATCTTGTCATGGCTGATTTCGTTCTGGCGCGAGATGTCCTCGGGGCGCACGAAGCCGCTCACCAGAAGCTCGCGCAGCTCGAAATTCACCCGAACCTCCTGCGATCCGCTGATCTGCAACACGCCATTCGGCAAGACCCCGGTCACCGTCGCCGCGACCCGCAAGGTCAGCTCTTCGCTGCGTTTCACAGACCCGTCGCCACCCGAGCTGCTCGACGAATCGATCCCGACCGCGCGGTCGAGGCTTGCGCCCTCGGGCAGTGTCTTGTCGATCCGCTGCGGGATGCCGAAGAGATTGGGAATGGACAGGTCTTCCGCACCGCTGCGGCGGCGCGACGTGGCGTTGGAAATCTCCGCCTCCTCGTCGATCTCGATCACCACGGTGAGAATATCGCCGCGCCGCGCCGCCCGCCGGTCACCCAGAAGCGAGCGCCGCCCCGCACTCCAGAGCGACGCCTCCTGCATGGGCGTGCGGTTCACCGACTCCGCCGGAAGGCCGGGATCAAGCATGGCGAGTTGCTCGCTTGCGTTCATCGTGGGGGTAAGGCTTGGCGGTTTGCCGATATGATCCATCCGACCGCAGCCAGCGAGGCCAAGGACGAAAACGAAAGCACATTTTATCAATAGCCCAGGCATCATCTCACCTATCGTGACACTTCGATTCGTCCGGATGCGGTGACGCGTCCGATCACCGTGGCGCGTGACGAAAGGTTCATCACGCGCACATATTCCCCCGCGCCTGCCCGCGACATCGCGCGCCCCTCGGTCTCGATCCGGAGCCCGCCATGCGTGTAGACAAGCGGCACCAGCTGGTTGCGCTCGATCACCGCAGGCGTGCCGATATCGCCCGCCCGGATCGCGCGGCCGGGATAGAGCGCGATGCGCGCCTCGCGCCCGATCACCTCGTCGAGCGAGAGGCTTCCGGCGGGCAGCCCCTCGCGCAGGATCACATCCTCGGGGGCGATGATCTCTTGCGGGCGGATCACGCGCACCGGCTCTATCCGGTCGGCCCGCGCAGGCAGCGCCGCCATGAGGGCGAAAAGAAGGAGCGCGGCCCGCATCACCGCACCTGCGTTGTCGCGGCAAGCATCTGGTCGGCGGCGGTGATGACCTTGGCGTTGAGCTCATAGCCCCGCTGGGCCTCGATCAACTCGGTGATCTCGCGCACCGGATCGACCGAGCTATCCTCGAGATAGCCATGCCGCAACGTGCCGAGCCCGTCCTCGCCCGCGGTGGTGACATTGGGCGGCCCCGACGCCTCGGTCTCCTGAAACAGATTGCCGCCGATTGCCTCGAGCCCCTTGGCATTGGCAAAGCCCACGAGGTTGAGCTGGCCGATGGATTGCGCGGCGGCGGCATCGTCGAAGAAGACAAAGACCTCGCCCTCGGGATTGATCGACACGCTGCGCGCATCGTCGGGGATCGCGATCTCGGGGGCCACGGGAAAGCCGTCTGAGGTCACGATCAACCCGTCTGCCGAGCGCTTGAGCCCGCCGTCGCGGGTATAGGCCACCTGGCCCGAGGGCAGCGTCACCTCGAGAAACCCGGCCCCGTCTATGGCCACGTCGAGATCGCCGCCGGTCGCGCGCAGCGAGCCTTGCGAGAGGTTGACGGAAATCGCCGAAGGCCGGACGCCAAGGCCAAGCTGCACACCGGTGGGCAGGACAGAGCCGTCGGAGGAGCTGATCGTGCCCGCGCGCGAGATCTGCTGGTAATGCAGATCCGAGAATTCGGCGCGGCGGGCATTGTAGCCGGTGGTGGACATGTTGGCGAGGTTGTTGGAGATCGTTTCCACACGCATCTGCTGGGCGGCCATGCCCGTCGCGGCGATCTTGAGAATGCGCATATCGTGGCTCCTTTGGGTTAGCGGGTGAAGGTGTCGAGCGCGTCTCTCACGCGCTCGTTTTCGGCATCGAGAAAGCTCTGGCCCATCTCGTAGGCGCGCTGCACCTCGATCAGCCGGGCGATCTGGCCCATCGGATCGACGTTCGAGCCTTCGAGAAATCCCTGCAATATCCGGCCCTCCAGCACCGGCTCGACCCCGGCGGGGGCCTCAAAGAGATTGCCGCCCACGCGCGTGAGCGCCCCATCGCCCGCCGGGCGAAACAGTCCAAGCTGTGCCAGCGGGCGCCCGTCCCCGCTCAGCGTGCCATCGGGCGCAAGCCCCGGCTCACCGATATCGGGCGGCACGAAAACCGGCGCGCCGCCCGCGTCGAGCACGCGAAACCCGTCGGCGGTCACCAGATCGCCATTGGCCGAGAGCGCGAAGGCGCCGGCGCGGGTCAGCCGCTCGCCCTCGGGCGTCTCGATCAGAAAGAACCCCTCGCCCTCGACGGCGAAATCAAACCCCGCGCCGGTGGGCGAGAGCGGGCCCTGCGCGTGCGAGGTCACGGGGATATTGCCGCGCGCCATCGACAGCGATGGCCCGCCCTCGGTGCTGCGCACGAATTCGGAAAACACCAGCCCCTCGGCGCGATAGCCGGTGGTCGCGGTATTGGCGATGTTGTTGGCCACGATCTGCATTTCGCGCATCAGCCCCGATTGCCGGGTGAGCGTGGCGTATCCTGCGGCTTCCATTTCTTAGCCTCCGATGATGAGCGGCACGAGCCGGTCCTGGAAAAAGCTCACGAGAGTCTTGGTCATGAACCCCATGCTGAGCCAGAAGGTGAGGACGATCGCGCCAAGCTTGGGCACAAAGGTGAGCGTCAGCTCCTGGATCGAGGTCAGCGCCTGGAACAGCCCGACAAGCAGCCCGGCGACAAGCGCCACCGCGAGGATCGGAAACGACACGATCACCGAGACCCAGAGCCCCTCGCGCAGCGTGTCGTAGAAGAGGAGTTCCTGTTCCATCGCCTCAGACCGGCATCCGCAGGATTTCCTGATAGGCCTCGACCACGCGGTCGCGCACGGTCACGGCGGTCTCGACGGCAAGCTCGGTCTGCACCAGCGCCTGCACGAGCGCGTGCGGATCGGCCTCGCCGGTCATGGCGGCGATGGCAGTATCCTCGCCCTCCTGCAAGGTGGCGGCAAAGTCGCGCGCCAGCGCCGCGAGACCCGGCGCGGCCTGCTCTGCGGGCTCGGCACGGGTGGCCGCCCGCAGGCCGGAATAGCCCTGCATTGCGGTGAGTGTGGTCATGTCCATTCTGGATCTCCTCTCATCAGGGTCAAGGTCGCGCCATCATCGGCGCAGCAGGTCCATCAGGCCCGAGGACATCTGGCGCGCCTGGTCGAACATCTTGAGATTGGCCTCGTAGCTGCGCTGCGCCTCGCGGGCGTCGGCCATCTCGATCATCAGGTTCACGTTCGAGGCGTCGTAATGGCCGGTCTCGTCGGCGAGCGGGTGCGAGGGGTCATAGACCTGCCGCAAGGCCCCGCGGTCGAGCCGGACCGGGCCGGGCGTCACGCCGCCCGCTTCGCTGCCGCGCGCGGCCTCAAACGAAACGGTCTTGCGGCGATAGCCGGGTGTGTCGGCATTGGCGATATTCTCGGCCACGTGGCGCAGCCGCTGCGCCTGCGCCCGCAGCCCGCTGGACGACACTGACAGGGCGTTGGAAAAATCGCTCATCCCCTGCCCTCCTAGCTGCGGCCGATGGCCGTGCGCAGCACGTTCAGGCCCGCGCGATAGATCGCGAGGGCGCGGTCATGCTGGCGCTTGGTATCGACACCGCGCAGCATCTCGGTCTCGAGCGCCACGGAATTGCCATTGGGATCACGGATCGCATCGCGCTCGATCCGCGCCTCGAATTCCCGGCCGGGCGCTGGGCCGGTGAGGTGGCCGGGCCGTGTCGCGCGTGCAACAAATCCGGGCCCGTCCCCGAGATGCGCGGCAAAGGGCGCGATATCGCGCGCGCCATATCCGGGCGTGTCGGCATTGGCCATGTTCTGCGCCACCACCGCCTGACGCGCCCCGGCATGGCGCGCCATCGCGTGTGACAGGCGAAACAGGTCGATTTCTTCAAGCATCGGGCTTCTCCCTCGCTGGTTTCAATCAAGGCTTAACCCTGATTCGTTTAGAAATGGTTCTCGGGACATGAGGAGAGCGCACGGATGAGCGAAAACGCGATCGCAGGGATGCAGGCCGAGATTTCCGCGCTCAGCGCGGCACATGCGGTGGGCCGGGTGGTGGCGGTGCAGGGCGGCGTGCTGCGGGCAAGCGGGCTTTCGGGGGCGGCGCGTCTTGGCGACCGGGTGCGGGTGTCGCTGCGCGGCGGTGCAGTGCTGACCGGCGAGGTGCTGCAACTCGATGCCGCCTCGATCCTCGTGCTGCCCGATGCTGCCGCCGAAGGGGTGGCGCTTGGCGACCGGGTGCGGCTTCTTGGCGCGGCCCGGATCGCGCCCTCGGAGACATGGATCGGGCGGGTGATCGACCCGTTCGGCGCGCCGCTCGATGGCCGCCCGCTGTTGCGCGGCCCCTGCCCGCGCCCGCTGCGCGCATCGCCGCCCGATCCGGCCACGCGCCGCCCGCTCGGGCCCCGGCTCGAAACCGGGATGGCGGCATTCAACACGCTGCTGCCCCTGGTGCGCGGTCAGCGGATGGGCCTCTTTGCCGGATCGGGCGTGGGCAAATCCATGCTGCTGGGACATCTCGCGCGCCATGTGCAGGCCGATGTGGTGGTGGTCGCGCTGATTGGCGAGCGCGGGCGCGAGCTTGGGGAATTCGTGCGCGAGGTGCTGGGCCCCGAGGGGATGCGCCGCGCGGTGATCGTTGCCGCCACCTCGGACCGCTCGCCGCTGGTGCGGCGGCGCTGCGCCTGGACGGCGATGGCCGTGGCCGAGCATTTCCGCGATGCCGGGCGGCATGTGCTCTTGCTGGCCGATTCGATCACCCGCTTTGCCGAGGCGCATCGCGAAGTGGCCACCGCGGCGGGCGAGATGCCCGCGCTGCGCGGTTTCCCGGCCTCGACCTCGCACGCGATCATGTCCTTGTGCGAACGCGCCGGGCCGGGGGGCGGGCTGTCGGCGGGCGACATCACCGCGCTCTTTACCGTGCTGGTCGCGGGATCGGACATGGACGAGCCGGTGGCCGATATCCTGCGCGGGGTGCTCGACGGGCATGTCGTGCTCTCCCGCGAGATCGCCGAGCGCGGGCGCTACCCGGCGATCGACGCGCTGCGCTCGGTCTCGCGGAGCCTGCCAAGGGCGGCGAGCGCGGAGGAAAACGCGCTCATCGCCCGCGCGCGCGACCTTTTGGGGCGGTATGCGCGGTCCGAGACGATGCTGCGCGCCGGGCTCTATGCCGAGGGCAGCGATCCGGGCCTCGATCAGGCAATCCGGGTCTGGCCCGATCTCGACGGGTTTCTCGCGGCATCAGAGCCGGGTGACGCCGCCAACAGTTTCGCGCGCCTGGCGGTCATCCTGCGGCGGGCGGGCGGTTCGACGAGTGGTCAGGGCGGTCGGCCTGCCCTGCCCGGCGGGGCAGCATCACCCTGAGCGGTCACAGCCGATACCCCACCGGGGGCGGGCGGTTACCGCCTGTCGGCGTCAGAACAGGCGCGGGGCCGATTGCAGCAGCGTCAGCGCGATGGATTGCGACGAGTTGACGGTAACCGACGCCAGTTGATCGCGAAGCAGGAATTGCCGGATCACCCCCTCGCGCAGGTCGTCGCGGGCAAGATCCCTGGGCGAGGAAATTTCGAGGCGCCGTGCCGCAAGCGACCGGATGTCCTGAAGCTGCCGGTCAAGATCGAGCTGGGCAAAGCTCTGCGGCAATCCCAGCGCCACTTCGAAAACCTCGCGCAGCGGCGGTGTTCCGAGGATGCGAAACCACAGCGCGTTGTCGGAGCTGTCCTCGGCCGCGAGTGCTGCGAATTCGCGGTCTGCGTTCAGCGCGAGGCGTAGCCCGGCGTCCTGTTCGCCGACCGCGGTTTCGAATTCCCGTTGCCGGAACTGATCGATGATGCGGTCGGCGAAATCCGGGGGAGGCGACCCGCCTGACGGCCCGGCAAGAAAGCCGAAGGCGTTTGCAAGGCCGCGGTAGCGGTCATCCGCCAGCCGGTTGGCGAGCGCATCGCGGGCTTCGGTCCCCTGCTCGATGATGGCCCGGATAAAGGCGCGGCTGTCGATATCCTCCTGAAGGCCGAACGCCCCCAGCGCCACGCGCAAAAGCCGCCGGTCAGAGACGAGGTCTGCGACGCTTTTCACCCCCGCGATGGCCTCGCGAAAGTGGTCGGTATCGCGTTGCAGGGCCGGGGCCGCAGAGAAGAGCGCGCTCTGCCGCTCGATCGTGCGATTGAGCAAGCTCCAGCCCGGCAGGCCACCGATGGGGATGACCGGCGTGAACATCAGGCGCTCTTTCGATGCGCGAGCAGGCGATCCTCGCGCGGGAGCAGCGCGCGCAACGCCTTGAGGCAGCGATAATGTTCCGCCTCGACAAGTGCCGTTCCGGCCTGCGCGAGCAGGGCACGGCTGTCGGGGTCGCGCAACACCTGGCTGAGTTCCTCGATCCGGTGGAGAAGCTGGTGATGCATGTCCTCGGGTGCGGCATCGCCCGAAAGAACGAGCTGCGCGGCATAGCAGGCACGCCGCACCGGCGTTGTCGCCTCTGTCGGGTGGATCGCATCGCGCAGCCGCAGGATACGCGCGTCCGGCGTCATGATCGACAGGCGCGACCGGCGGTCGCCATTCTCGATCACCGCACCATTCACAAGCACCCGCTCGCGCGGACCAAGCTTGAGGACCAGGCCGCTCATGTCGTGCCACCGGTTCCGGCCAGCCCGCGCATCACGGCAATGTTGACATCGATGAGCGGATCGGGCGATGCGCCCTCGCGCAACACCTTGCCGCTATGGACGCGCGTGAACTCCGCGAGCGAGACAAGCTGTGCCCGCAGCGCGGCAGGAAGGGGATTGGCCGGTTGGGCGACATCGGTCGCGAGGATCGTCCACAACCGCCGGTTATCGTGGATCGCGGCGGCAAGAGCCGGCATGTCACGACCGTTCGCGACCGCGGATTTGAGGCGATGCGTGATCCGCGCGAAGGCGCGATATTCGGTGGCGCGCGGGGTGTTTATGGTGCCGCTCTCGGCGTTGTAGGCCGCGCGCGCCTGCAATGTGGTGTTCACGTCGTATCCTTTCTTTGGGGAAGATGCCCGACATCGGATCAGGGGCGTCCAGAGAAGACGCCCCTGCCCTGATTTACCTGAACAGCGACAAGATCGCCTGCGGGGCCTGGTTGGCGATCGACAGAGATTGTGTCGCCAACTGCTGCTGCACCTGCAGTGCCTGGAGCCGTGCCGAGGCCTCCTCGAGATTGGCATCGACGAGCGATCCGATACCTGCGACCAGCGAATCGGTCAGTTTTCCGACGAAATCGGACTGTGTGGCGATCCGCCCCTCGGTCGAGCCGAAGGCAGCGGCGGCGTCGACCGATTTCTGGATCAGGCCCTCGATCGCGTTGAGCGCCCCCGTGGCCCCGGCACTCGTGGTCACGTCGATGTTTTGCAGCGCACCCAAACCACCGCTTGCGGCCGAGGAGCCGGGCGTACCGCCGGTCTGGGCGCGCAGGCCGATGTCGAGGGCAGTGTTGGTCGTCGTCCCATCACCGTTGGTGATCGTGATCTGGTTGCCGCTCACGGTGGCCGAGAGCTTCAACGAGGAGTCGGTCGCAGCCTCGAAGAAGGCGTTGATCTGATTGGCGAGATTGCTGGCGACATCTGCCGTGCCGTCGTTTGCGCTGGCCACGAACTGGAAGGTGCGTTCACCGGTTGCGGTGCCGCCGCCCGCCACGTTCACCGGGATGTTGCCAAGATCGATCTGGAAGCTGTCGCCCGCGGCCACCTGACCGATGGTGATGACCTCGGCTGTGTTATTGGCGAGCGAGGCGTTCGACGTGCCGCCATCGATCGTTGCGGCATCGTCGTGGATGGTGGTCGAGTTGGCACTGTCGATCAGGGCGCTGGCGGCCGCCGTATCGGCAAGGTCGGTGGTGCCGAAGGCCTGCGCAGTGACCGGCGTGGTCACCGACAGGTTCTGGCGCATCACCTCGATCCGGCCTGCGGTCACGTTGCCCGAGGCATCCCTGTCGAGCGACGAAAGGATGTTCACCGGGTCGGTGCTGCTGCCATCGACGAGGTTGAGCCCGTTGAACTGCGCCGCGCCCACGACCGAGCCGATCTGCTTGGTCAACTTGTCGATATCGGTCTGGATCTTGGCGCGGTCGACGTTTTCCTCCTGCGCCGCGACGATCTTTCCCTTGACATCCTTGAGCAGGTCCGTGACCGTTTCGGCGGCTTTTCGTCCGACCGCCACGGTAGACTCGCCGAGCGACAGGCTGTCAGAGATCGCCTTGAACCCAACGACATCGGATTCCATCACCTTCGAGATCGCGAAGACGGCGGCATTGTCCTTGGCCGAACTCACCTGTTTGCCGGTCGAGATCAAATCCTGTGTCTTGGCGAGGTTGGCATTCACCGATTTCAGCGTCTGGAGCGCGACCATCGCGCTGTTGTTGGTCAGGATACTTGACATGGTTCTTCACCTCATGACTGCGGCGCGGTTGCGCCGGTTGAAAACCGCCCTCCGGGGCGGTCGGCTGTGTCGTTCTGACGTTTGCGGCCGCCCCGATGCCGGGGCCCGGCTGCGCCATCTCGTGCTGAGTGCCCATGCAGGTTTGCCCGCCAACTGCTAATGGAGTGCTAATCCCGCCCGGTGATTTCCCTCGCATTTGAGACAAACCGTTCAGGCCCGGCGTTCGACCTTGTGCGCCAAAATACCGGCGATGGTCGTCTTGCGGCCCTGTGGATCGTAGGTTTCCATCGCGCCGTGCAGCCGCCGATAGGCCGAGAGCCGCGCCGCCGCGAGGCGTATCCCCTGAAGCGCACCATCAAGCAGCGCCTGGTTGCGCCGCGCCGCCTCGCCAAGGCTCTGCGTTGCGGCAAACGCCTCGGGCCCAAGGCGTTCAAGCTGTGCGGCAAGCGCCTCTTTTTCCCCGGCCAGCGCGCCCACCGCGTGCAGATCGCCCGACAGGAGCGCCGCCCTCTCGCGCGCGAGCAGGGCGCTGATTCGCTGGTGAAGGCCGTCGGGATCATGCAATGTCATGGCGGGCCTCCTTCATCGCGGCCTCGATAACCGTGGCAAGGCCGATCCCGCCCTTGCGCACGATCTCGGCGGCGATCGCCTCGCGGTGAAACGAGGCAAACTGGCTCTCGCCCGCGCTGCCGGTGAAGCTGTTCTCCTGTTCGCCAAGCCCGGTGGCCTTGAGCATCTCCGCCAGAAAGCTGGCCTCGAGCGCCTGTGCGGCGGCGGCGCGGGTTTGCGCGCGCGTCGGCGGTGTCGGTTGGGGCGCGTCGGCGCGGGTGATCGGGAGCGACGGGGGGGAAAGCATGGCGTTACCTCGAATTGTTGGAATTTGACGCCATGAAACCGCAAAGCAGTAAAGAACCGGTAACCGAATTCTGCGACTCTGCGAGGCGGAATGGATGAAATGGCGGAAAGAGACGCATGATTACTGTCACCGGGCATCACGACGGCCCCCCGGCACCGGGCGCGGGGGGCGGCGGCGGGCAACCGGCACCGGCGAAGGCCGGCCCCGGCGGGGCGTTTGCCACGTTCCTCGCCGCATCGATGGAAGAGGGCGCTGAAACAGCCGGGACAACCGCGCCGGAGACCGTGCAGGAGGCGACTGCGCTTCTTGTCGGGGCGGCCCCCGCCGGGGCTGCACCGGCAAAATCCCTGGAGAGGCACAATGGCGCTGCCGTGCAGGGCCTGGCCGCCAAGGATGCAACAGAGCCGTCTGCTGCCGTGGCGATCGCGGGGGATGAGGGTGTTTCGCCCGCGCCGGGCACCGCTCCGGCTGATGCCTCTGCGACGGCGCGATACTCGCCCCAACCGGTGCCTGTGTCGGACGCTCTGGATGACGCCCCCCCCATAGATGCGATTGCGCGTGGCGATCCTGCACCGGCCCGCCCGCCCGAGAGCGCGCAGGGGCGAATTGACGGGGCCGGGGCCACGACACCCTCCGCCATTGCGCGCGAGGCGGCCTTGGCCGCTGTGCCGGGGCCGCACGCCACGCCATTGACCGTGGCGCCCATCGTCGCGCAGTCCGGCAATAGCGTATCGCCTGCGGCCCCGGCACCGACGGTCGCCATGCCATTGCCCATGCAGGTGATGGCCGCCTTGCACGCCGCAGAGCGGCCTGCCGCCGCCCGCCCCTACATGGCCGCGTCCGGGCCGGGCATTGCGCCATCGGCACAGCCCCCTGCCATTCTACCGGTCTTGCACGCCGCCCCGCCCTCCGTTGACCTTTCCGCCGCGATGGGCACCGCTGGCGATCCGGCGGGCCTCGCGGAGGCACCCCCCGGCCTTGCCGGGTTGCACGCCTCGACCGCGTTTCCATCGCATTCTGTGCCTGTGTCGCTGTCAGCCACGGCGGGCCTCGATGTCCCGCGCCAGATCGCGGTGCAGATCGCCCATGCGGCAGAGGCGGGGGGCGGCGCGCGCGGCTCGATCGAGCTGAGCCTCAGCCCCGAAGAGCTTGGCCGCGTGCGCCTGCGCCTGCACCCGTCCGAGGCCGGGCTCAGTGTGACGATCACCGCCGACCGCCCCGAGACGCTTGATCTCATGCGCCGCAATATCGAGCTTCTGGCACGCGAATTCCTCCAGATCGGATATGAGGGCACGCGGTTCGATTTCGCCCAGGGAGGGCAGGACACCGATCGAGACCGCGCACCGCCGTCGGGTGCTGCGGCAGCCGCACGCGCCACCGCGCCGCCCGATATCGCGCAGCCCGCGCCCGGTGTGCTGCTCGTGTTGGGCGACCGGCTCGATATCAGGCTCTGACGGATGGATTTCGCATGTTCGAGACGCTCAAATCCGGCTCCCGTTTTGAGCCCCGCTTTGGAAAGGAGTTATCATGGACCCATTGACAGGCATCGCCACCGGCCCTGCCGCGACCGCCCCGGCGGCACTTGCGACCGGAGGCGCGCCCGGCACCGGCGCGCTCAGTTCGGATTTCGAGACATTCCTCAAGATGCTCACCACGCAGATGCGCAACCAGGACCCCCTCAACCCCGTCGAATCGACCGATTTCGCGGTGCAACTCGCCACGTTTTCCTCGGTCGAGCAACAGGTGCGAACCAACGAATTGCTGACCGGGCTTGGCGCGCAGATGGCGACGCTCGGCATGGGCGAGTTTCCCGGCTGGATCGGGCTCGAGGCCGAGGTGCGCGCGCCGGTGCGCTTTGCCGGTGAGCGCGTGCAGATCGAGGTGGTGGTCGATCCGCGCGCGGACGCCGCCGAACTGGTCGTCGCCGATGCGCAGGGGGCGGTGGTGGCGCGGTCTCCCCTGCCCGCCGAGAGCGGCCCGGTCCTGTGGGCGGGGCGCGACGCGCAAGGCCAGCCGCTACCGCCGGGCAGCTACGCGCTTTCGGTGCTGTCGCAATCGGCAGGAGAGACCATCGCCCGCCATGACGCCCATATGCGCAGCCGCGTGATCGAGACGCGGCTCGAGGGGGGCGAGGTCCGGCTTGGGCTTGGCAACGGGCAGAGCGTCACCCCTGCCGAGGTGATCGGCCTGCGCCCGCCGCCGCCAGAGTGAGCGCTATATGAGTGCGAGCACGCCAAGCGTGATCCCCGCGCCTGCCGCAAGCCCGCCCGTGGCCCAAAGCGCGCGCTCGCGCCAGCGGTGCGGCGTCGGGCCCACCTCGGGGGCCGCCTGCCGGATCAGCGCCGCCTCGACAAGGCCGGGCAGGCGCGGGCCATAGCGCGAGAGCACCAGCGCCGTGCGCCCGAGATCACGCAACGCCGCGCGCGGCCCCATCGCGCGGCGGATGTAATCCTCCACCACCGGGCGGGCCACCTGCCAGATGTTGATCTGCGGATCGAGCGAGCGCGCCACCCCCTCGACCACCACCATCGTGCGCTGCAACAGGATCAGCTCGGTGCGCGTCTCCATCCCGAACTTCTCGGTGACCTCGAAAAGATAGCTCAGCAGGTTGCCCATCGAGATGCGGCTGGCATCCATGCCGAAGATCGGCTCGCCCACCGCGCGCAGCGCCCGCGCGAAGGCATCCACATCGCGGTCGCGCGGCACATAGCCCGCCTCGAAATGCACTTCCGCAACCCGGCGGTAATCGCGCTTGATGAAGCCATAGAGAATCTCGGCATAGACCCGCCGGGTATATTCGTCGATATGGCCCATGATCCCGAAATCATAGGCGATGATGTCGCCATTGGCGGCGACCTTTAGGTTGCCCTGATGCATGTCGGCGTGGAAATACCCGTCGCGCAGCGCGTGGCTGAGGAAAAGCTGCAACACCCGCGCGCCAAGCGCCGCCCGATCATGCCCCGCCGCGTCAATGGCGGCATTGTCACCCATCGCCACGCCATCGGCCCATTCCATCGTCATCACCCGCCGCGACGACAGGTGCCAATGCACCGAGGGCAGGCGGAACCCGTCATCGCCCCGGGTGTTGGCCGAGAATTCCGAGGCCGAGGCCGCCTCGAGCCGCAGATCAAGCTCGCCCAGCACCACGCCCTCGAAATGCGCGATCACATCCGTGGGCCGAAGCCGCCGCGCGCCGGGGGCCAGCACCTCGACCATCCGCGCGGCGAAATAGAATGCGTCGATATCGCGGCGAAAGGCGCGCTCGATGCCGGGCCGCAGCACCTTGATCGCGACTGTCTCGCCGGTCTCGCGCAGCCGGGCCTTGTGGACCTGCGCGATCGAGGCCGCCGCGACCGGCGGGCTGAAATCATCGAACAACGCCTCGACCGGGTGGCCAAGCTCGGTGGCGATGGAGGCCTTGGCGGTGTCGATGGAAAACGGCGGCAGCTTGTCTTGGAGCACGCGCAACTGCCCGGCCAGCTCTTCGCCCACAAGATCAGGCCGCGTGCTTAGGATCTGCCCGAATTTGATATAGGCCGGGCCGAGCGCGGTCAGCGCGCGCACCGCCGGAGGCGTGGTCGGGTCGCCCCGGTCACCCAGCCATTGAAAGGGCCATGCGAGCGCGCGCATCGTCGCGCGCACCAGCGGCGGCGCCTCGAGCGCCTCCATGATGAGGCCCATAGCGCCGGTGCGCTCGAGCGTGGCCCCGGTTCGGATCAGGCGGATGAGGTTATGCGGCCCCCTCAAATCTTCCACCCTGAATGCAGGCAGGCGATGCCCATCGACAGGTTGCGATATCTGGCTTGCCCGAAGCCCGCTTCGCGCACCATGTCGAGAAACGTTTCCTGATCGGGAAAGCGGCGGATCGATTCCACCAGATATTGATAGCTGTCACGATCATTCGCGATTGCCTGACCAAGGCGCGGGATGATGTTGAACGAATAGAGATCATAGACCTTTTGCATCAGGTCATTGGGAATCTGGCTGAATTCCAGAACCATCAGACGCCCGCCGGGTTTGAGCACGCGGAACGCCTCGTTCAGTGCCTCTTGCGGGCGGGTCACGTTGCGGATGCCGAAGCTGATCGTGTAGACATCGAAACTGCTGTCCTTGAACGGCAGCGCCATCGCATCGCCCACCACCCAATCAAGGCTTGTCGCAAGCGCCTCTGCCTCGGCGCGCTTGCGTCCCTCCACCAGCATCGGCTCGGTCAGGTCGAGCACGGTGGCGTGGCCGTGCCCCGCACGCCGCAGAAACCGGAACGCGATATCGCCGGTGCCGCCAGCCACGTCGAGAAGCCGCTGACCAGCGCGCGGGGCGAGCCAATCCATCATCGCATCCTTCCAGATGCGGTGGATGCCAAAGGACATGGCGTCGTTCATCACGTCGTATTTCGATGCCACGCTGCCAAAGACGCCGCGCACGCGGCCCGCCTTTTCCGATTCGGGCACGTCCTGAAATCCGAAATGGGTGGTTTTCTCGCTCATGCCCTGCCCCGGCTCTTGTCGTTTGTCATCCGTCCCCTTCTTATAGGGTGCCCACCGAGGGTGACAATGCGCCCCTTTCACGCGCCGAGGTGCCCGATGCCCGAATTGCCAGAGGTCGAAACCGTGCGGCGCGGCCTTGCGCCTGTCATGGAGGGGCAGGTGATCGCGCGCGCGACGCTCAACCGCGCCGATCTGCGCTGGCCGTTCCCGCCCGGCATGGCGGAGCGGTTGGGCGGCGCGCGGGTGCTGGCGCTGCGGCGGCGCTCGAAATACCTGCTGGCCGATCTCGACCGGGGCGAGACGCTTTTGGTGCATCTGGGCATGTCGGGGCGGATGCTGGTATCGGGCGCGCTGGTGGGGCAATTCGTGCACGATCACCCCGCCCCCGAGAAACACGATCATGTGATCCTCGACATGGCGGGCGGCGCGCGCATCACCTTCAACGACCCGCGCCGCTTTGGCGCGATGGATCTGATGGCTACGGCCGGTGCCGAGGCCCATCCGCTGCTGGCGAAACTCGGGCCGGAGCCGCTTGGCAACGGGTTTCACGAGGCCTATCTCGCCGCCGCCCTCGCCGGACGGCGCATGCCCATCAAGGCGGCGCTTCTCGATCAGCGGATCGTGGCGGGGCTGGGCAATATCTATGTCTGCGAGGCGCTTTACCGCGCGGGCATTTCGCCGCGCAGGCAGGCGGGCAATCTTGGCGCGCGCCGCATCGCGCGGCTTGTTGCGGCGATTCGCGCGGTGTTGCGCGATGCGATCGCGGCGGGCGGCTCGTCCTTGCGCGACTACCGGCAGGCGGATGGCGAGTTGGGCTATTTCCAGCACGCGTTTGATGTCTACGGGCGCGAGGGCGCGCCCTGCCGCACCCCCGCCTGCGAGGCCCCGATCACCCGCATCGTGCAATCGGCAAGGTCGAGCTTCTACTGTCCGCGCTGCCAAAGATAGGTTGATCGGGCGCGCCAGAATGGTAATGACTCGGCCAGAGAACCCTGTCGCAACCACCGAAAGCGAAATTCATGGCCTATGAGACGATCATCGTCGAAGTGGAAGACCACGTCGCCCTCATCAAGCTCAACCGCCCCGACGCGCTCAACGCGCTCAACGATCAGCTCATGTCCGAACTGGCCCACGCACTTGCCGAGGCGCAGACCAACGACAAGGTGCGCTGCATCGTGCTCACCGGCTCGGACAAGGCCTTTGCCGCCGGGGCGGATATCAAGATGATGAGCGGCAAGAGCTTTGTCGATGTCTTCACCGAAGACCTCTTTACCGCCGACAGCGACGCCATCATGCGCATCCGCAAGCCGATCATCGCGGCCGTTTCGGGCTATGCGCTGGGCGGCGGCTGCGAGCTTGCGATGATGTGCGATTTCATCATCTGCTCGGATACCGCGAAATTCGGCCAGCCGGAAATCAACCTCGGTGTCATCGCGGGCCTTGGCGGCACGCAGCGGCTGACCCGCGCCGTCGGCAAGGCCAAGGCCATGGACATGAACCTGACGGGCCGTTTCATGGATGCCGAGGAGGCCGAGCGCGCCGGGCTGGTAAGCCGCGTGGTGCCCGCCAAGAAGCTGATGGAAGAGGCGATGTCGGCGGCGCAGAAGATCGCCGAGAAATCGCAGATTTCGGTGATGGCGGCCAAGGAGGCGGTCAACCGCTCGTTCGAGACGACCTTGCGCGAGGGGCTCTTGTTCGAGCGGCGCGTGTTCCACTCGCTCTTTGCCACCGACGATCAGAAAGAGGGCATGGCGGCATTCGCCGAGAAGCGCGAGGCGCAGTTCCGCGACAAGTGAGCGACGCGTTCAGCCATCGGGGACGAGGATGTGCCGCGCGCCGTCCTCGACCCCCCGGCCCGGCGACGAAAGCGACAGATCGGCGATCAGGCAGGCAGGTGTCACATCCCGCCAGTTCGCCTTGGTGCTCGACCTCGCGCAAGAGCGTCAGACCAGCTTCGGAAGTCTTCTCCGCACCATCGAAATCGAGCATGACGGGCTTGCCGTCCAAAGCTGATAAAGCGGGCTTTCGGGAAGTGGGCAGCCTCATGGTGAGGGAGCGTGCCCCGGAAACTCGAAGGTTGGTCGAGACAACCGAAAAATACCTGCTTCCAACATGTTACGATACCGTCACATCACCTTCATGAATAATTCGAGTTAAAGCAATTTCAGAAAAAGTTGATAGACTTTTTCGGTTCGAAATTGCGACAACTCAATCATTTAGAGTGTTTTGGTGTTTCAACGAAAAGCCGAAACGCTCTAGGTCGCCCACCACTTTCCCCCTTCCTGAGTCTTCGCAACCGCCTCTATACTCGAGAGCAAAAGGGGGTGGGGCATGGCAGAGGCGCAGCCGCGGGGCAGCTTCAACATCGTGATCGTCGGACAGGGCGGGCGGCTTCAGTATGAGGCGCTGATCTTTGCCGCGTCGCTGCGGGCAATGTCGCCGGGGTTTTCGGGCCGTCTGCTGGTGGCAGAGCCGCAGCCGGGGCCGCTCTGGCGCAGCGATCCGCGCATCGCCGGGGCCGAGACGCACGACCGGCTGGCCAAGTTCGGGGCCGAGATCGTGCCGTTCGAGAACCGCCATTTCGGCGAGTCCTACCCTTACGGCAACAAGATCGAGGCTCTCCTGGCGCTGCCCGAGGGCGAGCCCTTCGTGTTTTTTGATACCGACACGCTGGTGACGGGCGAGCTGACGCAGGTGCCGTTCGATTTCGACCGCCCCACCGCGTCCTTGCGCCGCAGCGGCACCTGGCCCGAGCCGGAGCTCTACGGCCCCGGCTATACCGCGATCTGGAAATCGCTTTATGACCGGTTCGGCCTCGATTTTCAAAGCTCGCTCGACCACGGCCAGCCCGACGAATACTGGAAGCGCTACCTCTATTTCAACGCAGGCTTTTTCTTCTACCGCTGCCCGCGTGTTTTCGGGCAGCGGTTCCTCGATTATGCGCTGGCCATCCGCGACGACCCGCCGCCCGAGCTGGTGTGCCAGTCGCTCGATCCGTGGCTCGATCAGGTGGCGCTGCCGCTGGTGATCCATAGCCTCGGCGGCGGGCGCGACACGCTGCCCGAGGGGCTGCTTGATGGAGAGATCACCTGCCATTACCGCACGCTGCCGCTGCTTTATGCGCGCGAGAGCGACCGGGTAATCGCCGTGCTCGAAGAGGTGACCGCACCGCACAAGATCAAGAAGGTGCTCAAGGAATATGACGCCATCAAGCGGATGATCTATCAGGGGCGCGGGGCCAAGGTGCGCGCGCTCTTCGATCAGGACAACCTGCCCCGCCGCGAACAGGCGATCCGCAACACGATCAAGCGCAACGGGTTCTGGATGCGCTGAGGGTCGCGCGCGGGTGTCCGTCATCCTCGGGCCTGACCCGAGGATCTCCCCGCCACCAGAGATTCCAGCCCGCGCGGGGAAGACGGGTGCAGGCCCTTACCCCGCGAACACGCCGTCCATGTCGGCGAATCCCTTGATCTCGATCGGGTTGCCGCAGGGATCACGAAAGAACATCGTCCATTGCTCGCCCGGTTCGCCTTTGAATCGCACCGAGGGCGGGATCACGAAATCCACCCCCGCCGCCCCCAGACGCTCCGCCACCCTGCGCCAGTCGGACAAGGGCAGCACCACCCCGAAATGCGGCATCGGCACCATGTGATCGCCCACCTTGCCGGTGGCCTGGGTCTCGAAAGGCTGGCCGAGGTGCAGCGACAGTTGATGACCGAAGAAATCGAAATCCACCCAAGTCTCGGTCGAACGCCCCTCGACCCCGCCCAGAAGGGTGCCGTAAAACCCCCGCGCCGCATCCAGATCGGTGACGTTGATCGCCAGATGGAACGGATTTGGCATGTCTCGTCTCCCCCTCACAGTTGCGTGACCCGCATCAATGCCGTAACCCGGAAGCCAAGCATTTCGCAAGGAGGAGCATCACATGGCCTATGGTTTCGACACGTTGCAGATTCACGCGGGCGCACGCCCCGACCCGGCCACCGGCGCGCGGCAGGTGCCGATCTATCAGACCACCGCCTATGTGTTCCGCGATGCCGAACATGCGGCGGCGCTCTTCAACCTGCAAGAGGTGGGCTATATCTATTCGCGCCTGACCAACCCGACCGTGGCCGCGTTGCAGGAACGCGTTGCCACGCTTGAGGGCGGCGCGGGGGCGGTGTGCTGCTCATCCGGGCACGCGGCCCAGATCATGGCGCTGTTCCCGCTGATGGGGCCGGGGCTGAACGTGGTGGTCTCTACCCGGCTCTACGGCGGCTCGATCACGCAATTCAGCCAGACGATCAAGCGCTTCGGCTGGTCCGCGAAATTCGTCGATATCGACGATCTCGACGCCATCGCGGCGGCCATCGACGACAACACCCGCGCGATATTCTGCGAATCCATCGCCAATCCGGGCGGGCACATCGCCGATATCGACGCGGTGGCGGCGGTGGCCGACAGGGCGGGCCTGCCGCTCATCGTCGATAACACCTCGGCCACGCCTTATCTCTGCCGCCCGATCGAGCATGGCGCGACGCTGGTGGTGCATTCGATGACCAAGTTCCTCACCGGAAACGGCACGGTGACGGGGGGCTGTGTGGTCGATTCCGGGAAATTCGACTGGTCGGCTTCGGGCAAGTTTCCGTCGCTCAGCGAGCCGGAACCCGCCTATCACGGGATGACATTCCACGAGACCTTCGGCCCGCTCGCCTTCACCTTTCACGGCATTGCCATTGGCCTGCGTGACCTTGGCATGACGCTCAACCCGCAGGCGGCGCATTACACGCTTCTTGGGATCGAGACGCTGAGCCTGCGGATGCAGCGCCATTGCGAGAATGCCATGCGCGTGGCCGGCTGGCTCGAAAAACATGAGGCTGTCGAGGGTGTTACCTATGCCGGCCTGCCCTCCTCGCCCTGGCATGACCGGGTGGCGCGGATCTGCCCCAAGGGCGCGGGCGGCCTCTTCACCGTGGCGCTCAAGGGCGGCTATGACGCCTGCGTGCGGTTCGTCGATTCGCTGGAACTGTTCAGCCATGTCGCCAATCTCGGTGACACGCGCAGCCTTGTGATCCATTCGGCCTCGACCACGCACCGCCAATTGACCGAAGAACAGCAGATCGCCGCAGGGGCGGCACCCAACGTGGTGCGCATCTCCATCGGGATCGAGGATGCCGCCGACCTGATTGCCGATCTCGATCAGGCGCTGGCCAAAGCGGGGGAGTAAACCCTTGCCCAAGGGATCACCGTCATCCTCGGGCTTGACCCGAGGATGACGGTGGAGCGCGCGGCCATTGGCGCGTCTCCGCCGGTTGACCGCCGCGCGCGGACGCGTCACTCTCGGCGGTGACGGTTGAGACTCCCGATGATGGTGTGCGCGTGCTAAGACAGTCATGATGAAACCGAATTTCGCTCTCGACCTGTCGTTTGACGGCATAACCCTTCTGCATCGCGCGGGCGAGGCGGGGTGGCAAGTCGTGGGCGATGTCGCGCTTGATGCGCCCGATCTTGCCCGCGATCTCGCGGCGCTGCGCCGCAAGGCCACCACGCTTGATCCGGCGGGGCTGCGCACCAAGATCATCATTCCCGACGATCAGATCCGCTATCTCGACATTCCCGCCGCCTCTGCCCCGCACGGGGATCACGATGCTGCGGCGGCGGATGCGCTTGAGGGAGCGACGCCCTACGCGCTCGACGATCTCGCGTTTGACTGGACTGTGAGTGGCGACCGCCTCCAGATCGCCGCCGTCGCGCTGGAAACGCTCGACGAGGCCGAGGGGTTTGCCCGCGAGCACGGGTTCAACCCGGTGTCGTTCGTGGCCAGCCCCGACCCCGCGCGCTATGCCGGAGAGCCGTTCTTCGGCATGACCAAAGAGGCCGCCGCAACCGGCATGGTCGAGCGCGATACCGGCCCGATGAAACGCCTGGGCACCGTGCCCGAGCCTGCCGCCGCCGACGACGACGCGCCTGCGCCAGAGGCCGTGCCGGTCACGTTTTCCAGCATTCGCGCCGAACGGGGCCTGCCGCCGGTGACGGCACCACGCCTTGACGGCGTGGCACGCATCACGCCGGGGCCGCTGCCCGATGCCGAGGCGCAGGCCATCAGCGGGGCCGCGCTGGCGAGCCTTGCGCCGCGCGACGACACCGACGCTGCCACCCCGCCTCCGAGGCCGTCTGCCCCTTCTCCGTCGCGCAAGCCCCCCGAGAGCCTAGCGGCCACCAGGCAGGAAAAGACCCCGGCCAAGGCACCGCCGCCGCAGACGCCAGTGGACAAGACCGCGACGACACCTGACAGCCCCCCCCTGTCACCGGTCGACGAGGCAGAGCGCATGACCATATTTGGCGCGCGCAACAAGGCCGGTGCAGGGCGTGGCACGCCGCGTTTTCTGTGGCTTGCCCTGACGGCGGCGCTTTTGGTGGTCATGATCGGGGTGGCCGCATTGGCGGCGATCTTTCCGCAATCGGGGATCGGCAGGCTGATACGCGGGGCCGAGCCGCAAATCGCGGTGACGCCCGAGATTCCCGAACTTGCGATCACCGCACCAGGCGCGCTCGACAGTGCCGCCGGGACATCAGCGCCCGAAACAGCCCCAGATATCGCGCCAGAGGCCACCCCTGAAACCGCACCGGACCTCGCCGCTACCCCCCCCGCACCAGAGCCACCCACGCCCGAAGAGGCCCGAACCCGCTATGCCGCGACCGGAATCTGGCCCACGGCCCCCGACGCCCCGACAGAGCCGGGCACCGGCGATCTCGATACCTTCTATCAGACATCGATCGACGCCGCGCTGAATTTCGGCGATGCCATAGCCCTGCCCGAGGCCAGCCGCCTGCGCGCCGATCCGGTGCCGCCGCGCCCGGCCCTGCCACCGCCGCCGGGCTCGAGTTTCGCGCGCGACGCCCGTGGCTTTGTGCAGGCCACGCCCGAGGGCGCGCTGACGCCCGAAGGAGTCCGCGTCCATGCCGGGCCGCCCCCTGTCCGCCCGCCCGACACGCCGCCGCGCGCGGTGCCCGTGTCCGGCCCAAGCGCCGCCGCCGCCGGGGCGCGCGACACCCTGTCGGGTATCCGGCCACGCCAGCGGCCCGCAGCGCTGCTCGAGAATCATGAGCGCGGAGCCCTGGGCGGACGCACCCGCACCGAGATGGCAACGCTGCGCCCCCGTCCCCGCCCGGCGACGATCACCGCTGCGCGTGCCGCAGCCCCGGCCGGGGCTGTGGACACGACGGCGATTGACACGGCGGCCATTGACGCGGCGGTCACCGGCGCGATGGAACAGGCCGTTCCCGAATCGCTCAAACCCCGCCTGCGGCCTGCCGCGATCGCGCGCAGCGCAGCCCCGCCCGCAGATCCCGCGCCCGCCCCCCCTCAGGCCACCGCCGCGCCGCGCATCCCGACATCCGCCTCGGTGGCGCGCAGCGCGACCGAGCAAAACGCGATCAACCTGCGGCAGGTCAATCTCATCGGCGTCTACGGCACACCGTCCGACCGGCGCGCGCTGGTCCGGCTCTCGAACGGGCGCTATCGCAAGGTGCAGATCGGCGACCGTATCGACGGCGGCCAGGTTTCTGCCATCGGCGATACCGAGTTGCGATATACCAAGAGCGGGCGCAGCGTGGTGTTGCGGCTGCCCCGAGGCTGACGGACACACCGCAGCGCGGGGCGGCACATATTGGGTTGGGGTAATGGACGGGTTTCTCTTTCAGGCGACGATCCTGCTTTTGGCGATGGTGATCGCGGTGCCGCTGGCGGCGCGGCTCGGCTTTGGCTCGGTGCTTGGATACATCGCTGCGGGAATCGTGATCGGGCCGGTTCTCGGGCTGGTCGGCGGCGACGCGACGACCGAATTGCAGCATGTGGCCGAATTCGGCGTGGTGATGATGCTGTTCCTGATCGGGCTGGAGCTGGAGCCGCGCGCGCTCTGGAACATGCGCCACCGGCTGTTGGGGCTGGGCGGGCTTCAGATCGCGCTCACCACCGGGGCGATCATGCTGGGGGCCATCTGGCTTGGCCAGTCATGGACGGTGGCGCTTGCCATCGGCATGGCGCTGGCGCTCTCGTCGACCGCGATCGTGCTGCAAACGCTCACCGAAAAGGGCCTGATGCAGACCGGCGGCGGGCGCTCGGCCTTTTCGGTGCTGCTCACGCAGGATATCGCGGTGATCCCGATGCTGGCGCTGTTGCCGCTGCTTGCTGTGCCGCGCACGGTGGATACCGTCTTTGCCACCGTGATCGAGCGCGCCAACAAGGGGCAAGCACCCGCAGAGGCCGCCCCGCACGAGGCGGCACAGACCTTCATCGAGGGCCTGCCGGGCTGGGCTGCGACGCTGGTGACGGTGGCGGCGGTAGCGGCGATCATCCTTGCCGGCATCTACCTCACGCGCCCGGTATTTCGCTTCATCCACACCGCACGGCTGCGCGAGATGTATACCGCGCTGGCGCTGCTCATCGTGGTGGGGATTTCCTTCCTGATGATGCTGGTGGGCCTGTCGCCCGCGCTCGGGGCCTTTCTTGCCGGGGTGGTGCTGGCCAATAGCGAGTTCCGCCACGAGCTTGAAAGCGACCTTTCCCCGTTCAAGGGGCTTCTGTTGGGGATGTTCTTCATCACCGTTGGCGCGGGGATGAATTTCGCGGTGCTGCAAGGCGCGCCATTTCTGGTTCTGGGGCTGGCCGCCGGGCTGATCGTGGTCAAGGGAATCATCCTGTTCGTGCTGGGCCGCATATTCCTGCTGCGCGGGCGCGACCTGTGGCTGTTTACCCTGTCGCTGGCGCAGGCCGGTGAATTCGGCTTCGTTCTGGTGGCCTTCTCGGCCCAGCAAAGCGTTCTGCCGCGCGGGCTTGACGAGGTGCTGTTGCTGGTGATCGCGCTGACCATGCTCATCACGCCGCTGCTGTTTCTGATCTTCGACACTCTGGCGCGGCGCATGGGCGACAGTGCCCCCGCCCCCGAGGCCGACCGGATCGACCATACCGGGCAGGTCATCATCGCCGGAATCGGGCGGTTCGGGCAGGTGGTCAACCGGCTGGTGCGATCGAGCGGCTTCGACACGGTGGTGCTCGACAACGATCTGGCCACGATCCAGCGGATGCGGCGGTTTGGCGTCAAGGGGTTTTTCGGCGATCCCACCCGGCCCGACCTGCTCCATGCGGCGGGCCTTGCGCAGGCGCGCGTTCTTGTGGCGGCGCTTGACGATCCCGATGCCTGTGTGCGCCTTGTGGCCTTTGCCCGGCGCGAGCGGCCAGACCTGCACATCGTCGCCCGAGCGCACGACCGCACCCATGTCTTTCGCCTCTACAAGGCCGGGGCGAACGACATCGTGCGCGAGCTTTTCGATGCGTCGCTGCGCGCCGGGCGCTACGTGCTCGAAAATGTCGGGCTGAGCGAGTACGAGGCAGCAGAGGCGGAAAGGATCTTCTATCGCCACGACCGGCAATCGGTGCGCGAACTGGCCGCGCTGTGGGATCCGAACGTGCCGACGATGGAGAACGCCGCCTATATCAAGCGTGCGCGCGAGCTTGAGGCTGAATTGCAGACGATGCTCCTGGGCCAACTCGAATACAGCACGTCCGACGCCGCAGCCGCCCCCGAGCCCCACCCGACGCACGGCATAGGGTGACAAGAACGCATCGGGGCGGCCCCCGGTGCACAGATCAGTGCACGGTGGTGCCTTTGGGGCGCGCCGCTGTCAGGTGACATTCTAGTTTACGGTGATGCGGGATGATCGGGGCCTATGGCGGAAGTGGCCGAATGGTCTTTGTGGAACAAGGGGTTAGGGCACTTGGCGCGGCTGGGGTCGGCGCGGGGGCGAAGTTTGCAGTGGTGGCTGGAAACGGGGGG
>DISF01000014.1 GCA_002421985.1 Roseovarius sp. UBA6217 | reverse complement strand
GACCGGCCTTCCATCAGTCGGTCCAGAAGGTCTTTGTCGATGCTCATACGTGGGTCTCCTCATAAGGGGGTTACCACGCCAGGGCACAAAATTCTGCACAGTCTCGCACCTGAACCCGATCGAACGATTATGGGCCGTCATGCACCGATGCGTGACCCACAACCAATACGACCCGACGCAAAAGCAGTTCGCGAATGCGATCCTGCGGTTCTTTCGAGAAACGGTTCCCAATCAGTGGAAAGAATTCCGCGATCAGGTGTCAGACAGCTTCCGCGTCGTCACTCACGAAAAATTTCGGGTTCCGGGGTGAGCGCGGTATAAAAGGAGAACAGACCCGACTTACGAGTGGCCCTGAAAACGGGGGCTGGTCAGGCGGGGTTACTGCGTGGTCTCCAGCCGGGTGAATGGCATGATCGCCCGGCCTTCGGTTTCGGGTTGCAGCGTTTCGCATGTCAGACCGCTGCCCGCGTTTGCGACGCAGGCGATGTCGCGGCGGTGAATATAGCCGCCATCATCGCAGGCAAGATTGCCCGCCTCGCCGAGGATGAGGCGGCCATCCCCGTCGAGGCGGGCCTTGAGCGGGCCTTTGCAAACCGACCCGTCATCGCCGCGCATCACCTGCCGCCCGGCGCCCCTGGTGTCAAAGCACATGTGCCAATCGGGGTAGGAGACGACCTTGCCGGTATCCACGTCACGCGTCTGGTAGCCGCTGCCGAGCGACCAGCAGCCATAAAGCGATGGCAGATCTTCCGCGCGCAGGGCGCGGTCGGGCAGGGGGGCGGCGGGATCGGGCAGGGCGGCGGCGCATTGCCTTGTGGCCAGAGCGTGCTCAGTCCGGCTGATCTGCTGCAAGAGGGTCGCGCGTTCTGCGGTGAGGCGGTGCAGATCGTCCTGCCGCGCGAGATCGGCATCGGTCGGGCAATCGCCCAGATGTGCCAGCCACGAGACATTGACGGCACAGGCCCGGAGCGCGGCGAGGGCGGCGGCAGCCGACACCAGCAGCAGCGCTACGGCACCGGCGATTGCGAACACCCTGACGAGATTTGACATGGAGCGGCCCGCCTTTCCTGCACTGCTGCCCCCGACCATAGCGATCTTGCGGGCGGCGTTCAATTTCTACCGCCGGGAACCGTTGGTTTTTGCCGGCGCAGGGGCTAGGTTTTGGAATTGGCGGGGTGTGTGATCGACAACGCCGACAGGGCGGAGCTCGTGCGTGACACCAGGCCGATAGGCAACGGCGCGCGGATTGAGCGGAGCGAAGAGAGAGGATTGGCGATGTGGCGGCGGATGATCGTGAAACCGGTGATGGCGCTTGCGCTTGGCGTGGCGCTGATCCTGCCCGGCACCGCGTGGGCACAGGAATTTTCGGTTCTGTGGTGGAGCGCGTTCCTGTGGCGTGCGGTTCCGGGCGACGAGTCGGATATCGGTGCCAACCGGCGCGTTCTTGCCGACCATCTCGATGGCCTGCCGGGCTATGACGTGACCTTTTACCACAAGACCGATCCCGGCGATTTTGCCGCCCATATGCGCACAACGGCACGGCGGTATGACTTGATCGTGGTGGATTCCGCGATATCGCGCCCGGTGTTCAACGCGGCGGATCTTGAGGCGTTTCGCGCCTATTACGCCGCCAGCGGGCGGGCGCTGATGCTGGACGGATCATTGACGATCCGCAACGGGCTTCAGGATGCGCGCTCGCGGTTTCCCGGTGACAACGGCGCGTTGGCCGGCCTGCTGGTGAACCAGGTCGAGGCCCTGCGCAAGGCCGGTGGCGGCCTGTTGATCGGGACCGATCATGAACGGTTTCAGGTCGGCGCGGATCAGCTTCTGGATGCGCTGTTGCCGGGGGTGCAGTTCAACGGCACCACCAACCCGTCCCGCGACGGGGCGTTCAACGGCAAGACCCTGCTGAGCGGCAAGGAGCGGGTGCGGCCCGTCGATATCCTGCGCCACTGGGAATCGATCCCCGATCAGGCCGAGGCCCCCGTGGGCAGATTTCGCGATTTTCTCGGCAATGAGGTGGAACTTTATTCGCTGGTGGATGTCTCCGACAAGCCCGGCGGCACGCGAAAGCGGAGCTATATTTCCTTCACCGGCAAGCCCGGTTTCGAGCGCTACGATGTCGATAGCCAAGAGGCTCCCGAGGTGCCCGATTACATGCCCACCCGCAAGAGCGTGCCTAGCGAGTGACGGCGAGGGAGAGCAGCTCTGGCGCGCTCATATCGGGGTGCGCGCGATAGGTTTCGAGATCGGCCCAGAACAGCCGCAGCATCGCCAGAAGCGCGGTCTGCCCGGCCTCGGCAAAGCCTTGGGTGAGGGCCTGATAGGCGTTGTCGAGCGTGTCGGGGGGGATGTCCTGCGACAGGGTTTCCAGGGCCGCGCGATAGGACAGAAGATAGGTGCGCTGAGCGCCGCGCAAGGCGGTGATCTGCTCGACATTGCTGTGAAACGCCGCGAGAAGCTGGCGTTTCTGGTCGCCCGCCGCGACGCGCACCTGATCGCCCAGGGTGCGGATGCGCTGCTCGATCTGGGCGATGGCGCGGTCATCGTCGATCAGCGTCTCGACAAAGGCCGCGCCGCTGACCAGCGTCGAGGTCGCCGCCTGACGCAGCGAGGTGTCGGCGGCGTCGCGGGCGCGGCGCAATTCGAGTTGCAGATCGTTGAGCGCCTGTTTGCGGCGGGGGTCGATCTCGTTCTCGATGAGATCGGCAAGCAGGTTTTGCGGCTCGGCCCCGTCGAGGCCGGTATCGGTGGATTGCGCGCGCGCGCGCCAGGTGTCGCGGATATGGTCGTAATCGGCATCCGAGACGATATGCGCGCCAATCACGGCGCGCAGCCCGAAAAACGCGCTGCCCAGCGCCTGACCTGTGCGGGTGTCGAACATCGGGTATTCGCGGCGCTGCGCAGTATAGACCGTTGCAGGTTCCATGTCGATGGAGCCGCCGCGCGTCACAAGGCCGCCCACCTGCCCGTGGGCGCGCCCCACGGCATTCAGGCGGAATGGCTCGAGCATCAGTTCCTCGGCATTGCCATAGATGTCGAACAGCCCGGCGGGGTTGGGCTTGAGCAGGCCGACAGGGCGCAGGTTGCCACGGTTCTGCCCGGCCTTCCGGATATGGGCGTAATCGCTCATCTCGCCGCTCTCGAAGAAGCGGCGACCGGGAAACAGCGTCGGGTCGATACGGGCCCCGCCGCGCGCGGCGTATTCCCATTCCGGCTCTGTCGGCAGCCGGACAAAGCCCATCCGCCCGGTATCACGGGGCAGGCTGTCGGGACGCTCGGCCATGAGCCATTCGGTCATCCGGCGCGTCAGGTCCACCGCCTCAAACCAGCTCAGATCGCCCTGGGCAAAGCGGTCTCGCCGGGTGAACGGCGTGTCGCAATCGCCCTGAAGCGCGCGATACTGTGCCGCGTTCATCTCGTATCGGGCGATATAGTAATGCGTGCCGCCGCCCTCGCTATCGGCAAAGGCCCCGCGCAGGAAGGCGGGTTTGAGATAGTCGGAAAACCCGGTTTCCTCGCCCGACTGGCCCATCCGAAAGGGGCGGTCGGCGATCGGGTCGGCGGCATCCACCGGCACCGAAATGCGCTGAAACGCCATGCCGCCGCCGCAGGGCAAGGGCACGATCAGGTCAGCCCCGCCCGCCGGGTCGATCAGTTCCGCATCCCAGGGTGTGGGCGCTTGCGCGGCCTCTTGCCCGACCAGCGGTGCGGCCAGCAGCGCGGCCCCGGCAAGCGCGGCAAGGGTCTGGCGCGGCACTCGGCGTGTCATGTCACCCCCTCGCGCAACACCGCCGCCGGCTCGATCCGAAGCGCCGCGCGGCTTGCCACCAGCGACGAGAGCATGACAAATCCTGTCACCGCCCCGGCGATCGCCGCTGCCTGCGCGCCCGAGATGCGCACCAGCCCGCCAGCCCCGGCCAGCCCGGTCTCGAACAGGCGTTCGGCCACCGCCGCCGCGAGATGCAGCAGCCCGAAGGAGACAACCAGCGCCAGCACCGCCGAGACCAGCGCCTGACAGACCGGGAACAGCCACAGCCGGTTACCGCCCAGCCCCATCAGCGCCAGCGAGGCCAGCATCTGGCGCTTGCGCTGCACCTCGCCCCAAAAGCCGAAGACCAGCGCCGCCGCCAGCCCGATGCTGGCCACCCCCGCCGTGAGCAGCAGCGCGAGGTTGAGATTGCGCCCCAGCCGCAGCACGTTTTCCACCTGCGCCGTGCGCGCCTCGGTCGAGATGCCGAACTCGGCCTCGATGCGGTTTTGCAGCGCGCCCAGCACATCGAGCGAGGCGGCATAGACGCGCATCCCCTCGTAATCGGGGCTGCGCTGATCCAGCGGCTTGCCCTCGGTGATGCCGTGCTCGGGCAGCGCGTAGGCGTCGTAGAACGCCTCGACCAGATCGAGCGTGGCGATACCTGTCAGCACCGCGCGGCCCGAGGCCCGACCGGGCGGCAGCACCGCGACGACATCGAGCGGCAGGCGCAACTGGCGCGGGCGGCCCTCGGCCTGGGTGAAAATCTCGATCCGGTCGCCCGTCGTGATGCCAAGCTGGCTGGCGAGATTGGCGCTGAGCGCGGCGGTGCCTGCCTCCAGCACCAGCCCCTTGGGCAAGGTCGGATCGCCGGTGCCGCTGGGGATCAGGATCGCGTCGCGCAAGCCGCCGCCAGCCGCCCCGCGCACGTTGACGAAATCGAACTGGCTGCGGGTCTTGAGCGTGACAAAGCCGGCCTCGGGCCAGCCGCGGACCGTCTCGGCGTCTTCGGGGGCAAAGCGGGCATTGCCCGATGTGTCGATCTGCGACATGCGCGGATTGGACAGCATTTCCCCCAAAAGCGCGTCATAGACCCCGTTCTTGACGCCAAAGAGCACCATCAGCGGCACCAAGACCCCCGCCAGAACCGCAACATTGCAGATCAGGTGGGTTTTCTGGAACATCAGGTCGCGCAGGGCGAGCGAGAGGGTCAGGCGCATCAGGGGGCCTCCTGCGGTATGGGCGCAGTGTCGGGGGCGTGGGGAGCGGCCTCGGTCAGGGTGCTGATGACGTGGCGGGGGCTGTCGGGATCGGAGGCTGCCGCAAGCGTCATGCGCCGCATCGCAAAGCGGGCCAGCGCCGGGGCGTCGTGGCTGGACAGGATCGTGGCAGAGCCGCCCGCCCGCGCCGCGCCGATCAGGAGCGACAGCGCGCTATGGGCATTCTCGGGGTCAAGCGCCGCCGTCGGCTCGTCGGCGATGACGCAAAACGGCCGGTGCGCCAGCGCGCGCGCGATGGCCACCCGCTGCCGCTGACCGATGGAGAGCGGGCCGGGGTGCAGATGCGCCACCTCTTCCAGCCCCAGCCGGTGCAGCAATTCGGCCTGCCATGCGGCATCTGGGCGGCCCGCGATGCGCTGGGTCACGGCCACGTTCTCGGCCACGGTGAGAAAGGGCAACAGCCCGCCCGATTGGGGCACATAGCCGAAAAAACCCGCCCGCGCCGCAGCACAGAGCGCCTGCGCGCGCGGGCTGCGCCAATACCCCGCGAAATCATGGGCCGGGCCGGTGCCGCCCTCTGCCGGTGCGGCGCGGTAGCCGCCGCTGTCGGGCGCACGCAAGAGGCCCAGCACCTCCAGCAGCAGCGTCTTGCCGGTGCCCGACGGCCCCGACAGCCCCACCACCTCGCCCCCCGCCACCGACCAGGTGCCGGTGCGCAAGCTGAAGCGGCGCTCGCCATCGCCGAGCGTCACGCGCAGATCGTCGATATGGAGCCGGTGCGCCATCCGCCCCGCGCCCCCGCTCAGGGCAGCACGTCGAACGGCATGGCAAACACCATCTCGCCATCCGGCGCACCGTCGTAAAGGGCGGTCCAGACCGTGGGATCGAACAGCCATTTGCGGTAAAGCGTGAGTTTCTGGCGCATCCCGTCGATGATCGAGCGGCGCAGCATCGCGCTTTGCGCCCATCTGTCCTCGGTCATCTGCAAGAGCTGGCTTTGATAGGGCAGTTGCTCGAGATATTCCAGCGCGCCGCCGATCGTGTCGGAGCGGGCATTGATCGCCCTGTCGGGATTGGTCGCCATGTCGGCGATGACGCCGCGCACCTGTGTGAAAAAGCTCATCGCATCGCCGCTGCCCTGACTTTGTTCGCCAAGGCGCACAAGGTTGTCGATCAACTCGGCCATCGTCGCCAACTCGTTCTTGGTGATGAGCAGGCGCGGCTCTATCGCCAGTTCGCGGGGGGCCTCGATCGCCTTGTCGGTGATCCAGCCGCTGAACATGTCGGGGGCCTGCGCCCCGCTGCGCGCGCCCAGATAGGCCAGCCGCATGGCGCGGCCAAGCAGCAGCAGATCCTCGCCCGCCTCCTCGTCGTCAAGCAGCGCCTCCTCGCCACGGGCCACGCGCACATGGTCGGTGATGGCGGTGACAAGGCGGCTTGCCACCCCCTCGAACGCCTCTTGCGAGCCGCCCTCGATGGGAAAATAGTAATCGCGCCCGGCAAAGCGCGACAGCGCGCGATATTGCGCTTCGGCATAGGCATGGTTGGCCTCGCCGCCGACCGGCGTCTTGAGGTGCAGGGTCATGGTGACGATGTTGCGGCCTTCGGCATCGGTCTGGATCTCGTTGACGCTGATCTGCGAGCGCGCATTGGCATCGCGCGGATCCTTGGGGCCGGCATCGGTGACAAGGATGATATAGCGCGCGTCGATGGGATCGCCGCTTTCGGCCTGTTGCCAGTCGATCTTGTCGATGGCGTCCTCGACCCCGGCGAGGCTGTCCTCGTTGAAGCCCGGAGAGCTGACCATCGCGACGCCAGCGCCAGCGATGGCGTCGATCACCGGGCGCTGATCGGCGCGGCGCGCAAGCGGCGCGATGATCCGGGTGCGGTATTCAAGGCCGGGCGCGGCCTCGGGGTTGTCGCGAAAGCCGATGACGCCGAAATTCACAAGCTTGCCGATCTCGGTGCCCTCGATCTGCTCGACCGTGCGTTGCAGCACCTTGCGGGTGCGGGCGATATAGGGGTCCATCGACTGGGTGGTATCGAAGACAAAGACGATCCCGACATCGAAATCGCCCATCTCATCGCCGCCGCCGCCACCAAGGCCGCGATCGTCCGCCAGCGGCACCGAGGCCACCTGCATCAGCAACAGCTCGTCATAGTTGAGCGGGTGCAGGTCCTTGACGAAATCGAGGATCGGCATGACGTAAAGCTCGTC
The DNA here is from genome assembly GCA_002421985.1 of Roseovarius sp. UBA6217. Lineage (GTDB taxonomy): Bacteria > Pseudomonadota > Alphaproteobacteria > Rhodobacterales > Rhodobacteraceae > Roseovarius. The sequence continues at coordinate 37,458 of DISF01000014.1, read as the reverse complement.
ACGGATATTGACGAAGTCTTTCGGCTCGACCGCGACGATGCCGCGAGCGGGATCGGCGGTGCCGATATCGGCCTCGGCCAGAAGGCGCGCCTGCACCTGCGTCAATGCCTCGTGGTTGAGAAGCCAGCGCAGTTTGTCCTCGGAGTCGAACAGCACCTGCCGCTGGCGCCCGGCGGGGTTGGTGAAGGCCCCGACGATGTTCTGCCGCCAGTCGATCACATCGCCCTGCCGCACCCAGCCCACCGGCCCGGCATTGGCCGAGGGGCCAACCTGCCGCCAGCCATCGTCGATGGCATAGACATAGAGCGGCTGAAACGCGGGCAGGCGCTCTGTCTGCGTGCCCTCGCGGGCGTCGTGCAGCGGCGTGGAGGGGCGGGTCAGCACGCGCTGAAAGATCGTGTTTGTGCCCTCGACCAGCAATGGCCGCGCGTCTTGCGCATGGCCTTGCGCGGGCAGGGCGAGCGCAAGGCACAGTGCCGCGCAAAGGCCAAGGGCAAGCCGGTAGGTCATGTGCCGTCTCCTCATGATCCGCAATGATCGGCAAAGGCGCTGCGCGCCAGAGTATCCGACATGGTCTCCAGCCGCGCACAAAGCGCGTCAAGCCGCGCACGCGCCACATCCGAGCCCGCCGCGATGGCGCGGCTATAGTATTCGGCGGCGGTGGCGGGGGTTTCGGGCAGGCGCAGGCCGATGGTTTCCTCGATCACCGGGTCACCGGCCTCGGAATCGTAGATCTCGCCAAAAAGCCGCAGCGCCTCGGCGTTGCCGGTCTCCGCCGCCCGCTCCAGCAGGGTCAGCGCGGTATCGGCGCTGGCCTTGGCCCCGCAACCGCGCAACGCGTCAAGCTGGGCGGCAAAACCCTCGTTGGTGGCGAGGGTATCGAGCGTGCAGGCATCCGTTTGCGCGCCGCTTTCTGCCACCACCGGGGCGGTGCCCTCGGGGCGTTCCTGAAGATACCACCAGCCGCCGCCCAAGGCCACCAGCGCAAGCGCCACAAGCCAGAGCCATACCCCGCCGCGCCGTCGCGCGGGAGGGGCGTCCTCGCTGCCGGGCTCATTCTCTCCGGCTTGCCCCGCCGTGTCATCAAGCTGCGGGTCGGGCTCGGGCGGCGGTATATCGTCCTGGGCTGCGTCTTGGGGGGCGTCCCCGGCCTGGGTGTCGATGCGCACCTTCAGGCCGTCGTCACCACCCGCCTTTGGGGCGCGTGCCGACAGGATGCCGCCGATGCGCGCGGCCCCCGGTGCCGGCGCGATGTCATCGGGCCAGCCGATATCCTGCGTCACCCCGCCCAATTCCAGCCGCAGATTGGCATATTCCTCGATCTGGTTGACGATCTCGGGGCCGATCACGACGCGGGCTATGGCCCCGTCGCGGCGCAGATCATAGGGGCCGAACGCCTCGCGCGTGGCCTGCCAGCCATCGCCGCCGAGATAGCGCTCGGAATACCTGTCGAACACCACCAGATCGACGGTATCGCCCGCGACCTTGTCGGCGGGCAGGCTCAGTTCGGCATAGCCGCCATGCGGGTGGCCGGGATCTGCGCGCAGCGTCATCATCGCCACGGGCTCTTTCGTGTGGCTGGCCGGGCGTCAGGCATCGGCGTGCCCCCCGAGGCCGCGCAAGATGCGCCCGAGGGCGAGGTTCTGTTCGATATTGATCTCGCCTGCATCGGTATCGCGCGCGTTGTCGGCAAACATCAGGTCAAGCGCATAGACCCAGTCGCTACAGGTTTCTGTCGCGGCGGCGCGCGGCTCTGCGGGCAGGTTCATGGCGGTATCGACCTCGGGGCGCGGGGCGAAAATCGGCCTGTGCCGACCCTCGCCAAGCTCTACCACCGGGCGCGCGTCAAGGGGCAGGCGGTCGGCCCCGAGGGTAAAGACAAAGCCGTTGATGTATTCGGCGCAGACGATGGCGGCGGGCGGGGCCTGCTTGTCGACGGTCATGCCGTAATCAATGGCCTTGAGCTGGCTGCGCATGTCGTCGATGACGCGCAGGCGGCGCAGCCCGTGGATCATCTCGCTGGTCAGGTCGTTGGCGGCGGATTGGCTCAGGCATAGCGCGTCCAGAAGGGCGGTATCCTCGCGCAGCTCTGCCAGCCGTTCGATCCAGATATCGACGGCGGTTCCGGCCTGGAATGCCTCGGGCGACATGGTGCGGATGCGCGGCCCGGCGGTTTGCGCCGCGTTGTCAGTGCCGGCGGCAGGGGCCGCCGCCGCGGGGCGTCCGGGGCGCGCGGGACGCGCAAGGCCGGGCCGGGCGGTGGCCACTGTGGGTTGCGACGAGACCGCAGAGCTGATGCGCACAGAGCTTGGCACGCGCGAGATGCGATCCTCGATCGCGTCCTGATCGACGCAGAGCGCCGCGAGCAGCGCCCCGAAGCGGTGGCTCTTGAGGGTCTCTTCGAGACAGTCGATCACCGCATCGGCGGCGAGGCGTTTTTCCTCGATCCGCGTTTCCACGTCGTCGGACACGTGGAACGGCCCGAGCGCCGCGGCAAGATCGCCTGCCAGTTTCTCGATCTGGCCCGAAAGCTGGCGCAGCTTGCTGTCGGGCACGCAGACCGCCGTCAATTCGCGCAAGAGATAGCCGACGCCGCCATCGTTGAGGCCGAGCGCGGCATCCCAGGCGGCGGCGGGATCGGCGAAATGGCGTTGCACCGCGTCCGAGGCAAGGCAGCCCGCGCGCAGCTCTGCAAGGCGGGCCTGCTTTTCGGGGCGTATCGCCGTCTCGCGTCGGTTGGCGTCATAGTCGATCAGCCCCTCGACAAAGAAATTCGGATTGCGCAGCCAGTAGCAGTTCCGAAACGGCGTGCCCGGCGTCCAGTTATCCACCCAGCCATCCTTGGAACGGCCGAATTTCTCAAGGAGCGAGGCCTGCATCCGCCGCTCGAACCGGGTGCTGTCACCGCCGCCCGCCGCCGATTCGCCCAAATGCTTGTCGAATTTGGTGAGCACGAAGAACAGGATGCAATCGACATCGCGCCGCGCTCTGGGGGTGTTGCCGTGGGTGAGCGCGATCCAGTTATCTACCAGCCCCGGCAGGTCGAGCGTTTCCATGTTGCTGTCGGGCACGCAGAGCAGCATCGAGGTGATTTCCTGGTTCTCGACGTAGCGATCGAACAGATAGGCCACCTTGCCGCGCAGCAGAAGCTGGGCGACGGTGCTTTCCGGCTGTTCGAGGGTTTTCGACAGCGGCTGTTCAAACCGGTTGCGCGCGCCGGGAAAATCCAGCAGGTCGGTTTCGGCAAAGAGTGGCGAGGGCTCTTCGAGCATCGGAAAGACCAGTTCGGCGGCCAGCGCGCAGACCACCGCGCGCGGCAGTTCCGTCACCGTGCCCGAGGGCGCGCGCACCTTCAGCGTATCGGCGGGATCGCCGCCAAACAGCCCGCCCAGCGCCTTGACGTCGATGATAGAGGTCTCGCGCGGGATGAGCGCGGCGAGCGGCACATGCACCACCTCGGGATGGCCGATGCGCGCCAGCCCCTCGGCGAGGGTGACATACAGATCGCCAAGCGCGTCATGCCCGCCCCACAGGATGGCAAGGAAGGCCGCGCGGTCGCGGATCGACATGCGCGGGGCCAGCGCGGCGGCCTCGTCCCAGAACGGCCTGAGCGCGGCGGCATAGGCGGTGCGCCCGAAGGTGGACTGGACATAATCCTGTATGTCCAGCACATCCTCAAAGCTCATGCCGGGCACTTCCGCCGCGCCCGCCCGTGATTTGAATGCCTCGATATGGGCGTTGAGGGCGGCGGCGTCGGGGGCGGGCTCTGACTGGTCGCCATCCATGTAAAAGCTGTTGATGATGGTGCGCGCCACATCCGCCTCGCTCAAGAGGTTGAGCTGGATCGGAAACCCCTCTGGCATGGCTTCTTTGGTCATGGTGAAGCGGGTCACGAGCCCGGTGCTTTCGCCCTCGCCCTCGGGGTTGATCTCGCTGATATAGTCAAGCTGCCCGCCGGGGCCGGGAAAATCCGCCACCAGCCGCCCCTCGGCGGGCCGGGCCAGCACCGAGACGAGAAAGGACTTGCCCGCCTGGCTTGGGCCGAAGACGCTCACGCTCATTTTCGTGCGCGCCGCGCGGCCCAGCTTGTCGGCGCGGCGCGCGGCGCGGCGCAGCAGGTGCACAAGCGATTTGTGTTCCGGCCCCACGGTCTCGGCATTCTCTGCGTGCTGCACCCAATCGAGCGCGGTGCGCGAAAGGGTTGCCACCTCGGTGCAGCGTGTCGCGAGATCGTTCTGGTCAGCCATTGCGCATTCCGTTTTACCCGTTATGGTCAAATCGTTCCGCCTGTCCCGCTCAGATCGCGTAGACGCCGGTATCTATCCAGTAATCGTCGTCAAAGCCCAGCGTCTGAAGCCGCAGCACCACATCGCTGTTCTTCATCTGGTCGCCCTCGTTGTCGTAAACCTCGCTGATGCGGAACGCCTCGCGCAGGGATTCGCGCCGCAGGCGGGCCTCGGAGGTCGTGATCTCGTCGTCATCGCCCTCGTCCTTTTCCAGCGTCACCCTGATCGGCGAGGGGCGTTGCCGCGCCGCCGCATTGGCGAAATCGAGCCGGTAGAGCGGCGAGGTCGTCCAGCGCTCCAGCCCAAGCTGGCGGGAGCCGATATGCAGCGGCGAGAACATCGACAGCGTCGCCGTAAGCTCGCCTGCGGCCGCCCTCTTGTCGAGGTCGATATCCGAGAACAGCACGCGTTCATCGAGGATCTGCCCGTTGCGGTCCATCTCGCCGATGAACCGCGCGGTCGAGCGCATCTGGAACGCCTCGGTGGTGATCTTGAAATTCGGGATGCGGCTTTCGGCCAGCGATATCAGCATCCCGCCCACGGCAACGGTGGATTTCGGATCGCCGATGCGCTGCGTCACCGGATCGCGGAACGGATACCAGCGCCCGGTCTTGTAGCGGTGCATCGAGATGAGCCGGTGCGGAGGCACCACCAGCATTTCCTCGATGATCGAGCGCACCGCAGGCAGCCGCGAGGGGCGCCCGGTCAGCAGCACGATATCGGTGCCGAGATGGTCGATCACCTCGCACATGTTGCTCAGCACCTTCTGAAACACCTCGCGCGAGATGGCATCGACATCCTCGCGCGTGGTGGCAAGCACGACATCGGCCAGCCTCCAGCCCGTGGCCCCGGTCTCGGCGGCGGCGCGCTCGATATAGGCCAGCGTCTCGTGGGTCTTGCGGGTGGCGCGCTCCTCGTCGGTCTCGGCGTCGGCGGCGCGCAGGCCCAGAACCTCGGCCACGGCCAGATCGATACGCGCGAATTCACCGGATTTCTCGGAGGCGGCGAGCACCGCCTCGGCCAGCGGCACCAGCACCCGGATCGAGAATTGGCGGCGGCGTTGCACCGCCTGCTGATCCTGACCGCCCCGGTCGCCGCCAAAGAGCTCGCGCAGCTTTTCCGCCACATAGCGCCCGCCGGCCTGTTCGATGCTGACCTGAAGCCGGGGCAGGATGATCCCGCTGACCACCCGGTGCACCAGATCGTCACCGGCCACGCGAAACCCCTCGCGAAAGGTCTGCTCGGGGTGCAGCACGCGGTTCGCCTCGCCGCGATAGGTGGTAATCATCAGATCGGTGGTGCCGCCGCCGATATCGATGCACGCGAGCCGCAGCGAGGGCTGTGCCGCGTCGGTCGCGGGGTTGCGGCGCGGCTTGCCCTTGAGTTTCAGGAAGGTGTCGATGCGGCCCTCGAATTTCTGGGTCAGCTCGCTGTAGAGATAGACAAGCTGCGTGGCGCTTGCCTCGTCCCAGTCGATCATCAGTTCGGGGCGCCGCGAGATCGCGTTGTCGCCCTCGTTGATGCCCAGCATCGCCCAGACCAGATGCAGCGCCCCGGCGGCGCGCGACCGGATGATCGCCTGTTCCTGCACCGAGGTGGCGGTGGGCAGGCTGAGGATGATCCGGTTGAGCCTGCGCGGCAGATCACTTTGCGGTCTGCGCGAGCGCGAGGCGGGATCGTTCACCTGGATGAGCGTGTGGGCGATGATTTCCGCCAGCATGAAGCCAAACAGCGCCGAGCGCGAGAATTGCGGCCGGATTGCCGGGGTCATGTTGCCGGCGCGGCGTGGGCGCAGGCCGCGCGACATGTCGTATTTCAGCTGCTCGAGCACGTCACCGGCCTCGTTGAGGTGGCGCATCGCCGCGCGCACCGTCTTGGGCAGGTTGTTGGGGTCATTGTGGTTGTGAAAGCGCCAGTCCTGCGCGACGGCGTCATCGTCCCACAGATAGCGCTTGGGCGAGGACAGTCCCGAGAGTGTCTCGGTGCCTTCCTCGGATTGCACCAGCCGCCCCGCCTCGGGGCCGAGGCGCACGAAACTGGGCCACATGAATGCGCCCCGCCGCCCCGACCGCGAGGCATATCGCTCATCGCCGAATTGCAGATCGGCGAATTCCACGCGGCTCTGGAACAGGCCGGTATACTGGAATTCGGGGCGCGACAGGTCGCGGATTTCCAGCGGAAAGGAGCGCGCAAGCTCGACATTTGATTCGCCCGCGAATTGCTCGATCAGGATGCCGCAGGTGCGGCTGTTGCCGATATCGAGCACCAGATCGACCGAGACGGGCTTGAGCGCGTCGCGCGCCGACACGGTGTTGACAAAGCGCAGCCTCGGCGGGCTGACCGCCTGATCCACCAGCCGCAGATAGGCAAGATAGCGCGCCCAGTGCTCGAACTGGTGGGGCAGGTTTTCCTCGAGAAGCTGGCGCCCCGGCCGCTCGGCGCGCTTGAAGCCGAGAAACAGATCCTTGAGCCAGTCCGAAACCCAGAGTTGCAGGTCGATCACGCGATCGCCATCGCCCTGCTCGAGGCGGCGCAGGAACCAATCCATCTTGGCCGGGTCCGAGACGAGGCGGAAATCGCGCGGCTTTTCCGCGTCGCCGCGTTCGGGGGCGACATAGGCGGCGCGCTGTTCGTCGGCCACGAGGTTGGTGTCAAGCGCAAGCTGCACGCGGTGGGTATGGCCGGTCTCGGGGTCGGGGCTGTCGAGTTCCACTGTGCGCATCCTTGCCCAGCTTGTCGGGCCGGGATCGAACAGCTCTTCGCCCGCCGCCCCGCGCTGGCTTTTCATGCGCAGCACCGGCACCGGCACCCATTTCTCCAGATAGGGTTCGAGCGCCGCCACCGGGCGGATGGAATAGAGGTCGTCGCTCTCCTGCGCGGCGGCGAGGATATCGCCATCGGCCTCGTCATTGCCCGAAAGCGGGATCAGCGTGCGCTCGATCTGCCCCTGTTCCTCGCGGGTCGTGCGTTCGATGAATTTCGCGGCCTTGATATCAAGCGCGTTCAGATCGAACCCGAAATCAAGTATCTGGATGCCGCTATGGGGCACCAGCGTGATTTCTTCGCCGAATTCCGCAAGCGGCCTGAGCCGGTTGGTGTGATCCTCGAACATCATTGCCCCTTGTATTGATAGCTTTGCTGCCAGTCGGGCTGCCCCTTGGTGGCGGTGCCGCGATAGGTGGTGATGCGCCCGTGATCGCTGATTTGCAGGGTGAACGGACGCCCGCCCACCCCGTCGCGGGCCATGTAGTTTCTCACCCTCACCGTGTAGCCGCCGGTCAGGGGGTCGTTGAAATAGACGTTCTCGACCGGGTCGGGCGCAATGTCGGACTCGTTCGAATCGACATCATGTTGGCCATTGCAGCTTGATTTGGTCATGAAATTCACGGTCTTGCCCGAGGGGCAGGTGACATGCAGGTCAAGATCGTCGCGGCCGTCCCAGATCAGCGTGAAGGTCAGATCGCCGCGCACGGCCCCGGCGTCGCGGGCGCGCTCATCTACCTGCGGTTCGGGCGGCAGGTGGGTGGCGGGCGGCAGATCGGGGATGGCCAGCGCGGCGGGGTCGGGCTGGCAGGCCCGCGCGGCGCTGGCGATCTGGCGTTCGACGGCAAAGATGCGATCCTCGATCACGCGGCGTTCTTCTTCGGGGGTGACGGGCTGTGCGGCCGCGCGCGGGCAGGTGTCGGGCAGGAATGGCACGCGCAGCGCACAGGGGCGGATCAACAGCAAGATGATGAGTGCGATCATCACCGCCAGCACCGCCCAGCCCAGCCACAGGAGCCACCACCAGACCAGGCCGCCGGGCCGGGCCGTGGCCGCGCCTGCCGTCACGGCGGCGGCGGCGGTGGCAGGCGCGGCGGAGGACAGGGGCGCGCGGGCGGCGGGCCGTGGCGGTGTGGGGCGCCGGTCGATTCCGGTGAGCGCGCCGCGCAACGTGGCCTGTTCGTCGCGCACCCAGGCCCAGTTGACCAGGACCGGCTGTAACGCCGCCGGATCGTCGGGCGAGCCCTTGCCCGTGCGCAGGGCATGGATCGCCTCGTCGCCGGGGATTTCCAGCGCGTTGGCAAGCGCCTCGCCAAGGCGCTGATCGCCGGGGTCTTTCGAGGCGAGCAGCCCCTCGGCCATGCCGCGAATGTCGGCGACAAGGGCATCGAGGGTGGCGCGTAGGGCCTCGGCCTCGTCAGCGGGCAGATCGGCGAGCGGCACCGGCGTGCCGGGTGACGTGGCATACCAGTCGAAGCGGTTGCCGTGTTGCGCTGCCACCGGTTCGGCGAAAAGGGCGGCGTGACGCGCGCCGAATGCCTCGCGAACCGTGCCGGTTATCAGCTCGAACGACCGTTGCGGCGCGGTGCCAAGAGGCCGCAGGCCTTCGACCGATGTATTGGCGAGAAAGGCTTCGAACATGCCCGCCCCCCGCTACTGGCTCTCGCCGGGGGGCGGTGGCGGGGCAGGGCGCGCGACACGGGGCTGGCACGGGCCTTCCGAAAGCTGTGGCTGCGCCTGGGTGCCGTCCAGGAATGCCAGCAGGTCGGGTGTTGCGAGCGCAAAGTTGAGGTTGCGCATCGGCCCGCGCATCACAAAGGTGTTAACCCCCACAACCCGGCCGCACATGTCGATAAGCGGCCCGCCGGAATTGCCGGTGGACATCGGCGCGGAGTGCACGACGGTGCGGGTCCGCTCTGACAGGGTCTGTTCGGCGTTCACCGTGCCATCGGTCACGGTAAGTTCGGGCACCGAGGCGATATCGCCCCCCCGCAGCGCCGCGAAATCGTGGTCGAGGGTCAGCACGTCGCCGGGATAGCCCGCCGCGATCACCGATTGAAGCCGAAGCGAGGCGGCGTTGTGCCGGATCTCATAGGCGGGCTGGTTGGCCCCTTGCACGCGCAAGAGGGCGAAATCGGCCCCCACTTCCTCCATCGGGCCGAGGGATTTGAGCAACTCGGCCTGCCTGAGCCCCCCCATCGCCCGGTTGGTCACGAATATCTGGTCCGGCGCGGCCCCGGTGATGACGTGGAAATTGGTCACCAGCAAATCAGGCCCGACAAAAAAGCCTGTGCCGGTGTTCAGCTCCTCGCCCACGGCCAGCACCATCGCGGTGCGCGCGTCGATATGCGCCAGCAGCGAGCCGGTATCGGACAGATCCCCGCCCGTGCCCCCCCCGACGATCACGCGCTGCGCATCGGGCGGCACCGGCGGATCGGGCACGCCCGGCACGATGCGCCCGGCCTCGCGGTCGGCGGCACCGGGGTCGGGAGGCAGCAATCCGTCCACCGTCACACCACCGGGCAGCACCAGCGTGCCATCGTCACGGCAGACCGCACCGGCATAGGCCGCCCGCAGATCGGCAAGACGGCTTTCCAGCGCGCGATTGGCCTCGCGTGCGGCAGCAATGGCGGCCTCGTCCGGGATCGCCGCCGGGGGGGCGACATCGCGGGCAAAAATGCGGTTGCCGGGGATCAAAAGCCATAGCAGCACGCCGCCCGCCAGAAGCAACAACACCAAGAGCGGCAGCCACGCCGCGAGTGGCACGCGGCGCGGGCGGTCCTCGGGTGGGGGCACCACGCCGGGCGGGCCCTCGGGCGGCGAAAGGTCGCTGCCCGCAGGGGCCGAAGGGGCCGCCGCCGAAGCCCCTGCCACAGCCCCTGCCACAGCGGCGGCACCCGTGCGTTGATTGCTCGCCTCGGCAAAGCGCACGCGCTCGGCCTCGTCCAGCGGCGGGGCCAGGTCGAGCGGCAGAAACCGGCCCAGCGTGGCGCGGTAATGCGCCAGCCGCGCCGCCGCGCCGGTGCCGATCCCATCGGGCAGCATCCCCCAATTGATGAGCAGCGGCTCGCCATTCACCGACCAGATGTCATCCTCTGAATGGAGATAGAGCGCGGCCGCGACCAGTGGCCCGGCTTCGGCATCGCGGATCAACCCGGCAAGCGGGGCCAGCCGCGCGCGCAGCACCGCCTCGATTTGTGCGCGGGCCGCCTCGTCCAGCCGGTGCAGGGGCAGCCCTAGCCCCGGATGATCGCCATACCACGACACGGTGGGGGCGGCCTGATCGTTGCCCCGGCTGATAAGGGGTTCGGCAAACAGGCGCGCGGTGTCGGGCCCGGCCTTTTCGCTGAGGATATGATGCAACGTTTCGTGGCTCTCGATTGCGAGCGTGTCGCCCCTGCGGATGCAGCGGGTCAGGTCGATGCGTGACTTGGTCAAAAAATGATCGGCCATCCGCCCACCTCAAACTTGTTCACGCTCGCACGTACGCTTTCGGCCTGGACAACCCGGCGCGGGAACCTTGATTTTTGCCAAGCGAAACGCCGGTTGATTGCACACAGGCCCGGTGACGCTGCGTGAGCCATGCCTCGATCAGCCGGGCTTGTTTCAGATAACGGCACAAGCGTCATAGCGTCAACCGGCTTGCGCAAACAGGCCATACTGCGCGCCCGCGCCGCACGGACCCAGCGTGTTCGCGTGCGGGTGTCAAAAAAATCTGTCACGATTGCGCCGAATCTGATTTATTCGGACCAGATTCCCGATATTCGCGTGAAAGGAATATGTCGTGGCCACATCTAGATTCATTATTCCTGCGGTCTGCGCCGCCCTGACCCTGACCCCGGCCCCGGCGATTGCAAGCGATGCTGCCAAGATCATCGGCGGGCTCATCGTTGGCGGCATGATCGGATCGGCCATAAAGGGACAACAGCAGCAACGGCAACAGCAACAGCAGCAACCGCAACCGCAACAGCAGCAACCGCAACAGCAGCAACAACAGGTGCGGCGCGCGCCCAATCCACAGCTTGAGCAGAACCGGCAGGTGCAGACCGCGCTCAATGCGTTCGGCTTTCCGGTAGGGGCGGTGGATGGTGCCTTGGGTCAAAGATCGCGCGCCGCGATCGGGAATTACCAGGCCTATATGGGCTTTCCGGTCACAGGCCAGTTGACGGATTACGAGCGCGCAACGCTGGTCGAGGGCTACAACCGCTACAATGCCGGTGGCGGGCAGGCCTATCCCGAGGTCGTCGCCAACGAGGGCACCAAGGGCCTGTTGAAGGCGTTCAGCGATCCCAACTACGTCAACAAGTATCGCCAGACCGCCCGCCCGGACGGCTATGCCGGGCAAGGCGGCAGCGCGACCGCAGGCGAGGGCAGCGGCACCGCACGGCGTGCGACCGGCGGCGCGCTGCCCGCGCTCGATCTCTCGCGGGGGAGCGCGCCGGTCTCGATGGCCACCCATTGCGAGGTGGTCGCGGGCATGTTGCAGGTCAATGGCGGGCCGATCCTTGCCAGCGACGTGGCCGATCCCGAGCAGGCGCTGGGCGAGCAATTCTGCGAGGCGCGATCCTATGCGATGACCCAGGGCCAGGCGCTGATGACCAATGCCCGCGCGACCGAGGACCAGATGAGCCAGTTGTGCGGCCAGGTGGCCGAGAGCATGGCCCCGGCGGCGGCGGCGCTGTCGCACGAAACCCCCAAGATGGTGCAGGAACGGGCCATCCAGGTCGCCAATACGATCTATAATGGCGATATGGAGGTGGCCGCCGGATACGGCCAGATATGCCTTGGCACCGGATACCGTCAGGATGATGCGAGGGTCGCGCTTGGCGGTGCGTTGTCGATGGTCGCAGCAGGGCAGATGCCCTATGGCGAGATGATGGGGCATCATGCGCGCTGGGGCTTCGGGATGCCGCGCGCGGCAGAATCATCGCAGACCTGGTATGAAACCGCGCTTGATGCGATGGATTACGGCGCAGAGCCGGCCTTCCTTCCCAGCAAGACGGTCGAGCGCAATGCCGTGATCCGCGCCGCGCTATCCTCTGACGGGCGGCCGGTGCCGGCAAAGACCGTGGCGGGCGGCAGCGATGGCGCGTTTGTGCTGCCCAAGCTACGGGTCGCCGACTGATCGCGCTGGCCGCGCGGGCGGGCGCATCCTGTCCGCGCCTGCGGTATAGATGTCATCGACAATCGCGCCGCCCTCGCTATGCTGGCCATCATGATCGGTCTTCGCTCCGTCATATCGCATCTCCATGCGCTCGTTTTGTTGCTCGCGGTTGTCGCGGGCAGCCTTGGATCGATGCAGGGGGCGATGGCCCATGACGCGCCGATGGCCGGTGCCGCACATGCCCATAACGAAATGACCGACGGGGCCGGGATGGTGGGGGACGCGCGCGATGGCGCGGGCGTCATGGGGCCGCATGGTGATGCGGGCTGCGTGATGGCCGTGTGCTGCTTTGCCTCTAGCGGAGGGCCGCGGCGGGAGCGTGTGGGCGTGGAAATGAGCGCGCGCTTTGTCGCGTTATCTGCCGACCCCGCGTTGCAGCCTGCCCCCGACCGGGCCGACAAACCCCCAAGACGCACCTGATCTTTTCCTCCACCGCCTGACTGCGCCTGTGCGCATTCGGACATGGATTGGCAGTGGCCTCGTGGTCCCGGCCGGTCAAGAGACAGGTATATGACATGCGTGGACGATACGCGGTGCCCGTCGCGGGCCGCGATGATGGCATCGCCGCCACCGGGCGCGGGGTTGTTCATGCGGTGACCGGGGATGCCAAGCTGAGCATGAGCCACGGCCCCATCCCCGATATCGGCCGGCCTGCCATGAGCATGGACATGACCCTGCTCGACGGGGTCGGGATCGGCGCGGTCGCGCCCGGTGACACGGTCATGAGATGATGCTGGAGAATGGCCCCGACGGCATGTTCGCCAACCGCGCCCTCATGCTGATGGAATAAGCCCGGAACATCGCGGGGCCACGCCACGCCGCGGGCAAGCGTCTGCGGCGTGGTGATCGATGACGGTGGCGGGCGTGTGGGCGCGCGCCTTCTGGTATTCCGTCGTATACAGCATTGATCTTTTCGATGCCTGCGATATGAGAGGGCAAACCGCCAAGGAGTGCCCGACATGACCGCCACCCGCACCGAATCCGACAGTTTCGGCCCGCTCGATGTGCCCGCCGACAAATACTGGGGCGCGCAGACGCAGCGCTCGATCATGAATTTTCCCATCGGCTGGGAGCGTCAGCCCGTGGCCATCGTGCGCGCGCTGGGCATCATCAAAAAGGCCTGCGCGCAGGCCAACAAGGCCAGCGGCAAGCTTGATGCGCGGCTGGCCGATGCCATCATCCAGGCGGCGGGCGAGGTGATTGACGGCCGCTTTGACGACAATTTCCCGCTGGTTGTCTGGCAGACGGGGTCTGGCACGCAATCCAACATGAACGCCAACGAGGTCATCGCCAACCGCGCCATCGAGATCCTTGGCGGGACCATCGGCACCAAGGACCCGGTGCATCCCAACGATCATGTGAACATGGGGCAATCCTCGAACGACACCTTCCCCACCGCCATGCATATCGCCGCCGCGATGAGCGTGCGCGACGTGCTGATGCCGGGGCTGGAGGCGCTGGCCTCGGGGCTGGAGGCCAAATCGGCAGAGTTCAAGGACATCATCAAGATCGGGCGCACCCATACGCAGGATGCCACGCCTTTGACCTTGGGGCAGGAATTCTCGGGCTACGCCCATCAGGTGCGGCAGGGGATTGCGCGCGTCAATGCCTGCCTGCCCGGTATCTACGAACTGGCACAGGGCGGCACGGCGGTAGGCACCGGGCTCAACACCGCGCATGGCTGGGATACGACCGTAGCGGCCAATATGGCGGCGATCACCGGCCTGCCTTTCGTCACCGCGCCCAACAAGTTCGAAGCCCTCGCCGCCCATGACGCGATGGTGTTCCTGTCGGGCGCGCTCGCCACGGTCGCGGGGTCTTGCTACAAGATCGCCAACGACATCCGCTTTCTCGGCTCCGGCCCGCGCTCGGGGCTTGGCGAATTGATCCTGCCGGAAAACGAGCCGGGCAGTTCCATCATGCCCGGCAAGGTGAATCCCACCCAGGCCGAGGCGCTGACGCAGGTCGCGGCCCATGTCATGGGCAACGATGCGGCGATCAAGTTCGCAGGCAGCCAAGGCCATTTCGAGCTTAATGTCTACAACCCGATGATGGCCTATAACCTGTTGCAATCCATCCAGCTTCTGGGCGACGCCACCGCGAGCTTCACCGAGCGGATGCTGACGGGCATTCAGGCCAACGTGCCGCGCATCGAGAAGCTGATGCGCGAAAGCCTCATGCTGGTGACGGCACTTGCCCCCATCATCGGCTATGACAACGCCACCAAGGTGGCCAAGACCGCGCACAAGAACGGCACCACGCTTCGCGAGGAGGCGATTGCGCTCGGCTTTGTCGATGGCGAGACCTTTGACCGCGTGGTGCGCCCCGAGGACATGATCGGCCCGAAATGAGTGACGCGCCGGTCAACCTCAACCGGGTGAGAAAAGAGCGCGTGCGGGCCGCCCAAAAGGCCCGCGCCGACGAGAACGCCGCGCGCTTTGGCCGCACCAGGGCGCAGAAGGCCGAAGAGGAGGCTGCGCGCGCCCGCGCCCGTGCGCAGCTTGACGCGCATCGCCGCGAGGAGGAGTGATGCGGGTTTCTTCTGGCCTGAAATATCCCGGGGGAGTCGCCGCTTGCGGCGGCGGGGGCAGCGCCCCCACCCCCTGCCTGAAATGACCGCGCGGCCGCTCAAACGCTCGCTCACCCTGCAAGGGCACCGCACCAGCGTGTCGCTGGAGGATGCGTTCTGGCAGGCTTTCCGCGAGATCGCCCGAGCCGAGGGCCGCGCGCTCAACGCGCTTGCCGCCGAGATCGACGCGGCGCGCGACCCGGAGACGGGGCTGGCCTCGGCGATCCGGCTCTATGTTCTGGCGCATTACCGCGCGCGCGCAGGCGAAACGCGCCCGAATTGATCGCGCCCCATGCCCGCGACCGCCCGAGGCGGGCGGGCAGGTGCGGCGGGATGCAAGAACAGGAGGGACGGCATGTCTGACGACACCGCCAATCAGGGTATCCCCGAACCCGAGGGCCATTCGGAGATCATCCAGACCGGTTACCAGATCGGCCGGGACAATATTCAGACACGGATCGGGCCATTTGGCCTTGATATTCACAATCCGCCCCTGTCGCTCTTCGCGATGCTGGAGGGGCTGCCGCTGGCGGCGATCACCTCGACCATCGGCATCGTGCTGGTGATCGTGTTCTTCGTCACCTCGTCGGATTCGGGTAGCCTTGTGATCGACACGATCACGGCGGGCGGCAAGGTCGATGCGCCGGTGTCGCAGCGGGTGTTTTGGTGCACCTTCGAGGGGCTGGTGGCGATCGCGCTGTTGCTGGGCGGCGGGTTGGTCTCGCTTCAGGCGATGGTGATTTCCACCGGGCTGCCGTTCACGGTCATCCTCCTGGCGATCTGCGTGATGATCTGAAAGGGGCTGGCCTCTGAGAAGCGGTAACGCCGGGCGGTCACGCTTCGGATCACGTCAAGCCCCCCTGCTGTTGCACGCCGGGGGGCTTTGTTGTTTGTTGGCGGCGGAACACGAGGGGGACCACGATGGTGATGCTGGACAATGATTTCGTGCGCGCGCAATTCCCGGCCTTTGCCGAGCCGTCGCTGGCGCGCCAGGCGTTTTTCGAGAATGCGGGCGGCTCTTATACCTGCGCGCCGGTGATCGCCCGGCTGGAACGGTATTACCGAAGCCGCAAGGTGCAGCCCTATGGCCCCTATGAGGCCAGCCGTCTTGCGGGCGAGGAGATGGACGAGGCGCGCACGCGGCTTGCGGCGATGCTGGGGGTGGGCACCGACGAGCTGAGCTTTGGCCCCTCGACGAGCGCCAACACCTATGTTCTGGCGCAGGCGTTCCGGCAATGGATGGACCCCGGTGGCGCGATCATCGTCACCGATCAGGATCACGAGGCCAATTCCGGCCCGTGGCGGCGGCTGGCCGAGGCGGGCTTTGACGTGCGCGAGTGGAAGATCGACCCCGAGAGCGGCTTGCTCGACCCCGCCGATCTGGAAGCCCTGCTCGATGAGCGGGTGCGGCTGGTGTGTTTTCCGCATTGCTCCAACGTGGTGGGCGCGATCAACCCGGTGGTCGAGATTACGGCGCTCGCTCATGCGGCGGGGGCCTTTGTCTGTGTGGACGGGGTAAGCTATGCCCCCCACGGCCTGCCCGAGGTGGGCAATATGGGGCCGGATATCTATCTGTTTTCCGCCTACAAGACCTATGGCCCGCATCAGGGCATCATGGTTGTCCGGCGCGAGCTGGCGCGGCTCTTGCCCAATCAGGCGCATCATTTCAACGGCGAGACGCTTTACAAACGGTTCACGCCTGCGGGGCCGGATCACGCGCAGGTGGCGGCCTGCGCGGGCATCGCCGATTATATCGACACGCTGGCGGCGCATCATGGCATCACCGGCAGTCCGACAGAACGCAACAGGGGCGTGCATGATCTTATGCGCGCGCATGAGGTCGCGCTGTTGCAGCCGCTGCTCGATCATCTCAAGGAGCGCAGTTCGGTGCGCCTTCTTGGACCCGGTGATGCGGCGGCGCGCGCGCCCACGGTGGCGCTGGCGCTTGACCGACCCGGTGCCGAGGCCGCCGCCGCGCTCGTCGCGCATGGCATCATGGCGGGGGGCGGCGATTTCTATGCGCAGCGCCCGCTGGCGGCGATGGGGATCGAGCCCGATCACGGCGTGCTGCGGCTCAGCTTCGTGCATTACACAAGCGCGGACGAGGTCGCCCGGCTGATGGTGGCACTTGACGATGTTCTTTGATCCGCCCCCCGGCCCCCCGCGTAACATATCGAAAACACGGGGGCGGGGATGCCCGAAATCAAACCGGTCATAGTATGGCTGCGGCGCGATCTGCGGCTGTCGGATCATCCAGCGCTCATCGCCGCCTGCGCGGGCGGTGGGCCGGTGATCCCCGTTTTCATCCATGACGAGGGGGTGGCGGCCCTGGGTGCCGCGCCGAAATGGCGGCTGGGCCTGTCGCTGGCGGCCTTGGCGCGCGATCTGGAGGGGCGCGGCAGCCGGTTGATATTGCGGCGCGGCCGGGCGCAAGAGGTGCTCTTGTCGCTTGCCCAAGAGCTGGGCGCGGGGGCGGTGCACTGGTCACGGCTTTACGATCCGGCATCCATCGCCCGCGATACCGGGGTCAAGGCGGCGTTAAAGGCGCGCGGCATTGAGGCGCAAAGCCACAATGCGCATCTTCTGTTCGAGCCGTGGACCGTCGAGACCGGCACCGGCGGGTTCTACAAGGTCTACAGCCCGATGTGGCGCGCGGTGAAGGATCGCGAGGTGCCCGCGCCGCAACCTGCCCCGTCGCGCATCCCCGCGCCCGAGACCTGGCCCGAGAGCGACCGGCTGGACGATTGGCAGATGGGCGCGGCGATGGATCGCGGAGCGGCGGTTTGCCTGCCCTATCAATGCGTGGGCGAGGCCGCGGCGCAGGACCGGCTTGGCGCGTTCATGGCGGGGGCTATCGGCCCATACAAGGACGCGCGCAACAATCCCGGTATCGCGGGCACCTCCGGCCTTTCGGAAAACCTCACCTATGGCGAAATATCACCGCGCCAGTGCTGGCACGCGGGCACCCGCGCGCTGCACGAGGGCTCGAGAGGGGCCGAGCATTGGCTCAAGGAACTGGTCTGGCGCGAATTTGCCTATCACCTGATCTATCACACCCCCGAAATCCTGACGCGGAACTGGCGGCAGGACTGGGACGCCTTCCCGTGGTCACAGACCGAGGACGCCGCCGTTTTGCGCTGGAAGCAGGGGCGCACCGGCGTGCTCTTTGTTGATTCTGCGATGCGCGAGATGTATGTGACGGGCAAGATGCACAACCGGGCGCGGATGAATGTGGCGTCGTATCTCACCAAGCACATGATGGTGCATTGGCGGATCGGGCTGGACTGGTTCGCCGAGTGCCTGACCGATTGGGATCCGGCGTCGAACGCGATGGGATGGCAATGGGTGGCGGGCTGCGGGCCCGATGCCGCGCCCTATTTCCGCATCTTCAACCCCGAGACGCAACTGGCGAAATTCGACCCCGAAGGTGCCTATGCGCGGGCCTGGATCGCCGAGGGGCAGGCGCGGCCATCGCAAACGGCGCTGAGTTATTTCGACGCCATTCCAAAGAGTTGGGGTCTGCGTCCCGAGGATACATACCCCGCGCCGCTGGTGGGTCTGGCCGAGGGGCGCAAGCGGGCCCTTGAGGCCTATGAACAAAGGGAGGTCCGGGCATGAAGGACATGACGGCCGAAGGGGGCCTTGACGTGGCGGTGCTTGTGTCAACGCAAGGTGCGGCGCGGCTGCCGCGCTATTTCGCACGGTGTTTTGCGGTGGCCAAGGCCTTGCGGGCGGGGCGGCTCGACATCCGGTTGCCCGATGGACGAGTGTTTCGCGCCGAGGGGCGGGAGCCGGGGATCGAGGCGCAATTGCACATCCATGACGCGGACGTGTTCGCGCGGCTGGTGCGCGAGGGCTATCTGGGCTTTTGCGAGGCCTATCTTGATGGCGCGTGGTCCACGCCCGACCTGCAAGCCTTTCTCGATCTGCTCAACGATGACAACGAGAGCCTCTATAACGGGTATCCGGGCCAGAGGATCGCGCAGCTTTACGAGCGGATACGCTTCTGGTTCAAGCGCAATTCCAGGAGCCAGGCGCGGCGCAATATCGAATATCACTACGATCTGGGCAATGATTTCTATGCGCTGTGGCTCGATCGCACGATGACCTATTCCAGCGCCCTGTTCGAAACCGGCGACGAGAGCCTTGAGGCCGCGCAAACCGCGAAATATCGCGCGATGGTGGATGCGCTGGGGGTGGGGCCGGGCGCTCATGTGCTGGAAATCGGCTGCGGCTGGGGCGGGTTTGCGGAATATGCGGTCAAGGAGCGGGGCTTGCGGGTGACCGGCCTCACGATAAGCCCGTCGCAGCTTGCCTATGCGCAAGAGCGCATGGCCAGGGCCGGGATTGGCGATAAGGTGGACCTGAAACTGCAAGACTACCGCGACGAGACCGGCCAATATGACGGCGTGGCCAGCATCGAGATGTTCGAGGCGGTGGGCGAGAAATACTGGCCGGTGTTTTTCCAGAGCCTGCGCGACCGGCTCAATCCCGGTGCGCGGGCCTGCCTTCAGATCATCACGGTCGAGGATCACCGCTTCGCGGCCTATCGCAAGGATGTGGATTTCATCCAGAAATACATCTTTCCGGGCGGGATGCTGCCGGGGCCGTCGGTGCTGCGCCAAGAGGTGGCGCGCGCCGGGCTGGCGGTGCTGGGATCGCGGGAATTTGGCGCAAGCTATTCCGAGACGCTGCGCCGCTGGCACGCCACGTTCGACGCGCGCTGGCCCGAGATCGCGGCGCAGGGCTTTGACGCGCGGTTCCGGCGGATGTGGGATTTCTACCTTGCCTCTTGCGCGGCGGCGTTCAAAGGCGGTAGTTGCGATGTCACGCAGATCACCCTTGCAAGGCCCGGATGAATGCCCGTCACCGATACCATGCCCACCGCAGGAAAGCTCGTTGCCGCGATGGGGCTGGGGGCGCTGGGCTGGATCGGGTCAGAGCTGTTTCGCCCGCTGATGGACCCTGCGACGAATTTCGGCTGGTTCAACTATGTCAACGTCGCGCTCGGAATGCTGTGCGGCTGGCGGGTTGCGGGGCGGCGGCTGGGCCATGGCTATGCCACCGGAATCAGCGCCGGGCTGACGGGGATGGCCGCGATGGTGGTCTGGGCGGTGTTTGTCCAGAGCCTGTATGCAATGTTGAACCTCGCGCTTGACGGGCGGATCGCCGGGGTCATGACAGGGCTGAAGAAAATCTTCGATCTGGCCGCGGAATACACGCTTGTGATGCTCGACGGGACGCTGATCGGCGTGCTGCTGGCGGGCGGGTTCGTTGTCGGCGCGGTGGCCGAGGCGGCGGAACGGCGCTGGTCGTGAGCGAGGCAGAGGCGCGATATCTGGCCTCGGTGCTGGGCGAGGGGCTGCGCGAGGAATTGCTGCGCGAGGCCGCTGGGGAAGTGTTGCGCGGACATGCGCAGGGCGTGCCAGTGGCGGCGATGGCGGCGCGGCGGCAGATGATCCTTGCCCGCGCCGAGGCGCGCATCGCCGCGCGCGCCGCGCCCGCGCCCGCGGCCCTGCGCAGCGCCACCCGCCGCGAGGCGGTGGAAGAGGCGGCCTGCGAGACCACCCATGACGGATTTTTCCTCACCCGCCGCTACCGGCTTCGGCATCCGCGTTTCGATGGCGGGCAAAGCCCGGAATTGCTACGCGAGGTCTTTGTTGCGACCGACGCCGCATTGGTGTTGCCCTATGATCCTGTGCGCGACCGGGTTCTGTTGGTCGAGCAGTTCCGCATGGGCCCCTATGGGCGCGGCGATGCGCTGCCCTGGCTCCTGGAACCGGTGGCGGGGCGCGTGGATGGCGGCGAGACGCCCGAGGCCTGCGCCCGGCGGGAATGCGCCGAGGAGGCGGGGCTTGACCTGCGGCGGCTGGAGAAGATTTCCAGCCATTACTGCACGCCGGGCTATTCCACCGAGATGTTTCATCTGTTCCTCGGGCTGTGCGATCTGCCCGAGGCGGGGCAGGGGCGCGGCGGGCTGGCCGCCGAGAACGAGGATATCCGCACCCATGTGATCGGGTTCAAAGCCGCGATGGCGCTTGTGACGAGCGGCGAGGCCAATAACGGGCCGCTGGTTCTGGGGCTTTTGTGGCTGGAGCGCGAGCGGGCGCGGCTGCGGGCGGCTGCTTGAGTTTCGCGCCGCGACCCCATACACCTTTTGCAGCGAACAAGACAGGAGCGAACGCGATGCGCATGGCACGGGACCTCGCCGAGGCGGTCGGCAACACCCCCCTTATCCGGCTCCGGCGCGCCAGCGAGGAGACGGGCTGCGAGATCTGGGGCAAGGCCGAGTTTCTCAACCCCGGTCAGTCGGTCAAGGACCGCGCCGCGCTCTATATCATCCGCGATGCGGTGGCGCGCGGCGATCTCAAGCCCGGCGGCACCATCGTCGAGGGCACTGCCGGCAATACCGGCATCGGGCTGGCGCTGGTGGGGGCGTCGATGGGGTTTCGCACCGTCATCGTGATCCCCGAGACGCAGAGCCAGGAGAAAAAGGACATGCTGCGGCTTGCCGGAGCGGACCTCGTGCAGGTGCCTGCCGCGCCTTACAAGAACCCCAACAACTACGTGCGCTATTCCGGTCGTCTGGCCGAGGAACTCGCGCGCAGCGAGGCCAATGGTGCGATCTGGGCCAACCAGTTCGACAATGTGGCCAACCGGCAGGCGCATGTGGAAACCACCGGCCCCGAGATATGGGAGCAGACGGGCGGCCGCGTTGACGGCTTCATCTGCGCGGTGGGCTCTGGCGGGACGTTGGCGGGGGTGGCGCAGGCATTGCAGCCCAAGGGCGTCAAGATCGGGCTGGTCGATCCCGAGGGTTCGGGCCTCTACAAGATCTATACCGGCGAGGACAACCCCGGCGATTCGATCACCGAAGGTATCGGGCAGGGGCGCATCACCGCCAATCTTGACGGGTTCACCCCCGATTTCGCCTGCCGCGTGCCCGATGCCGAGGCGCTGCCCATCGTGTTCGATCTGCTGAGCGAGGAGGGGCTGTGCATGGGCGGCTCCAGCGGGGTCAATATCGCAGGCGCCATGCGCATGGCGCGCGAGATGGGGCCGGGGCACACGATCGTGACCGTGCTGTGCGATTTCGGCAATCGCTATCAGTCCAAGCTCTGGAACCCCGAGTTCCTGCGCGGCAAGGGATTGCCGGTTCCCGGCTGGCTGACCGAGGCGCCGCGCGCGATTCCGGGGGTGTTCGTCGAATGAGGCAGGCCCTTGTGGCGATATGGCTGGCGCTGGCCACAGCGCTTTGGGGCGTTGTCGGGCCGGGGCCGGTCATCGGTGCGGCCCATGCCCAGCAGGTGCTGAGCGGGCCGGATTACGAGGCTTGGGAAAACCTCGCAGGCCGGGTCGAGGCCGCGCTGGAAAGCGGCGCGGTGGCGACGCCCGTGCTGGAAGAGTTGCGCGCTCAGGTGGCCGCGTTCCGCCAGCAATTCACCGAGGCGCAGGGGGCCAATGCCACCACCATCCGGACCGTGCGCGATCAGCTTGCGGCCCTCGGCCCGCCGCCAGAGACCGGCGAGGAGCCCGACAACATCACCGCGCAGCGTGAGGAGCTCAACCGGAGGCTGATCCGGCTTGAGGCACCGGTGCGCACTGCCGAGCTTGCCCGCAGTCGTGCCGAGGGGCTGATTACCGGGATCGACGAGACCATCCGCGCGCGCGAGACGGCGGAATTGCTGCGGATCGGGCCGAGGCCGGTGAACCCGCTGCACTGGCCCGAGGCGGTGCGCGCGCTCTATCGGCTGACCGAAGATGTCAGCACCGAACTGGCGCGTTCGTGGCAAAGCCCGATTTCGCGCGCGATCCTGCGCGACAACCTGCCGGTGATCGTGGTCTGGGCGCTCCTGGGGCTGGTGCTGCTGGCGCGGGGGCGGGTCTGGTCGGTGCGGCTGATGCAGCGGCTGGTGGGCGAGGCGCCAAGCGCCGGGCGCTGGATCGCGAGTTTTGTCGTCTCGCTGGGCGAATGGTTGCTGCCCTATGCCGGGGTCTATGCGCTGGTGCGCGCGGTTTCGGCCTCGGGGCTTACGGGAACGCGCGGCGATCTGCTGCTTGGCACCTTGCTGCCTGCCGCCTTTATCTTCCTGTTGGCGCGCTGGCTGGCGCAGCGCGTCTTTCCGCGCCACGAGCCGCGCGGCCCGGTGCTGAACCTCGATGACCGCAGCCGCTATTCGGGGCGGCTTTACGGGGCGCTTCTGGGGCTGGTGGTGGCGGCATTCCATTTCATACAGGCGGTGACCGATGGCGCGAGATGGAGCGAGGCCGCGACCAATGTGGTGATCTTTCCGGTGCAGGTGCTGACCGGCCTGTTGTTGTGGCGGATCGCGGCGCTGCTTGGCCTGCACGCCCGCGCCTGCGCGGCCGGGAATGACGGCGAGGCGGGCCTGTCGGGCCGGGTGGCGAAGATGGTCGCGCGGCTGGTGCTGGCGGTGGCGGTGATCGGGCCGCTGCTGGCGGCGGTGGGCTATGCCAGGGCGGCGCAGGCGCTGATGCTGCCTGCCGCGCTGTCGCTGATGCTGATGGCGGCGCTGGTGATCCTGCAACGGCTCTTGACCGAGCTTTACGTCATGGCGACGGGCAATCGCGATGGCGCTGCCGAGTCGCTGGTGCCGGTGCTGGCAGGCTTTGCCGTCATCGTGCTGTCGCTGCCGGGATTCGCATTGATCTGGGGGGCGCGGCAGGCGCAACTTTTGGAGTTCTGGACAAGCTTTACCCAAGGGGTGAACCTTGGCGGCGTGCAGATATCGCCGGTCGTGTTCGTCAAGTTCGCCGCCGTCTTTGCGCTTGGCTATATCACCACGCGGCTGGTGCAGGGGGCGCTGCGAAACACCATCCTGCCCAAGACGCGGCTTGATACCGGCGGGCGCAACGCGATCGTGTCGGGCACCGGCTATGTCGGGATATTCCTCTCTGCATTGATCGCGATCACCAGTGCGGGGATTGATCTCAGCTCGCTGGCCATCGTCGCGGGCGCGCTTTCGGTGGGGATCGGTTTCGGCCTGCAAAACATCGTGTCGAATTTCGTCGCGGGGATCATCCTCTTGATCGAGCGGCCGATTTCCGAGGGCGACTGGATCGAGGTTGGCGGCCAGCACGGCTATGTCAAATCCATCTCGGTGCGCTCCACCCGGATCGAGACCTTCGACCGCACCGACGTGATCGTGCCCAATGCCGATTTCGTCAGCGGCACGGTGACCAACTATACCCGTGGCAATACCGTGGGCCGTGTGATCGTGCCGGTGGGCGTGGCCTATGGGTCTGACACCCGCCGGGTCGAGGCGATCCTGCGCGAGGTGGCCGAGGCGCATCCGATGGTGCTGATGGCACCGGTGCCCAATGTGGTGTTTCGCGGCTTTGGCGACAGCGCGCTCAATTTCGAGATCCGCGCCATCCTGCGCGATGTGAACTGGGTGATGACCGTGCATTCCGACATGAACCACGAGATCGCCCGGCGCTTTGCCGAGGAGGGGATCGAGATCCCCTTCCCGCAACAGGATGTGTGGTTTCGCAACGCGATGCCTGCGGCGGGCCGGTCTGGCGCGGGGGCGGCGGCAGCGGGCGCAGCGGAGCAAGAGGCCACCGCGCCGCTGCCGAGCGCCGCGCCGGTGCAAAAGAGCGAGACGGATTTCGAGGGCGGCGACAACGGTGATGCGGAAGGGGACGGGCGATGACCGATATGCTCTACCGCAGTGATCCCTACCTTGCGGAGGCCGGGGCGCGGGTGGTTGCGCATACGCCCGAGGGTGGCGTGGTGCTCGACCGGACGATATTCTACCCGACCGGCGGCGGGCAGCCCGGTGATAGCGGGCGGCTTGAGTGGGACGGGGGCGGCGTGAGCGTGGCCACCAGCCTGCGCACCGATGAGGGCCGGATCGCGCTGGTGCCGGGAGAGCCGCTGGCGCTGCCGCCGCTGGGGGCAGAGGTGTGGCAGGTGCTCGACTGGGAGCGGCGGCACCGCTTCATGCGGATGCACACGGCGCTGCATCTTCTGTCGGTGGTGATCCCGCTGCCGGTGACCGGGGGGCAGGTGGGCGAGGCGCGCTCGCGGCTCGATTTCGACATGCCCGAGGCCCCGCAGGACCGCGAGACGCTGGAGACCTATCTCAACATGCTGGTGGATCGCGATCTGGCCGTCACCGAGGGCTGGATCACCGATGCCGAGCTTGACGCCGATCCCGGCCTCGTCAAGACCATGTCCGCCGCGCCGCCGCGCGGGGCAGGGCGGGTGCGGCTCATCGCTATCGGCGCGGGCGAGGACCGGGTCGATCTTCAGCCCTGCGGCGGCACGCATGTGGCGCGCACCGGCGAGATCGGTGCCCTGCGGCTTGGCAAGATCGAGAAGAAAGGCCGCCAGAACCGGCGGGTCTATCTGCATCTGGAGGGATAGGCTGGCCGCGCGGCCGGTGTCGGACAGCCGGCACAACGGTTGGGTTCTAGAGCATGTTGCGCAAAAGTGGGAACCGGTTTTGCGCAGAAAAACATGCGACCACAGAAGGTTAAGAGTGGGTCGCGTGAATGCAAATGAACGCGACGCGCTCCAAGGCGGGTCAGATCATCGCGGGGGCGTTGATGGTGCTTCATTGCGCGGCGCAGAGCCGCCTTCCGGGTGGAGAAGCACGCGCCGGATATGCGACATCTGACAAAAGTGCAAACCGGTCCGGATCATCCAGCCACGCCCCTGCAACGACTCCGTGAAAGGCCCTGCCATCGCTGCCCGTCGGGCCTCACCGCGCGCTTGACCCGTCGCAGGCGCGACAGGTCAAGCGCAGGGCTTGGGTTTAGCCTATCGCCGCCGCCTTCACGTCTTCGTCGATGAAGGGGACGTATTGTGCGAAATTCTCGGCGAACATCTGCACGAGCCTCTCTGCCTGCGCGTCGTAAGCCTTGGCGTCATCCCAGGTGCGGCGCGGGTCGAGCAGCACTTCGGGAACGCCGGGCACCTCTACCGGCACCTCGAAGCCGAAATTCGCGTCCTTGCGGAATTCGACCTCGCCCAGCGAGCCGTCGAGCGCGGCGGTGAGCAGCGCGCGGGTGGCCTTGATCGGCATCCGTGAGCCGGTGCCATAGGCACCGCCGGTCCAGCCGGTATTGACCAGCCAGCAGGTGGCGCCGTGCTTGGCGATTTTGCCCTTGAGCAGGTTGCCATAGACCTCGGGGCGGCGCGGCATGAAGGGCGCGCCGAAGCAGGTGGAGAACGTGGGTTCCGGCTCGGTCACGCCGCGTTCGGTGCCCGCCACCTTGGAGGTGAAGCCCGACAGGAAATGATACATCGCCTGCGCAGGCGTCAGCCGCGCGATGGGAGGCAGCACGCCGAACGCATCGCAGGTGAGCATGATGACGTTCTTGGGATGCCCGCCAAGCGCCGTCTCCGACGCGTTGGAGATATAGTGCAGCGGGTAGGCGCAGCGCGTGTTGGCGGTCAGTGAATCGTCGGCGAAATCAAGCTCGAGCGTTTCGGGGTCGAACACCATGTTTTCCACCACGGAGCCGAATTTCGACGTGGTGGCGTAGATTTCCGGCTCGGCATCCGGGTCGAGGTTGATGGTCTTGGCATAGCAGCCGCCCTCGAAATTGAAGGTGCCGCGCTCGGACCAGCCATGCTCGTCATCGCCGATGAGCGTGCGGTCGGGATCGGCCGAGAGCGTGGTCTTGCCGGTGCCCGACAGGCCAAAGAACACGGCGGCATCGACGGGGTTGTCATGCGCGTGGTTGGCCGAGCAATGCATGGGCATCACGCCTTTTTCCGGCAGCAGATAGTTGAGCAGGGTGAAAATGGATTTCTTGTTCTCGCCCGCATAGCCGGTATTGGCCACAAGGATCAGCTTGCGATCGAAGTTGAGCACGATCACCGTGTCAGAGCGGCAGCCGTGGCGAGCCGGATCGGCCTTGAAACCGGGGCAGTTGATGAGCGTGAAATCGGCGGTGAACTGATCGAGCGCATCGCGCTCGGGGCGGCGCAGCATGGTGCGGTTGAACAGGCTGTGCCAGGCCAGTTCGGTGATCATGCGCACATTGATCGCCAGCGCCGGATCGGCCCCGCCGACGAGATCCTCGACAAATGCCTCGCGGCCCTTGAGATAGTCCAGCATGTCATCGTAAAGCGCGTCGAAATGTGCCGGGCTCATGGCGCCGTTATTGTCCCACCAGACGGTGTTTTCGGTGGTGTCGCTGCGGACAATGTATTTGTCCTTGGGCGAGCGGCCGGTGAACTTGCCGGTCGAGACGAGCAAGGCACCGCCAAGGCCGAGCGTGCCTTCGCCGCGCCGGATCGCGGCCTGGATCAGTGCGGGTTCGATCAGGTTGTAATGGACCGTTCCCAGCCCCGTGATGCCCTGATCCTCCAGCCGGAAATTCGGGTTCACCCGTCCGATTGTCATGTCGTGTCGCTCCTGTTCAACAAAACCGCCTGTCCATCGCCCATCCCTCGGGGGCGACCTTTGCAAGGTCAAGCGCCTCTTAGCACGGCATTTCCATGAAATGACAGACGGGTTTGGCACAGTTAGCGCAACCACCGGCAAGTTAGCGCAATCAATCCGGTGTTAGCGGAAACGCGACGCGGCGCTGGATGGAAAAGTGAGTCCATTTAGCCATTGTCAACGAAATTCGCGCCCAATGGGTGCCGATAGTCTGGATGATTCGCAGATTTGGATTGATCCGCAGGCCGCAAAAGGCGCATAACAAGGAAAAAAATTCAGAGCAGTATGAGGAACAAGAGCAATGTCGAAAATCGCCCTGGTGGACGATGACAGGAATATCCTGACATCCGTTTCCATGACGCTTGAGGCCGAGGGCTTCGAGGTCGAGACCTATAATGACGGCCAGCAGGCGTTTGATGCGTTCAGCAAGAAACTGCCGGACATGGCCGTTCTCGACATCAAGATGCCGCGCATGGACGGCATGGACCTGTTGCAGCGCCTGCGCCAGAAATCGCAGATCCCGGTCATTTTCCTGACCTCCAAGGATGACGAGATCGACGAGGTTCTGGGCCTGCGTATGGGCGCGGATGACTACGTGAAAAAACCGTTTTCCCAGCGGCTCCTGGTCGAGCGTATTCGCGCGCTTTTGCGGCGGCAGGAGGTGGTGGCCGGTGGCGCGCTGGTCGAGGGCGAGGAAAACAAGGTGATCGAGCGTGGCGATTTGCACATGGACCCGCTGCGCCACGCGGTAAGCTGGAAGGGGCGCGACGTGTCGCTCACCGTGACCGAATTCCTGCTGTTGCAGGCGCTCGCGCAGCGCCCCGGCTTTGTCAAGAGCCGCGACCAGCTTATGGATGTGGCCTATGACGATCAGGTTTACGTGGACGATCGCACCATTGACAGCCATATCAAGCGCCTGCGCAAGAAACTGCGGATGGTCGATCCCGAATTCTCGGCCATCGAAACGCTTTACGGGATCGGGTATCGTTACAACGAGGAATGATGACCCTGGCCGAGGGGATAGACGTGGGTAACGCGCGACCGCGCAGGGATGGCGATCTCGTTCTTGGGGACGATTTCGTTGCCCCCGATCGCATCGAGGAGGCGGAGCTGACCGAGCGGCGGGCGCGGCGCGGCTGGCTGTCGCTGCGGCGCTCGGCATTGACGCGCAAGATCGTGACCTTCAACCTGATTGCGCTCAACGTGCTGGTCATCGGCATTCTTTATCTCAACGGCACGCAGGACACGCTGGTGCGTCAGCATGTCGACGCCTTGCGCGAGCGCGCGGCGCTCACCGCCGATGTGGTGGCCGCGCGGCTGCCGCAGACCGCACCGGTGAACCTTGCCACCGGCGACGGGCTCGATGTCGAGGACACGCTGGAGCGGCTTGCGCTGCGGCAGGGGGTCGAGGCCTATCTATATGATCGAACGGGGCTTTTGCTTGGCCATAGGGCGGGCGAGGACACGCGCCCGACCGCGGGCGGTGACGGGCCGCCGACGCCGCTGACCGATATCCTCGGGTGGGTATGGGGCGTGATCTCGGTGCCGTTCGCGGCCGAGGGCACAGGCCGCGGGGCAGAGGATGCGATGGCGCAGATCCGCGATCTGGTTGATGCTGCGGTGGCCGGGGGGGCGCAGGTGCGCGCGACGGAGGCCGGCGGCGACACCGTTTTGCGGGCCGCAGCGCCGGTAATGCGCGGCACCGAGCCGCTGGGCGCGGTGGTGCTTGTGGATACGAGCGGCGATGTCGATCGCATCTCCGCCGCCGAGCGTGAACGGGTGCTTCAGATGTTCCTGATTGCCACGCTCATCTCCATCGGTCTGAGCCTCGTGCTGGCCTCGACCATCTCGCATCCGCTTGCCGATCTTGCCGCCGCCGCCGAAATCGGGCGCGAGCGCAACCGCGGGCGCAGCGGCGGCGGGCGCATCCGCATCCCCGACCTCACCGCGCGCCCCGACGAGATCGGGCGGCTGTCGGGTGCGCTCCGGGGTATGGTCGCCGCGCTCTACAGCCGGATCGAGAGCAACGAGCAATTCGCCGCCGATGTGGCCCACGAGATCAAGAACCCGCTGGCGAGCCTGCGCTCGGCGGTGGGCACCATGCGCATCGCCAAACGCGAGGATCAACGCGAGCGCCTGCTTGAGGTGATCGAGCATGACGTGCGCCGCCTTGACCGGCTGGTGAGCGATATCTCCAACGCGTCGCGGCTCGATTCCGAGCTGGTCAAGGAGACGCAGGAGGCGTTCGACCTTGTGGCGCTGTTGCAAAATCTTGCGCAATATCTCAGCGAGGAGGCGGGCAAGAAAGGGGTGGAGTTCATCACCGATTTCCCGCAAGAACCGGTGGTCGTCACCGGGCTTGAGGCGCGGCTGGCGCAGGTTTTCGTGAACCTCATCACCAACGCCATCAGCTTTTGCGAGGAGGGCGACGCGATCCGCGTCTGGGCGCGCCGCCGCGCCAACCGGGTGCTGGTGGTGGTCGAGGATACCGGGCCGGGCATCCCCGAAGAGGCGCTTGAGAAGGTGTTTCAGCGCTTCTACTCGGAGCGGCCCGAGAGCGATTTCGGCAATAATTCCGGGCTGGGGCTGGCGATTTCCAAGCAGATCGTGGAGGCCCATGACGGCGTGATCTGGGCCGAGAACATCCGCCCCACCCATGCCGATGCGACATCCGAGCCTCTGGGCGCGCGGTTTGTCGTCGGCCTGCCGGTCTGAGCCGGGATGGGTGGCGCGGCGGCGGGCGAGGGTGACGGCGGGGCCGGGCGCGCAGAGGTCGAGACCGTGCACGCAAGCTGCGTGGCGCTGGGGGGGCGTGCCGTGCTCATTCGCGGGGCGTCGGGGCGTGGCAAATCGGGGCTGGCGCTGCGGCTCATGGCGTTGGGTGCGGGGCTGGTTGCCGATGATCGCACGCGGCTCTGGCGCATGGGCACCTGCGTGATGGCCGATGCGCCCGACACGATCCGCGGCCGGATCGAGGCGCGCGGGTTTGGCATCCTGCGCCTGCCTGCCACGGGGCCGTGCGCGCTTGCGCTTGTGGTCGATCTTGACCGGGTCGAGACCGACCGCCTGCCACCCTTGCGCAAGACCCGGATCGCCGGGGTCGCGCTGCCGCTTGTTCACGGCTGCGCGCAGGCGCATTTTCCTGCGGCGATCCTGCTCTATCTGCACTATGGAACCCTGGAATAACACCGAAAGCCGGAGATCATGACGCCTCACATCGTGGATGCCGACATGCCCCGCCCCCTGGTTCTGGTTACCGGCCCGTCGGGGGCAGGCCGCAGCACGGCGATTAATGCCCTCGAGGATATGGGATTCGAGGCGATCGACAACCTGCCGCTGTCGCTTTTGCCGCGGCTTTTCTCGGGGCCGAAGCTCGACAAGCCGTTGGCGCTTGGCATCGACGTGCGCAACCGCGATTTCTCGACGCAGGCGCTGATCGAGGTGATCGACGGCGGCGCGTTTGCGGTGCCGGGGCGGATGGAGGTGCTCTATCTCGATTGCCGCGCGGATATCCTCGTGCGGCGGTTTTCCGAGACGCGGCGGCGACACCCGCTTGCGCCGGGCGGCAGCCCCGAGGAGGGCATCGCGCGCGAGTTTGACCTGCTCGGCCCGGTGCGTGCGCGTGCGGATATCGTGGTCGATACCTCGGATATGTCGCCCCATGACCTGCGCGCCGAGCTTGAACGCTGGTTTGCGCCCGCCGGGGCGCGGCGGATGTCGGTCTCGGTGCAGTCGTTTTCCTACAAGCGCGGCCTGCCACGCGGGCTCGATATGGTGTTTGACTGCCGGTTCCTGAACAATCCGCATTGGAAGGCCGGCCTTCGCGAGGCTGACGGGCGCGATGCGCGGGTGCAGGCCTATTTGCGGGATGATCCGCGGCTGGCCCCGTTTCTCGAGCGGCTGGGCGCGCTCCTTGATCTGCTGCTGCCTGCGCATCAGGCCGAGGGCAAGGCCTATCTCGCCATCGGAACCGGCTGCACCGGCGGGCAGCACCGCTCTGTCGCGGTGGCGGAATTCCTCTGCGAGAGGCTTGCAGAGCAGGGCTGGCCGGTGTCATTAAGACATCGGGAACTGGAGCGGCACGAGCCGGGGAGTGGGCGGTCATGATCGGGATCGTGATCGTGGCACATGGCGGGCTGGCCCGCGAATATCTGAGGGCGGTCGAGCATGTGGTCGGCGCGCAAAGCGGGATCGTGGCCGTCTCTGTCGAGGGCGATCACGACCGCGCCGCCAAGCAAGACGAGATATGCGCCGCCGCGGACACCGTGGACAGCGGCGACGGCGTTGTGGTGGTGACCGATATTTTCGGCGGCTCGCCCTCGAACCTGTCGCTGCGCGCCTGCCGCCCCGACAACCGCCGCATCCTTTACGGGGCCAACCTGCCGATGCTCATCAAGCTGGCCAAGAGCCGCCACAGCCCGGTCACGGTGGCGGTGCGCGCGGCGCTCGAGGCGGGGCGCAAATATATCGACAGCCACAATGTTTCAACGGAATGAGGATAGCGGCAATGACCGAGCGCACGCGGCGGCAACTCGACATCATCAATGAAAAGGGGCTGCACGCGCGTGCCGCCGCCAAGTTCGTCGAGGTGGTCGAGGGCTTTGACGCGCAGGTTGAGGTGAGCCACGGGTCCGAGACCGCCTCGGGCGACAGCATCATGGGGCTTTTGATGTTGGCAGCGGCAAAAGGAAGCACTATTGACGTCGAAATCATGGGGGCCGATGCCGTGCCTCTGGGCGATGCACTGGCCGCGCTGGTCGCAGATCGCTTCGGCGAGGATATGTAGGCCACGCGGGGCACCGGCAGGGCGGGACGGGACACATAACGTGAGCAGCAAGGCGCAGCCAGAAACCGGCGGGGAGACTGCCGAGGAGATCGTGTTTCACAAATACGACCGTCGCAGCCTGACCTATGCCAACAGTTTTGACAGCCCCGTTACCGCCACGGTCATCCGCGGGATAGAGTGGTTTACCGGCAAGATCCGCATCCTGCGCATGATCCGCGCCTTCGAGAAACGCGGCACGCCCTCGGGGCAGGCGTTCTGGCGCGCCGCGCTCGATGTCATGGAAATCCCGCTGCTGACGCCCGAGGAAGAGATCGCCAACATCCCCGCCGAGGGCCCGGTTGTGGTGGTTGCCAACCACCCCCACGGGCTGGTGGACGGGATGATCCTTGCCGACTTGATCGGGCGGCGGCGCACGGATTACAAGATCCTGACGCGTGCGCTTTTGACCGGGATTGACGAGGTGGCGGCCTCTTACATGATCCCGGTGCCGTTCCCGCACGACCCCGAGGCACAGCGCAAATCGGTGGAGATGCGCGCAAGTGCAATGGCGCATCTGCGCGAGGGCGGGGTCATCAGCGTGTTCCCCTCGGGCGTGGTGGCGTCATCGGACAGGCTTTTTGGCCCGGTGGTGGAGCGCGAATGGAACGTGTTCACCGCGCAGATGATCCGCCGCTCTGGCGCGCAGGTGGTGCCGATCTACTTTCCCGGCTGCAATTCGCGCTGGTATCAGATGGCCAATCGCGTCTCGGCCACCCTGCGGCAGGGGCTTTTGTTGCACGAGGTGGTGCGCAGTTGCGGCAGACCGCAAAAGCCTGTGGTGGGCAAGCCGGTGGATGCAGAGCGGATGCAGATGCTGCAAAACGATCCGCGCGGCTTCATGGAATGGCTGCGGGCGCATACGCTGTCGCTGGGTGGGCGGCAGGGGTAGGGCGGGCTGGTTGGGTTCTGGTTTGTTGGGGACGGCTGCTGAAGCCGCGCCGGGGATAAGCTGCGAACCTCCCCTCCAGACCCAGAGTCCGCTCAGGTGAACCGGTTGTCGCGGGGGAATCCGCGCGGGGCCATGCGGCCGGTGCCCGCGCGCTTGCCGAGCCAGTCGCCAAGGTCGGTCTCGGTGCGGGTGCGGCCCGCCGGGTCGCGCCAGCTCAGCCCCTCGGACAGGGTAAAGGTCGTGGCATCCGACAGGCCGCCATCCTTGTATTTCTGGAGCCGCACGCCCTTGCCTCGCGCCAGTTCGGGCAATTCGTCGAGCGCAAAGACCAGCACCTTGCGGTTTTCGCCGACGCAGGCGACGGCATCGCCCGTCACCGGGCAGCACACGATCGCGCGGGCGGGCGGGCGCAGGTTGAGAACCTGCTTGCCGGTGCGGGTCTGCGCCAGCACCTCGTCCTCGGCCACGACAAAACCATCGCCCGCCGAAGAGGCGACCAGCAGTTTGCGCCCCGGCTTGTGGATGAACAGATCGACGATCTCGGCCTCGTTGGGCAGATCGACCATCAGGCGCAGCGGCTCTCCCATGCCGCGCCCGCCGGGCAGGTTCGCGGCCGAGAGGGTATAGAAGCGCCCGTTCGAGCCGAAGACCAGCAGCCGGTCGGTGGTTTCGGCATGAAAAAGGAAGCGCGGCCCGTCGCCATCCTTGAATTTCAACTCGCGATTGAGGTCGATATGGCCGGTCATGGCGCGGATCCAGCCCATGCGCGAGCACACGACGGTGATCGGCTCGCGCGGGGTCATCGCCTCGATGGGCACCTCCTCGGCCTGGCCTGCCTCGGCGAATCCGGTGCGGCGTGCGCCGATGGGGTGGGATTTGCCAAAGGTCTTTTTCACCTCGCGCAACTCGTCTGCGACCGTCGCCCATTGTTTTGAGGCATCGTCGAGCAGATCCTCCAGCCCGGCGCGCTCTGCCATCAGGGTGTCGCGCTCGGCGCGCAATTCCATCTCTTCAAGGCGGCGCAGCGAGCGCAGGCGCATGTTGAGGATCGCTTCGGCCTGCACCTCCGACAGCCCGGCCCCGCCGCTGGCGGCGGGGGGCACGTAATCGGCCTCGGATGTGGCGCGGGTGAAGCTGCGCCCCCAATCCTCGCGCATCAGCGCCGCTTTGGGCGCGTCGTCGTAGCGGATGATCTCGATCACGCGGTCGAGATTGAGGAAGGCCACGATCAGCCCCTCCAGCACCTCGAGCCGGTGGTCGATCTTCTCCATCCGGTGGCGCGACCGACGCAAGAGTACCTCTTGCCGGAAATCGAGGAAGGCGCGCAGCACCTCGCGCAGCGAGCAGACGCGCGGCGTCACCCCGTCGATCAGCACGTTCATGTTGAGCGAGAATCGCAGTTCCAGATCGGTGTTGCGGAACATCAGACCCATCAGCATCTCGGGATCGACGGTGCGCGTGCGCGGCTCGAGGATGAGGCGCACATCGTCGGTGCTCTCGTCGCGGACATCGGCGAGGATCGGCACCTTGCGGGTCTGGATGAGGTCGGCGATGCGCTCGATCAGGCGCGATTTCTGCACCTGGTAGGGGATTTCGGTGATGACGATCTGCCAGCCGCCGCGGGGCAGCTCCTCGACCTGCCAGCGGGCGCGCAGCCTGAAGCTGCCCCGCCCGGTGCGATAGGCCTGCGCGATGCTCTCGGGCGGCTCGACGATGACGCCGCCGGTGGGGAAATCCGGGCCGGGGATGTAATTGAGCAGCGTCTCGTCGCGGGCCTCTGGTGATTTGATGAGGTGCAGGCAGGCGTCGATCAATTCGGCGATGTTATGGGGCGGGATGTTGGTGGCCATGCCCACGGCGATCCCCGAGGAGCCATTGGCCAGAAGGTTCGGGAAGGCCGCCGGCAGCACCACCGGTTCGCGCAATGTGCCGTCGTAATTGTCGCGGTAATCGACCGCGTCCTCGGCGAGGCCGTCGAGCAGCGCCTCGGCAAAAGGCGTCATCCGCGCCTCGGTATAGCGGGCGGCGGCGGGGTTGTCGCCGTCGATATTGCCGAAATTGCCCTGCCCGTCCACCAGCGGATAGCGCACCGCGAAATCCTGCGCGAGGCGCGCCATCGCGTCATAGATCGCGGCATCGCCATGGGGGTGGTAATTGCCCATCACGTCGCCGGAAATCTTGGCGGATTTGCGAAAGCCCCCGGTCGAGGACAGCCGCAACTCGCGCATGGCATAGAGGATGCGGCGATGCACCGGTTTGAGCCCGTCGCGCGCGTCCGGCAGGGCGCGGTGCATGATGGTGGAAAGCGCATAGGTCAGATACCGCTCGCCAAGCGCGCGGCGGAGCGGCTCGGCGGTGGCCTCGGGGCGCATGTTGGGGTCGTCGAGCAGATCGGTCATGGATATCGGTCTACAGGGGCCGCGCGGGGGCGTAAAGCGGCGACAGGGCCTGCGAGACGTTGCCCGATGGTGTTCGGGCCTGTCGCCGCTTTACGCACTCGCGCGGCTCATCCCCAGGCATCAACGCCCGCTACAGGCCAACACCCGCCCCCGTCCGGCGCTCGGGATATACTTGTCAGGTAGAGCGGCACGCGACCGCTTGCATCGTGCCGCGCGGCGCGCCACAAGGCGGCATGAGCAGTAAAACCATCCTCATCACCGGCTGTTCGTCGGGCATCGGCCATGACGCGGCGCACACGCTTCGCGCGCGGGGCTGGCGGGTCTTTGCCTCGTGCCGCAGCGAGGCCGATTGCGCGCGGCTGCGCGGTGAGGGCTTCGACAGCCCGCGCATTGATTATGCCGATGAGGCGAGCATCACGCAGGGCGTGGCGGAGGTGCTGGAGGCCACTGGCGGGCGGATTGATGCGCTCTTCAACAACGGTGCTCATGCCTGCCCCGGACTGGTCGAGGATCTGCCGCGCGGGGCGCTGCGCGAGATTTTCGAGACCAACGTGTTTGGCTGGCACGATCTGACGCGGCAGGTGATCCCGGCCATGCGCGCGCAAGGCCAAGGCCGGATCGTGCAGACGTCCTCGGTTCTGGGGCTGGTGGCGCTGGGCTGGCGCGGGGCCTATGTCAGCACCAAATTCGCCATCGAGGGGCTGACCGACACGTTGCGCGTCGAGATGCGCGGCACCGGCATCGAGGTGAGCCTGATCGAGCCGGGCCCGGTGACGACGCGCATCCGCGAGAATGCGCGCGCGCCGTTCGAGCGCTGGATCGACTGGGAAAACGCGGCCCGCGCCGACGAGTATCGCAATCGCCTGCGGCCCCGGCTTTATGGCGAATATAGCCGCGACCGGTTCGAGCTGCCGCCCTCGGCGGTGACCAAACGCCTCGTCCACGCGCTCGAATCGCGGCGGCCAAGGGCGCGCTATTACGTCACCACGCCCACCTATCTGATGGGCACGTTGCGGCGCGTCCTGCCGACGCGCGCGCTTGACTGGCTGATCGCAAAGGGATGAGCGGCGGGGGGGCGTGCGGCGATTTTCCGTTTCGCTTTCGGCGCGCACCGCCCTAGATACGCGAATGGCATAATGCGAATGGAGAGACCATGCTCACAGACCCTCTTTTCCTGCTGGTGGCGGCGGGCTGTCTGGTGACGGCGGCGATCCTCATCAGGGGCATTGCGACCTTCGGCAAGGAAGGCGTCGAGAATGCCAAACGCGCCAACAAGTTCATGCGCTGGCGGCTGATTGCGCAATTCGTGGCGGTGGTGCTGATTCTCGTATTCGTCTATTTCCGCAGGCAGGGGGGCTGATTTCATGGTCGTGCTCAACAAGATATACACCCGCACCGGCGATGCGGGCGATACCGCGCTCGGCAATGGCGTGCGGGTGGCCAAGCACTCGGCGCGCGTGAGCGCCTATGGCACGGTGGACGAGCTGAACGCCACGCTGGGGCTGGCGCGGCTTCATGCGACGGACGAGACCGACACGGCGCTGGCGCGCATTCAGAACGATCTGTTCGATCTGGGCGCGGACCTGTGCCGCCCCGACATGGCAAAGGATGCCGAGGCCGGATACACGCCGCTGCGCATGGTGGCGGCGCAGGTGGACCGGCTGGAGGCCGAGATCGACGCGATGAACGCCCATCTGGAGCCGCTGCGCAGCTTTATCCTGCCCGGTGGCAGCCCGCTGGCGGCGCATCTGCACCTGTGCCGCACCGTGGCGCGGCGCGCCGAGCGGCTGGTGGTGGGGCTTGCCGCGCTGGAAGAGGTCAACGAGACGGCCCTGCGCTATCTCAACCGCGCGAGCGACTGGTTTTTCGTGGCAGCAAGAATGGCCAATGACAGCGGGCGTGCCGATGTGCTCTGGATTCCGGGTGCGAACCGCTGACATGGTCTGGCAAGGATCACGGACCAAAAACCGCCGAAACGCGGCGTCGGCCGAACCTGAGGAACATGAGGTGACAATTTTACCCTGTTTTCCGCCGCCTCCAATCGCTAAAGAACGGGGCGTTCATGGCCCAATGGGCCGCTCAACACTCAAAGGGAGACCGTGCAATGAAGGTGCTCGTGCCTGTCAAGCGCGTGATTGACT
>DISF01000007.1:6624-10123 GCA_002421985.1 Roseovarius sp. UBA6217 | reverse complement strand
TGATCCGGTCCATCTCGTCCTGGCTGACGGTGATCCGGTCTGCGCGCGCGCCCCCCAAGGCGGGCTGCACCGCCACCGGCCCGATCACCGTGCCATCGGGGGCCGAGAGCCGCATCAGCAGGGGGGCGGTGCCGGGGCCGGTGTCGATCTCCTGGCCGAGGGTGATGTCGAGCCCCTCCCAGGCCTCGAGCCCGACCGCGACGCCCTCGGTCAGCTCGCGATGCGACAGCACGACGGGATCGCCGCGCCGCAACAGGCGGTTTTCCAGCTCGGCCTCGAACGCGACGGTGACCGAGCGAAACCGCGCGGCGCGGAAATCATGCCCGACCTCGCGCAGAAGATGGTCGTGATCGGTGATGCCGAAATAACGCTCGCGCCGCTCGCGGCCCGTGATCGCCCCCACGGCGATCTCGGCGGGCCGCCATGTGCGCGCATCCATGAACTGCGCGACAAGGCGCTCGGGCCGCGCGCTCACCGGCAGGCGGGGGCGGATCGAGAGCGAGCCGCGGCGGATGTTGCGCTCGCAAAAAAGCTGGCGCGGGATCGGCTGCGGCGCGTCGCGCCAGATGCGGATACGCCGCCCGAGCTGATCGGGCTGCGCGCGGCCCGCGCGCAACGCGGTCTGAAGCGCCTCCCAGAACGACAGGCTCTGATCGAACACGGTATCGAACCGGTCGCCGCGCGCGACCCATATATCGTGCAGCGCCATGAGCTCGGCCATGTCGAGATCGTCGAGCCGGCCATGCATACGGGCGATCTCGGCCACCGCCCAGGCGATCTCGCGGGTGGGCTGCGGCGCAGACCACGCGACACCATCCCAGACCGGCAGCTTGCGGGTCTTGACCGCGCGCACCTGGCGCGCCGATTGCGCGGCAAAGGCCTCGCCCACCTCGGCGCGCACGGCCAGAAGCTCCATCCCCTGATAGATGCGTCCCGCCGGGAATATCCCCTTCAGCCCGGCCCAGATCGCCGTATCAAAAGTCTGGTTGTCGCCCTCGGCCGTCAGCCGCGTGAGCCGCAGCCGCCAGCGGCCCTCGGGCACGAACCACTTGTGCGACGAGCGCAGCGCCGAGCGGGTGGCCCCGGTGAACGAGAGCACCTCCAGCTCGACCGGATCGCCAAGGGCGGTGTCGTCATCGTCGATCATCTGGGCCTCGACGCGGATATCGACGCTGCGCGACTGGTTGTTGCCGTTCGTGTCGATGGTGACGAGCTGCTGAAAGGCGATATCGACCTCGACCGCCACCGCGCTTCGCCCGGCGGGCACCGCCGCGTGCCAGCCGATGGTTGCCTGCGGCTCGAGCGCGAGGCCGGTCACATCGCCTTGCGTCCACACCGCCTCGTCCATCAGCGTGACCGCCTCGCCAGAGCGGATATGCTCGATCTCGATGCCGGGCAGCGTGCCGGTGGCGGCCCCGTCCTTCCACACCGTCACGTCGCCCAGGCGCACCTCTTCAAGCGCGTGCTCGCCCATCCCCAGGCACAGGAGCTGATAGACGATCTGCGCATTGTCGATGAAGCGCACGAAGGGCGGGCTGATGTCGTCGAGCTGGTGGATATGGCGTCCGAACTGCACGGGGATCGGGGCACCGGGCCGCGCGATCGCGCTTTGCGCGCGGGCCGAGAAGGTGGGCGAGACCTCCTCGGCAAAGCCGGTGAGCGCGGGCGGGCTGGGCGGCGGCAGGATCGCGTTGATGACAAAGCCGCCAATGAGGTTGATCGCGCCAAAGGCAAGCTGTCTGCCCGAGGCAAACCCAAGGCTGCCAGCCAGCCCGCCCAGCTTTCCCCCGAGCGCGGGCGCGAAATATGCCGCCGCCGCCAGCACGGCGATCTGCAACACGAGGCGCAGCGGGTTGGTGCCGCGCCCGCCCTGCGGCATCTGCGTGATGACGAGGCGGTATCCGTCCGGGATCACGGTATCGCCCCGCGCCGCCTCGGGCACCGCGCCGAGATCGCGCAGCAGGGTTTCCAAGTGATCTGATCGGACATCCGCCACATCCGCCACATCCGCCACAACAGGCGCATCAAACGGGCGCAGGAACACGGCGAGATGCTCGCCGCCCAGCCCGGCACGCGCGATCACATCGGCCACCGTCTCGCCCGCGCGCGCCTCGATCGGCACGGCGCGATGCGCGGCGATGAGCGCCTCTGGGGGGGTGCGCCCGCCCATCAGCAGATCGAGACCGGGCACATAGATCGCGCTCGCCGCCGCGCGGGGCCCTTTGCGGCGGGCCGCGTGGGCCGCGCCCGGCGTCCAGAAGCGCATCTGCCACCCCATCGCGCGGATCGCGTCGGGGCGGTCATAGACCATGCCCGCGCCGCGCTGGCAGTGCAGGACCGCGCCCGCGATCCACACGCCGACATGGTTGGCGCGCCCCATGCGGCGCATCTCGACGATATCGCCGTCGCGGGGGCTGGCGCAGGTCCGCCATGTGGCGCGGGCGCGGGTGATCGCAGCCCGGCGATCCGCCCCAAGTCGGGGCAGGACGCGCCCGAAGAACCGCTCCTCGACCATCGCGGCGGCGGCCCAGCAATCATAGGCCTCGGGGCCGACAGCGCCCTCCTGCCAGGGCGTGCCGATCAGCGCGGCGATCTCAGAGGCCAAGAAGGGGGAAACGTGCGTCATAAAACTGCCTGTGAAACGGGGTGTTGATGACATCGGGCGCGGTGGCGGTGACCTCGACGCCGCCATCGGTGATATCCGGATCGACCAGCTCGAACCCGTCGAGCACCTCGGGCTGGCCTGAAAGGCGCGCGGCCATCGTGAAGACGCGGATCGTGGCCTGCACCGGGTCGAGCGTCTTGGAGACGGTGATGAGCGCGCGGGTGATCCGGGCATCCACGTTGGAAAACCGGAACCGCGCCAGCGGCACCCCGGTCGATGTCCGCTCGGGGCGGATGATCTCGATGGGCGCGCGGTTGAAGGGCACGATCTCGCCGGGCTGACAGGGCGCGTCCGCCTCCAGCCTTGCCTCGAAAAACGGCGCGTCCTCGATCTCGGAGGGCGGGGCGAACACGCTCGCGAGCCGGATCGCGCCTGCGGCCCCGGTGCCCGGATCAAGCAGCGCCGGGTGACGGATTTCGACGGTGGCGATTTCCACATCACCGGTGGCATAGACATAGCTCTCGATGATCGACGGATGCGGCATCACCTCTCCCCCTGGCGGCTGAAGTAGACAGCGTCGCCCACGCGCGGCAGGCGGCGGATTTCGATCTCCATCGAGATGCGGACCTCGAAATCGCCGATCAGGCGGATCTGGAACGGCCCCTCGCCGCTATCCACGATGCGCGCCTCGACGGTGACGTAATCGCCATCCACCAGCGCGGGCATCTCAAACCAGAGCCGCCCGCCATCGGCATCCTCGTAGAACCAGCGCCGCAACACGCCAAGATCGGCACGCTTCAGGTCGAGATCGAAGCGCTGGCGATGCGGGCGCACAAACGCGGTGCGGCGCACGCGGTCCTCGCCATCGTCGAATTCGGTGCGCCTTGTGACGCT
>DISF01000007.1:0-6497 GCA_002421985.1 Roseovarius sp. UBA6217 | reverse complement strand
GCCAGCCCGCGGATGGTGGCGGCGGTCGATTGCTGCTGTGCCAGCGTCAGCACGCGCTCGTCATCTTCGAGGATCGCGGGCACCTCGTTGCCCGCCAGCCCGCCGATGTGCAGCCGCCGCGCGCCGTCGAAAAGGGCGGGGTTGACAACGCGCGTGGCGCGGCCATCCCTCACGGGGCCGCCATCGTGGAACACCGGCAGCGCGATCTGCCCGGTATTGCCGTCGAACACCGAAGGCAGCCCCGCCGCCGCCGTGCTGGCCTGAGTGGTGACACCGATACCGCCGCCGAAGAGCCCGCCGAGAAAATTCCCGATTATCCCGCCGCCCGCGCGGCCCAGATTGCCGGTGGCCGTGGCGGCGGCGAGGCGGAAAAGCTGGCGCAGGGCGAAATCCACCAGATCGGCGGTCTCGATCTTGCCTGTCCTGGCGAGGCTGACAAAGGCGTCCTCCATGCTCCCGAACGCGGCCTTGATCGTGTCCTCGGCGATATCGGCCATGGTGAGCTGCGCGCCGAAGATATCGTTCAGCCCGCGCTCGACGCCCGCCTGCCAGTCATCGCGGTTTTGCAGATCCTCCGCGTAGGCCTCCCTGAGCCGGTCGCGGGCGATCTCGTCGACCATCCGGGCATAGCGCTCGTGGCCAAATCCCGCCGCGCGCAACTGCTCGATCGTGGTGACGCGCCACGTCTCGATCTGGCGCTTCTGGAAGTCCATCGTGCCGCCAAAGCGCTGCCCGAACTCCTCGACGACATCCCCGACGAGATCGACCTCTTTCTTCGTGCCACGCCCGCTACCGCGATCCGGGGTCAGGCGGTCGATCAGCGCGGCGAGGCGTTCCTGCTTGCTCAGCCGACGCTTCAGAAGCGCCTCCTGTTCATCGAGAGCATCGAGCGCCGCCCTTGCCTGCGCCTCGTTGGCCTCGGCCGCCCGCCCCTGCACCCCGCCACGATCCGCCGACAGGATCGGCTCGACCTCGGCGCGGCTGCGGGCCATGATCCCGGCGATAC
Organism: Roseovarius sp. UBA6217; assembly: GCA_002421985.1. GTDB lineage: Bacteria > Pseudomonadota > Alphaproteobacteria > Rhodobacterales > Rhodobacteraceae > Roseovarius. The sequence goes on along the minus strand of DISF01000007.1, from coordinate 5,491 downwards.
GCGCCTCCGCCTCGCTTGCCCCGGCCTCAAGCGCCGCGATTTCCGCGTCAAGGCCGACATTCTCGAGTTCAAGCGACAAGAGCCCGCCCTGCAAGGCCGCCAGCGCCTTGCCCGCGCGCTCCAGTTCCCCGGCCATCGCGGCGGCACTCGCGGCGGCCCCGGAATAGTCGATCTTGCCCGAGGCGTCGGCGGTCTCCTCGGTGAGCGCGAGCGTGCCATCGAGCGCCTTCTCCAGCTGCTCGACCTCGGCGCGGTTGAGACCCATCTCCGTGAGCATGTCGCGGAAGGCCGCAGGCCCGTCCTGTCGCAGGAGATCGCCCGCGCGGGCCAATTCCAGCATCTCGTTTGCCAGCGCGCCAATTGCCCGCACGCGCGCCTGCTCGGTATCCGCATCCACGACGGCGGCGATTTCCCGCTCCAGACCGCCGATCTGTTCCGCCACGCGGATGATCTGGGCCTGGGCATCGCCGAGATCGATGTTTTCCAGCCCCTCGAAGGCCAGCACCGCCTGCTCTGCGACGCGGCGGGTCTCCTCGCCGACACCGGCCACCCGTGTGAGTTCTTCGGCAAGCCCGGAAATGACCGTGATATCGCCATCCTCAAGGCGATTGAGCATGTCAACGATCGGGCCGAATACCCCGCCCAAGAGATCGGTGTTGAAGGCCCCTTCCTGGAACACCCGGGAGCGGCCTGCCTCATCGCCGATTTCGCGGCGCATGCGCCCCACCTCTTTGACGATGCTCTTGCGCAGCGGGGCGATGTCGCTGACATTGAAAAGGCCCACGCCAAGAATATCCCCGAGGCTTGACTGAAACTCGCTTTCCAGCGTTGCCAAGGCGCTCTGAAGCTCGACGCGGCTCTGGTTGAGCAGTTCTTGCGTCGTGGCCCGCACCTTGCCGCCGAGGGCGTTCTGATCGCGCGCGGCCTCGCGGCTGGCCTCGGCATAGCGGCGCATTGCCTCGCCCGCGCGGCTGGTCGCCTCGCGCATCGAGGCGAGCTTTTCGTCATTGTCCTCGATCAGGAACGGCAGCGCCGCCAGCCCCGCCGACAGCACCGCCAGCCCGATCCCCACCGGGCCACCCAGGGCTGCAAGGGCCGCGCGCAGCACGCCGATGCCCCCCGCCGCCACGCGCGCCGCGCGGCCCCAGCCGATCAGGTTGGAGGCAAAGCGCATCGCGATGAGCGTGGTGATCGCCTGCCCCAGATCGCCCGCGTTCTCGGCCGCGAAACTCAGCCCGTCGCCCAGCACCTGCCCGAACCGAGTGAGGCCTTCCTGTGTGCCCGGATCGCGCAGCGCTTCGGTGATCGCGCGCATCCCGTCGGTGATGCCGTCCAGAAAGCCGGAGCCGGAGAATTCGCGCTGCGCCTCGACAAAGGCGTTGCGGAAGCGGTTGAAATCCGCCGTGGCCCCGGTCGCGGCGTCGCGCGCGGCCGCGCCGAATTCCTCGCGCAACTGGCGGGCAAGCCGGGGTAGAAAATCCTCGGCCAGAAGCTCTCCCGCCTGAAGCATCTCATCGAGCTCGGCTGTGGTGACCCCCATCGCGCGCGCCGCAATCTGGAACGCGCCGGGGATGCGCTCGCCCAGTTGTCCGCGCAGTTCCTCGGCCTGCACCTTGCCCTTCGACATGATCTGTTCGATGGCCGTGAGCGCGCCCTGGACCTGCTCGGCGGGCAGTTGCAGCGCCGCCGCCGCGTTGGCCACGCCCTCGAAGATCGCGCTGGCCTCGCGCTCGATCGCCGTGCCGCGCGACGCGGCCAGAAGGCCCGAGAAGCCGCGTTCGGTCGCAACGAGGTCAAGCCCCAGCCGCTCGGCGGTCTCGGCGGCCCGTGACATCGCCGCCTCGCCCGCCTCGACACTGCCGGTGGCGGTGCGAAAACGCGCCTCGAGGCTCGCGGCGGCCAGCCCCGTGCGCAGCACCTCGCGTGCCAGAAGGCCCACGCCCACGCCCGCGAGCAGCCCGCGCAACCGGCTGAGGTCCGAGCCGAAGCCCTGTGTCTCGCGCCGTGCGCGGGCGGTGTTGTGGCTGTAGCCCTCCACGCCTGCCCCGGCGCGCGTGGCCGATGTGCCGGTGCCGCGCAGCCCGTCGGACGCGCCGTCCGTTGCCTTCTTGAACCGCCCCAGCTCATCGCGAGCCTGCTTGGTGCCCGCGACAAAGCCGCCCGCATCGGCGTCATATCTGGCGTTGACAGCAAGGGTCATCGTCTGCCCCCGACCGGGCGGCGGCGCTTCTGCCGCTCAAGCAGGATCCGCAGCACCGCCTGTTCCAGAACTTGCAGTCGCGCGAAATCATCCGGGCCGACCGCGATCCCGGCCATCCGCGCCGTGCCCTCGGCCGCCCCGTAATCGAGGCCGAGCGCGCGGCCATCGCCATCGCGCCGCCATTGCGAGGCCAACGCCAGAAACCAGCGCAGCGCGGGGGCACACCAGGCGAACACCTCGATCCCGTCCTCTCTGGCCGCGCCCTGGGCGGCCTTGACCATCGCATCGATCTGCGCCGGGCCAAGGCCGAAGGCCTCCAGCTCGGCGCGAAACCTGTCGGGACCGGCGGCGGGGGTCGATTGCCTCAGCATCGCCTCCGCCGCCATGGTCAGTTTTTTGTCTCGATCCCCGCCGTCGCGCGCTGATAGGCCCCGGCCAGCCCCAGCGCGATATAGCCGTAGCCCATCAGCTGCTCGCGGGCCGTCTCGGAGAAGGGGACAGGCTGGCCGTTGATATCGGTGATCCCCTCCCAGTCGAGCCAGACCTGCCGCATCGCCTCGCGCGGATTGTTGGCCAGCGCCTGACGCTCCTCTTCGGGCAGGATCAGGAACCTGGCGCGAAAGCTCTGCACCTCGATCCCGTCCTCGCCGGGGGCGTTGACCTTGACCGTCGCCCAGGTCACCGGTCGCGGGTTGAAGCGGAACGTGGTCATTGCGCGGTGATCCTGAATTCGTTGGTGGCGTCATCGCGCAGATAGAGCAGATCGAAGGTGGCGGTGACCTCGTTATCCTGCTCGCCCAGATCGGTGAGAAAGGCCTGCACCCGGTCGGCGCGGAATTCGATCTGGTTGCCCGCCGGGCCGTTGCGAAACAGCAGCGCCTGCTCGGTGCCATCGAGCGAGCGCGCGAAATAATCCAGATCGCCCAGTGCCGGGGCGGTCACCACCATCCGGCCCGTGTAGCGCCTGCGCCCGCGTCTTGTGCTCAGGTCGTTGGGCCGGTCGTTGTGAATGACCGGCGTCTCGTCCTGCATCGTCAGCTCGCGCAGCACGAGGGCCTTGCCGGCAAATGTGAATGTGGTGTTGGCGTGGCTCACATGATCGGCCTCGCGATAGCCCGCCTGCCCGAGCGGGCCGAGATCGAGCGGCGAGGCGGCGGCGATGGCATCGCGCGCCACCGGCGCGCCGTAAAGCGCGGTCATCTCGAAATTGAGGCGCGGCAGATCGCCGTCGCTGGCCTGAAAGCCCATCGTGCCGGTGGCGTCCACGGCCTCTTGCAGAAAGTCGCGGGCCGAGCCGGGTGCGCCCTGGCTGCCGCCAAACCCGCCCACCAGCGTGGCCCAGAGGGCGGCATCGTCCTGGCGCGGCGTGTAGGCGCTCGATGCCCCCGCGCTCAGCGTCTGGGCCAGCCCGCAGGCCTGCGCCATGCCACCCCAGAACGGCGCGCTGCCAAGGGCGCTCGCGGCGGAGGCCTCAAGCACGGCGGTCACCCGGACGCGCGGGCGCGCAAGGAAATCCGCGCCGGTCGCCCCGGGATTGCCATCCACCAGATCGCGGCTCTGGCGATCCGCCTCGAGCGGGCGGTGCGTCAGCTCCAGCGCCGGGATAAGGTCCGCGCCCGCGTAATCGGCGGCGACGCCCGCCGCCGCCTGCAATTTGGCGACCAGAAATCGCGTGTCGAAATCGATACCCATGTCAGGCTCCTGTGGTGATGCGCCGCCGGAAGCGGAGCGTGAAATCGTCCTGCCAGCCGATCAGCCCGCCGCGCAGCGGGCCGGTGACAAGCTGGCCGCGCTGATGCGCGACCGGGGCGCTGGCATAGTCCGGCCCCCAGCCTTCCAGCAGTGGCAGAAGCTGTGCGCGGACCTCCTCGAGCTGGCTCAGCGCGCGCCCGCCCGCATCGCGGCGCAGGTCCTCGGCCAGCGTGATGACCATGAACCGCGCCGTGACCGCGCTGTGCTGCACGCCACCCGCCACGCCCGAGGGGCGCGGCTCCTCCGATCCGGGCATGACAAAGGCGATGGGGCTGCCCACAGCACCCTCGCGCGCCACGCGCGCCATGTCGCGCGCCCCCGCGACCGAGCGATAAAGCCCCGCCGCCTCGATCCGGGCGATGATGGGGGCAAGGTGCAGGACCGGCGCGCTCATTGGAACGCCTCGGCGAAATAGGCCTCGATCGTGGCCGCGATATCGGCCTCGTCGCCCGCGTCAAAGCCCAGAAAGGGCCGCGCCGGGATCTCGACCTGATCGACCATGATGAACTGGCCGCCCGGCAGGCGAAAGGCGAGCTTTGCCGCCGCGTCGCTTTTGTCGCGCGGTTCGATGAACGCGCCGAACTGGTGGGTGGCGGCATAGGGCACGTTGGTGCCCACCTCGACCGATCGCGGCCCCGCCTCGCGCGTGATGCTGTCGCGCAGGCGGGTGCTGTCGATCAGCGTCTTGCCCCCCGTCTCCCGCGCGCGGTGCGATACCGGCCAGGCCTCGCCGCCGGGGCCTTTGGAGTGCTCGAACCTTTGCGCCACCGACACCTCGAGCACATTGCCGATCCGGTCCATCAGCGGCGTCATGTCGCTGGCGGCCCGGATAGCCTCGCCGAGCGCCGCGTCAAGGCGCGCATCGTCGAGCGTGAGCGTCATCGTGACCATCTCAGAACCCCCTGAGACTGTCGCGGGTGAAGGTGGCCTCCGGCCCGGCGATGCGCGGCGCAGCGGTCCTTCCCGGCGCGGTATCGGCGGGGGTCTCGTCGCCCAGCGACACCTCGCCCGCGCGGGCGCGTTTGAGAAAGGCGAGCGCGTGATCGTGATTGGCCTTCGCGCCCTCGACCACCGGCGCGCGGTCGCCCAGCAGGCGATACCAGGCGATGGCGGCGGCATGGACGGTGAGAATGCGCGGCGGGTTCGTGACATCGTAAAGCCCCGAGACGTAGCTTTCGACTTCCGAGATCGCGTCGTCGATCGCGGTTTGCAGCGCCGCGCCGTCGATGCCGGTGACCATGCCGTCGCGCGTGGTCAGCTCCGCCAGCCGCGCCTCGCCGAACCGCTCGATCATGTCCTGAGGCACGAGATAGGGCATCAGGCGGTGATCCCCTTGACGGCCCACATCACCGCCTCTTCGATCTTGGTGCGCGCGAGCGCGAACTCGCGTCCCTGATGCGGGGCAAGCTCATCGAGAAAGGCCTGCTCCAGATCCTTGATCGCCTCCACGCGCGCCTTCTCGGCCTCGCTCAGCACGCGGCAGGCGTGGCGGACGGGGCTGTTGGCCACGCGGGCGTCATCGGTGCTCGGGATCGTGTC
>DISF01000071.1:3271-34845 GCA_002421985.1 Roseovarius sp. UBA6217 | reverse complement strand
CTCGAACCCGCGACCCCCGGCGTGACAGGCCGGTACTCTAACCAACTGAGCTACAACCGCCCGCTGCCCGCCCGATCCCTCGGGCGTGTCGCGCTTCTAAGCGCCCCCCGCCCCCGCGTCAAGCCGCTGCACACGCGAATTCAGAGTTTTCGGCGCGGTGCGCGCAAAGCGCGATCATGGGGGCAAAGCGCCACTCTGATAGCGGGTGATGAGAGCATCGAGCGGCGCGCAACTTGGTGATGCCCGCTCTGATGCAAGCTTGGAGCCACCGCCCGCCGCACCAATCATGGCCTGCGCTGGCGGGGTGCGACCCGTGCGGTTCGGCGCATGAGCCGTGCGGTTGCGGGGGCGCGGGGAATGGCTTAGACCGCGCCTTGACACCGTTTGACCAAGGACATCCGACCATGCGTCTGAGCCGCTATTTCCTGCCCGTTCTCAAGGAGACCCCCGCCGAGGCGCAGATCGCCAGCCACCGGCTCATGCTGCGCGCAGGCATGATAAAACAGGCCAGCGCCGGGATTTATTCCTGGCTGCCTCTGGGCTTCAAGGTATTGCGCAAGCTCGAAAACATCGTCCATGAGGAACAGGTGCGCGCGGGCCATATCCCGATGCTCATGCCCACGCTGCAATCGGCCGATCTGTGGCGCGAAAGCGGGCGCTATGACGATTACGGCGCCGAGATGCTGCGCATCAAGGACCGCCACGAGCGCGATATGCTCTATGGTCCCACCAACGAGGAACTGATCACCGATATCTTCCGCTCCCATGTCGGAAGCTACAAGGATCTGCCGCTGACGCTCTATCATATCCAGTGGAAATTCCGCGACGAGGTGCGGCCCCGGTTTGGCGTCATGCGGGGCCGTGAATTCCTGATGAAGGACGGCTACAACTTTGATTTGACAAAAGAAGATGCGCTGCACAGCTATAACCGCCACCTTGTGAGCTACCTGCGCACCTATGAGCGGATGGGATTGCAGGCCATTCCGATGCGCGCCGATAGCGGCCCCATCGGCGGCGATGACACGCATGAATTCCTCGTGCTGGCCGAGACCGGCGAGTCGGAGGTGTTCTATGACAGCGCAATCACCGATCTGAGATTCGGCGACCGCGAGATTGATTACGACGATCCCGCGCAGTGCCGCGCCGTGCTTGACGAATTCACCGCGCTCTATGCCCGCACCGACGAGACCCATGACGAGGCGCTGTTTGCGCAGATCCCCGAAGAACGCCGCCGCGTCGCGCGCGGCATCGAGGTGGGGCAGATCTTCTATTTCGGCACCAAGTATTCCGAGCCGATGGGCGCCAAGGTGCAGGGCCCCGATGGCAAACCGGTGCCGGTGCATATGGGCAGCCACGGCATTGGCGTCTCGCGCCTTGTCGGCGCGATCATCGAGGCGAGCCATGACGAGCGCGGCATCATCTGGCCCGAGGGGGTGACGCCCTTCCATGCCGGGATCGTCAACCTTAAGCAGGGTGATACCGAGGCGGACGCGGCTTGCGAGGCGATTTACACGTCGCTGCAAGCGCTTGGGCTGGAGCCGCTTTACGATGACCGCGACGAGCGCGCTGGCGGCAAATTCGCCACGATGGACCTGATCGGCCTGCCCTGGCGGATCACGGTGGGGCCGCGCGGTCTGAAAAACGGCGTGGTCGAACTCACCTCGCGGCGCACCGGCGAAAGCGAGGAATTGCCCCCCGAGCAGGCGGTAGCGCGGGTTGCGGATCTCTATGCCGGGCACGTTCTGTGCCCCGGTATCTGAGCGGCGATCCGCCCCTTGACCTTCGCGCGCGGATCGCGCAAATGAACGCCTGTCGGGGCCTTAGCTCAGCTGGGAGAGCGCGTCGTTCGCAATGACGAGGTCAGGGGTTCGATCCCCCTAGGCTCCACCATCCCGCACATTTGCGAAAAATACCCTCTAAAACCCTGAATACAAAGGTGGTTTTAGAAAATGTTGCTCAAAACCGGTTCCCGCTTTTGAGCAACATGCACTACAGCGCCGCGAGCAGCGATTCGCCCGCCGTGAGTTCGCAGGTGCCGGGGTTTTCCTCGACATGCAGCACCGTGACCTTGCCATCCTCGACCACCATCGCGTAGCGTTTCGAGCGTGACAAAAGCCCCGCAGGGGGCGCGTCGAAATCCATGCCGATGGCCTTGGTGAACGCGCCCTGCGCGTCGCCGAGCAGGGTGATCCCGGCCTCCGTGGCACCCGTCGCCTCGCCCCAGGCCTTCAGCACGAACGGATCGTTGACACTGATGCAGATGATCTCGTCCACGCCCTTGGCATCGAAACCGGCCTTGGTGCGGATGAAGCTTGGCACATGCGCCGCCGAACAGGTGGGCGTAAACGCCCCCGGCACGGCAAAGATCACGAGTTTGCGCCCCTTGCTCAGGCTGGCAAGATTCACCGTCTCGGGGCCGCTCTTGCCAAGTTTCAAAAGCTCTGCCTCGGGCAGGGTGTCGCCGGTGGATATGGTCATGGTTGCGTCCTTTCTCCTGTCGCGTTGTCATTTGATGTAACCATTTGGCGGTGCTAGGCAAGGGGCCAGGGCAAAAGAGGACGAGAGGGCCGGGCATGGCGCATGTGGTGGTGATCGGCGCGGGGCAGGCAGGGGCCTCGCTGGTGGCGCGGCTGCGCGGGCAGGGGTTTGACGGCGCGATCACACTTCTGGGAGAGGAGCCGGTGCCGCCCTATCAGCGCCCGCCGCTGTCCAAGGCCTATCTGCTGGGCGATATGGCGCTGGAGCGGCTCTTCCTGCGCCCCGCGCAATGGTATGACGAGGCCGGGATCGACCTGCGCCGGGGCACCCGCGTGACCGCGATCGACCGCGCCGCGCGCGAGGTGGTGATGGGCGATGCGCGGCTCGGCTATGACACACTGGTGCTGGCCACTGGCGCGCGCCCGCGCCGCCTGCCCCCCGCGATAGGGGGCGATCTGGGCGGCGTGCATGTGGTGCGCAGCCTGTCGGATGTCGATGCGCTGGCACCGGGCGTGGTGGCGGGGGCGCGACTGCTGATCGTGGGCGGCGGCTATATCGGGCTGGAAGCGGCGGCGGTGGCGGCCGCGCGCGGCATGAAAGTGACCCTGATCGAGATGGCCCCGCGCATCCTTGGGCGCGTAGCCGCCCCCGAGACCTCGGATTATTTCCGCGCGCTGCACGCCCGCCACGGGGTCGATATCCGCGAGGGCACGGGGCTGGACCGCCTGTTGGGCGAGGGCCATGTGCAAGGCGCACGCCTTGACGATGGCAGCGAGATCGCCGCCGACATGGTGATCGCGGGCATCGGCGTGACCCCCGATACCACCCTGGCCGAGGCGGCGGGGCTCAAGACCCTGAACGGCATCGCGGTGGATGCGCAGGGCCGCACCTCTGACCCTTTGATCTGGGCGGCGGGCGATTGCGCGTCGTTTCCATACGGGGGCGAACGGCTGCGGCTTGAAAGCGTGCCCAACGCCATCGACATGGCCGAATGCGTGGCCGACAACATCCTTGGCGCGGGGCGCGACTATGTGCCGAAACCGTGGTTCTGGTCGGATCAATACGATGTGAAATTGCAGATCGCCGGGCTTGGCACCGGATATGACCGCATCGTGACGCGGGACGCAGGCGCGGCGGTGTCGTTCTGGTATTACGCGGGCGCGCGGCTCATCGCGGTGGACGCCATGAACGACCCGCGCGCCTATATGGTGGGCAAGCGCCTGATCGAGGCGGGGCAGAGCGCCGACCCGGACCGCGTGGCCGATCCCGCCACCGATCTCAAGGCGCTCTTGCGATGAGGATCATCGGCGGGGCGCATCGCGGGCGGGCGCTCGCAAGTGTCGGCAAGGGCGACGCGGTCGCACATCTGCGCCCCACCTCGGACCGGGTGCGCGAGGCGCTCTTCAACGTGCTGGCGGGCGGCTATGGCGACCCGGCGACCGGCGCGCAGGTGCTCGATATTTTCGCGGGCACCGGCGCGCTCGGGCTGGAGGCACTGTCGCGCGGCGCGGCATCGGTCAGTTTCATCGAGAGCGGGCGCAAGGCGCAGGCGCTCTTGCGCCAGAACATCGCGCTCTGCCGGGCCGAGACGCAGACGCAGGTGTTCCCCCTCGACGCCCGCAGGCCCGGCCCCAATCCGGGCGCGCCGCATGATCTGGTGTTCCTCGATCCGCCCTATGGCAAGGCCCTGGGCGAGGCCGCGCTGGCGGCGGCCATGGCGGGCGGCTGGATCGCCCCCGGCGCGCTCATCATCTGGGAAGAAAGCGCCGCCATCACCCCCCCCGAGGGGCTGTGCCTGATCGAGGAGCGGCGCTATGGCAGCACCATGATCCGCTTTCTGGAGCGGGGACAGGACACAGGATTTCCCGGCGTGCACGGTTTTTGAAGAATTGAGAGTCGCGCGGTATCCATGCTCGGGATCATCGAGGACGCGCATTTTTGACGGGATGACGATCAGGTGCTCAGCGATTCATGCAAGATCATGATCCGTTGCGATTTTCTTTCCTGCGCAGTTCGGCGAGGGCTTGCTTGCGCAGTCAGCGCAAAGACCACGGCATTGCCCGGCGCGCGAATGCGATCCTCAGGCCCCTTCGGTAAACCCTGTCGAAGACGTGCAAACCCGCCGCTCCCGCATGTCTGACAGCTTTGGGGCGGGTGCGGCATCACGAGGAAGACGCCGCGCCGGGTTTCTTCTTGGCCCAAATACCCATATTCTGCCACCTCAGCCCGCGAGCCCGTCGAATTTGCGCGCGAGCTTGACATCGAGCGCGCTCAAGCCCCCCACATCATGGGTCGAGAGCGTCACCTCGACGCGGTTGTAGACGTTGAACCATTCCGGGTGGTGGTTCCATTTCTCGGCCCAGATGCCCGCGCGGGTCATGAAGCCCAGCGCCTCGACGAAATCGGCGAATTCATAGGTCTTGGCGATGGCGTCGCGGCCCTCGACCATCGCCCAGCCGTTTTCCAGCAGCGGCTCGAGCGTGGTCTTGCGGGCGGTATCGCTCAGGGTTTCGGTCATTCGTGATCCTCCATATCGGTCTTGCGGAAGGGGCCGTAGCCGGTGAGCACCTCGATCTCCTCCGCGACGGCGGCGCGCTCGGCGTCGAGATACTGCGCCACGGCCTCGGCAAAGCCCGGATCGCGCAGCCAGTGCAGCGAGTGGATGGGCCGGGGCAGGTAGCCGCGCGCGAGCTTGTGCTCGCCCTGCGCGCCAGCCTCTACCCTTTGCAGCCCCGATTCAATGGCGAAGTCCATGGCCCGGTAATAGCACAGTTCGAAATGCAGGCACGGGTGATCCTCGGTGCAGCCCCAGTATCGGCCAAAGAGCGCCGAACGCCCGATCAGGTTGAGCGCGCCCGCGACCGCGCGGCCCTCGCGCAGCGCAAGCACCATCAGCACATCGTCGCGCAGGCGCTCTTGCGCGATCTCGAAAAACGCCCGTGTGAGGTAGGGCCTGCCCCATTTGCGCGCGCCGGTATCGAGGTAGAAGCTCCACATCGCGTCCCAGTGTTCGCGGCGCAGATCGCTGCCCGACAGCGTCACCACTTCGCCGCCGAAACCCTGCGCGCGGGCGCGTTCCTTGCGGATGGTCTTGCGCTTGCGCGACGCCAGATCGGCGAGGAAATCGTCGAACCGGCCATAGCCCCGGTTGTGCCAGTGGTATTGCTGGGTCTGGCGCGGCAACAACCCCGCCGCCGCCCCGGTCTCTGCCTCTGCCCCGGTGCAAAAGGTGACGTGCAGCGATGACAGCCCGCCGCGCTCCGCCAGCAGGATCGCGCCCTGCAAGAGCGCCGCGCGGCCCGCCCGCTCGAAACCGGGGCGCACCAGAAGCCGCCGCCCCGTGACCGGCGTGAACGGCACCGCGATCTGTGCCTTGGGATAGTAGCGCCCGCCCGCGCGCTCAAAGGCATGGGCCCAGTTGTGATCGAAGATATATTCGCCCTGGCTGTGGGATTTGAGGTAATGCGGCGCGCAGGCGATCACGCGGCCTGCGTGCTCGACCGTCAGGTATTGCGGTCGCCAGCCCGAGCCGGGGCCGACCGAGCCGCTCTCCTCCAGCGCCGCGAGAAAGCGGTGGGTGGTGAACGGGTCTTCGGGTCGCCCGCCATCCGCCGCCTCGGGGCAGGCGCAGGCATCCCAGACCTCTGCGCCGATGGCGTGGATGCTGTCATGCGCGGTGATGGAAAGCGCGGTCTCGTCCATGCTGCCCGTTGCCCCTGTTGCTGCGGCCCCGATTGTATCTGGCGCGCCGGTCGCGCGCATCAAGCCGGGATATCGGGCAGGTATCCCTCGAAGGTGATGGTATCGGCCACCTGCCGGGCCTTGGCCTCGGCCTCGGCGGAACGCACCGTCCAGCACAGGATCGCCGCGCCCTGCGCGCGCAGTTCCGCCAGCCGCGGATTGGCCAGGTCGGTCACGTCATGGCTGACAAAGCTGGCCCCTGCTGCGGCAAAATCGGGAATGGCGCGCAGCCGCGCGCGGGTCTCCTCGCGCAAGAGCGGCCAATCCGCCGGGCTGTAGGCGCAGGTCACGATACCACGGGGCACGTCTGGCGCGCGCGCCGCCATCTCGATCACCATATTTGGGTTGAACGACATCACCGCCACCGGCCCGTCATAGCCCGCCAGCGCCGCCGCCGTGGCGCGCTCCAGCGTGCCATCGGTCCGGCCCATCTGCCCGTGCTGGTCCTTGAGCTCGATAAGCAGCGGCACGCGCCCCGCCACAAGGCCGAGTATTTCGGGCAGCGCCGGGATGCCCTCATCGCCGCCCCGGAGCGGGATTTGCGCCAGCGTGGCGGCGTCGCGCTGGCGCAGCGGCCCGGTCTCGGGCGTGAGCCGCCCCAGATCATAATCATGAAACACCATCGCCGCGCCATCGCGGCTGGCCTGAAGGTCGATCTCGATCCCGTAACCGCGCGCGATCGCCGCGCGGATCGCGGCGCGCGAGTTTTCGGGGCGGCCATCGGCCACATCGTGCAGGGCACGATGCGCAAGCGGCTTGCGCAGGAACGCCTGTGGCAATGCGGTCATCGGATCTGGAAAATCCCGTCGATCTCGACCGCGACGCCAAAGGGCAGCGACGGGGCGGACACGGCGACGCGGGCGTGTTTCCCGGCCTCGCCCAGCGCCTCGCCGAGGAAATCGGACGCGCCGTTGATGACCTGCGGTTGCTCGGTGAACTCGGGCGTGGAATTGACAAAGCCGGTGAGGCGCACCACGCGCACCAGCCGGTCAAGATCGCCCTCGCAGGCGGCCTTGACCTGCGCCAGAAGGGCAATCGCGCAGGACCGCGCGGCATGGGCCCCGGCCGCCACGTCCATATCGGCCCCGAGTTTCCCGGTCAGCAGGCGGTCACCCTCCCTGGCGATCTGGCCCGAGACATAAAGCATGTCGCCCGCCCTCACCCAGGGCACGTAATTGGCCGCCGGGGCGGGGGCATCGGGCAGGCTCACGCCCATCGCGGCAAGCGTTTTCTCGAACTGGCTCATGGCTCTCTCTCCTGTGGCGCGCATTGGCCCGACGCTAGCGGCGGCGGCGGCCAATGAAAAGCCCCGTCGCGCCTGTCGCCATTCTGCCACAGGAGTGTCAGCGGTTATGGCAACGGGGTGGGTTTGCGGCAACGATGAGCTATGACATGATGCAGTCGACTCAGGATTTGGATTTTGCCGTGCATTCACCCGTTTCCCCCCGCTCCCGACGCGCTGGCCCCGCGCTGCTGCTGACCGCGATCCTGCTGATTGCGGGCTGTGCCGCGCCGGACTCCACTGCCACGCGCGACATATTCGACCCCTACGAGGCCGAGAACCGCAAAATGCACGAGTTCAACCGCGGGCTTGACCAGGCGCTGATCCGGCCTGTGTCCAAGGGCTATACCAGCGTTGTGCCCGACGATATCGAGACCGGCGTGGTGCGCTTTGCCGAAAACCTGTCGTTGCCCGCCGATATCGTGAACAACATCCTGCAACTCAACATGCGCGGCGCGTTCCAGGACGGGGCGCGTCTTCTGGTCAATACCACCGTCGGGCTTGGCGGCTTCTTTGACCCGGCGAGCGAGATGGGCATGCCCCCCCCCACCAACACCGATTTCGGCGAAACCCTGCATGTATGGGGCGCGCGCGAGGGGGCCTATATAGAATTGCCGCTGCTGGGGCCATCCACGACGCGGCGCACCTTCGGCTATTTCGTCGATCTGTTCACCAATCCGCTGACCTATGTGTTCGACTCTCCCGAGAATCTCATCGGCACCGCTGCGGGCGTCGCCTCGGGCCTGTCGCGGCGCGAGCGCTATTCGGGGACGATCGACCAGGTTCTCTACGAGAGCGAGGACAGCTATGCGTTGTCGCGTTCGATCTATCTTCAGAACCGCCGGTTCAAACTTGGCGGCACGTCGGATGCGGGCTACACTGATCCCTATGATGGCCTACCCGACGGCGGCAGCGCCGCGATGACCGAATTGGAGGATCCTTATGACGAGTAATCTCACGCGCCGATTCATGATGACAGCCGGCCTGGCCGCTTTGGCGGTTGCGGTGCGGCCGGATCCCGCGCGCGCGTTGACAGAGGCCCGCGCCCGCGCGCTCATCGACCAGGTGGTGAGCGATATCAACAGGGTGATCGCCTCGGGCCAGCCGCTGTCGGGCATGATCTCGGATTTCGAGCGTATCTTCTCGCGCTATGCCGATGTGCCGATCATCGCGCGCTCGACGCTGGGGGCCGATGCCAACCGCATTTCCGCGGCACAGCTGCGCGACTATACGGAGGCGTTCCGCGGCTATGTGGCGCGTAAATATGGCAAAAGGTTCAACGAATTCGCAGGCGGCAAGATCGAGGTCAAGGACGTGCGCGAGGTCAAGTCGTGGCACGAGGTGCGCTCGATCGTCTATCTGCGCGGAGAATCGCCCTTCGAGGTGAGCTTTCTGGTCTCCGACCGCTCGGGGCAGGACAAGTTCTTTGACATGGTGATCGAGGGCATCAGCCTGCGATTGAGTGAACGCACGGAAATCGGTGCCATGCTCGACCGCCGCAATGGCGATATCGGCGCCCTTATCAACGACCTGAAAACGGCGGGATAACACCTGTCGGGCAACGCGCGGGGCTGCGCCCCTACCCTTTTGCCGCCTGCGCGCCAAGCGCCCCTGCGAGATCGCCATAGCCGGTATAGCGATATTCGTAGTCAAGCCCGAGGCGGCGGGCGCAGTCTTCGGCGCGGGCGCGCAGGGCGGCATCGTCGGTCTGCGCCAGATAGACCAGCTTGGTGTAATTGCCAAAGATCATGTCGCGCAATTCGGGGTGCCGGTCGAGCCCCATGGGCCGCCACACGAAGGCATCAAACTGCCGCACCAGGAAATCGGTCAGATAGAAGGCCGTGATCTCGTCATCGTGTTCGGCAAAGCGGTCCACCCCCTCGTAGAAGGCATAGCAATGCGGCCCTGCGACCATCTCGACGCCCAAATCGCGGCATTTCGCCGCCAAGAGGCCGCCGGTGCCGCAATCGGCATAGACCACGAAGATACGGGCATAGGCGTCGCGCTGGCGCAGAACGGATTTTTCCACCTCGGTGGTGATCTTTTCGGGGTAAAGATGCAGCTTGGCGGGCAGGCAATGCAGATCCATGTGGTCCCAGCCATTGGCACGTTTCAGGCTCAGGATTTCATGGGCCAGCGCGCCGCAGGCAATCAGCAGGATGCGGCCTGCGCCTGCGGGGGCCAGCCCCTCGGTTGTCAGCAGATCATCGCTTGGTTCCGTCATCGCATCCTTTCAACGCAAACGGCCCGCACCACCGGAAGGCGGGCCGTCACGCGCATAACCTCGTGCGCTCAGCCCGCCGCGACGGCGTTGTGCTTGCGCGCCATGAACGACTTGGCCGTCTCCACCGCCACGGCGGCATCGCGGCAATAGGCATCGGCACCTATGGCGCGCCCGAATTCCTCGTTGAGCGGTGCGCCGCCCACCAGCACGATGTAATCATCGCGCCGCCCCTGTTCCACCAGCGTGTCGATCACGACCTTCATATAGGGCATGGTCGTGGTCAAGAGCGCCGACATGCCCAGAATGTCGGCCCCTTCTCTTTCCAAGGCCTCGAGGTAATTCTCGACCGGGTTGTTGATGCCGAGATCGACCACCTCGAATCCTGCCCCCTCCATCATCATGCCCACGAGATTCTTGCCGATGTCGTGGATGTCGCCCTTGACGGTGCCGATGACCATCTTGCCCATGCGCGGCGCGCCGGTTTCGGCCAGAAGCGGCTTGAGGATGGCCATGCCGCCCTTCATCGCGTTGGCCGCCAGAAGCACCTCGGGGACGAAGAGAATTCCGTCGCGGAAATCATTGCCGACGATGGTCATGCCCCCCACCAGCGCCTCGGTGAGGACGCGGTAAGGCTCCCAGCCGCGCTCCAGCAGGATGTTCACGCCTTCCTCGATCTCTTCGCGGAGACCGTCGTAAAGGTCGTCGAACATCTGCTGGACAAGCTCCTCGTCGTCGAGTTCCGACAGGATGATTTCGTCTTCTTGGTCGGACATGGGCAAGATTCCTGGTTGTTCTGCGCGCCCGCATTGCGGTGCCGTTGCGCCTCTTTCGTCAATTTGCCGCAGGGCAACTTCGCGAATTGCGACGCTGCCCGAACTGCTAGCGACCTGTAACAGCGATTTGGCCGGGATGTGACTGAAATATCGGCATCATCATTATCGGATTGTTGCAATTGTTCTTTTTTTGTTCCATATTTTGACCATGAAACCCGATCCCACCCTTCCGCCGGATCTGCGCCCTCGCGGCCGTGGTGCCGGCAGCAACGCCGCCGGGCGCTTCGAGGCGCATAGCGTGAGCTACGCCGCCGAGGATCCCGACCCCGAGGCAGAGGCGCGGGTGCTGCGCACCACGGTCTCGGAGGAGCGCGCGGGCCGGGTGATCAGCTATAACCGCTCGCCCGACCTGCCCTTTGACCGCTCGATCAACCCCTATCGCGGCTGCGAACATGGCTGCATCTACTGCTTTGCCCGGCCCAGCCATGCCTGGCTTGGCCTGTCGCCGGGGCTGGATTTCGAGACCCGGCTGATCGCGCGCCCGGATGCGCCCGTGCGGCTCGAGGCGGAATTGCGCGCGCGAAGCTACAAGGTGGCCCCCATCGCCATCGGCACCAATACCGACCCCTACCAGCCGATCGAGCGGCAATATGGTATCACCCGCGCCTGTCTTGAGGTGCTGGACCGGTTCAACCACCCGGTTGCGGTGGTGACCAAGGGCACCCTGATCGAGCGTGACATTGATCTGCTGGCGGGCATGGCCGCGCGGGGGCTGGCGCGGGTCGGCGTCTCGATCACCACGCTTGACGCCGCGCTGGCGCGGCGGCTGGAGCCGCGCGCCCCCGCGCCCCAACGGCGGCTGGCCACGATCCGGCGGCTCGCCGAGGCGGGGGTGCCGGTGCGGCTGATGGTGTCGCCGGTGATACCGGCGCTGACCGATACCGAGGTCGAGGCGATCTGCGAGGCGGGGCACGATGCCGGGGCGGAGGCGGCAAGCTGGATCATGCTGCGCCTGCCGCGCGAGGTGTCGGGGCTGTTCCGCGACTGGCTGGCACAGCATTACCCCGACCGCGCGGGCCGGGTGATGAACCGGCTGCGCGAGATGCATGGCGGGCGCGACTATGCCGCCGACTGGCACCGCCGGATGCGCGGAGAGGGGGTGCACGCGCGCATGATCGCGCGGCGTTTCGATCTGGTCACGCGGCGCTTACGGCTCGATGCGCCGCAACCCGGCCTGCGCTGCGATCTTTTCGAGGTGCCGCTGGCGCGCGGCGCGCAACTGGCATTGTTCTGAAACCTGTCGCGTTCCTTCGCTATCACGCGGCACGCTCCACCTTGTTGATTTCGCATGTTCGAGCTGCTCGAAAGCGTCAGGAACCGGCACCGATCCGGCCGCCGCCTCTGCCCATCATGAAGGGCGCGGCGGAGAGGGTCGCAGCGATACTTCATGAGCCGAATTCAGGACAAGACAAGCCGCATGATCGAGGGCGGCACCTTCGGTCTCAGAGGTTCTCGGCCTGCGGCATTCCCAGGACGTGATAGCCCCCGTCGATATGGATGATCTCGCCGCTGGTGCAGGCCCCCGCATCCGAGGCGAGCCAGACCGCCGTGCCGCCGATCGCCTCCAGCGTGGCATTGGCGCGCAGAGGCGCGTTGGCCTCCGTGTGCCGATAGGTCTTGCGCGCGCCGCCGATGGCCGCGCCCGCCAGCGTCTTCATCGGGCCGGGGCTGAGCGCGTTGACGCGGATGCCGTCGGGGCCAAGGTCATTGGCGAGATAGCGCATCGTGGCCTCCAGCGCCGCCTTGGCCACGCCCATCACGTTGTAATTGGGCACCACCTTGTTGGAGCCCTGATAGGTGAGCGTCATCAGGCAGCCGCCCTGCGCCTTCATCAGCGGATAGACGCGCCGCGCCACCTCGATGAAGGAATAGGCCGAGATATCCAGAGAATGCTTGAAATTGGCGCGGCTGGTGTTGAGAAACCGCCCCGTCAGTTCGGACTTGTCGGAATAGGCGATGGCGTGAACCACGAAATCAATCACCGGCCAGCGCGCGGCCAGCGCGGCAAAGGCCGCGTCGAGCGAGGCATCATCGGTCACATCCACGTCAAGCAGAAGATCCGAGCCAAGGCTCTCGGCCAGCGGGGCCACCCGCTTGCCGAACGCCTCGCCCTGATAGGTGAATGCCAGATCGGCCCCCGCCGCGCGCATCTCGCGCGCGATGCCCCAGGCGATGGAGCGGTCATTGGCCACCCCCATGATAAGCCCGCGCTTGCCAGCCAATGAAATCGTCATCTTCGTGTCATCCGTGATATTTGCTCAGCAGCATCGCGCCATTCGTGCCGCCAAAGCCGAAACTGTTGGTCATCACCGTATCAAGCCCGGCCGCGTCCACCCGCGCGGTGGCGATCTCGCCCGCGTCGAGCGCGGGATCGAGCGTTTCGACATTGATCGAGGGAATGATGAAATCATGCTCAAGCGCGAGCAGGCAATAGATCGCCTCCTGCGCGCCGGTCGCGCCCTGGCTGTGGCCGGTCATCGACTTGGTCGAACTGATCGGCGGCGTGCTGCCGCGGCCAAAGATGCGGCGCACCGCCTCGACCTCGCCCACGTCGCCCACCGGCGTCGAAGTGCCATGCGCGTTGATATAGCTCACCTCGCGCCCCTTGGGCAGGGTCGAGAGCGCCAGCCGCATCGCCCGCTCGCCGCCCTCGCCCGAGGGGGCCACCATGTCGGCCCCGTCCGAGGTGGCACCGTATCCCGTTACCTCGGCATAGATTTTCGCACCGCGCGCCAGCGCGTGATCCAGCGCCTCCAGCACCACGATGCCGCCGCCGCCCGAGATCACGAACCCGTCGCGCCCTGCGTCAAAGGCGCGGCTCGCGCGGGCGGGCGTGTCGTTGTATTTCGACGACATCGCCCCCATCGCGTCAAAGAGGCACGACAATGTCCAGTCCAGCTCTTCGCCGCCGCCGGCGAACATCACATCCTGCTTGCCCATCATGATCTGCTCGGCGGCGTTGCCGATACAGTGCAGCGAGGTCGAACAGGCCGAGGTGATGGAATAGTTGATGCCCTTGATGTGAAACGCGGTCGACAGGTTGGCCGAGATCGTCGAGCACATCGTCTTGGGCACGGCAAACGGCCCGATCCGCTTGGTCGCGCCGGTCTTGAGCACCACTTGATGCGCGGCCAGCATTGCGCTTGTCGAGGGCCCGCCCGACCCGGCGATGACGCCGGTGCGCGGGTTGACGATATCGCCCTGCTCCAGCCCCGAATCGGCAATCGCCTGGGCCATCGCGATATGGGCATAGGCCGCGCCCGGCCCCATGAAGCGCAGCGTGCGCTTGTCTACATGCTCTGCCACGTCGATATTGATCGCGCCCGCCACACGGCTGCGAAAGCCATGCTCGGCCATCGCATCGTTGGCGGTGATCCCCGACCGCCCCGCCCTGAGAGAGGCCAGAACCTCTCCGGCGTTGTTGCCGATGCTGGACACGATCCCCAGCCCGGTCACCACGACTCGCCGCATCGCCGCCTCCTTCGTTGCGCTCCTGCCTTGTGTAGGACAGGCAGGAATAGGGGGCAAGCGGTTAGCGGCGCACGCCTATCCGCGCAGGCCCCGCAGCCAGCGCGCAAGATGGACCACCGGCCAGCGCAGCACGCTCATCCCCGCCGCCAGCACCAGAAGGCCAGGCCAGGGCCCGTGCTGCCACGCCACCAGCCCCAGAACCGGCACGCCCAGCGCAATCAGCGCCCAGGCCCGCCGCACGTGATTGTCGCGGCTGGGCAGCATGGCCAGAACATTGGCCGCCACCGCCCACAAGCACACGAGGATGAGCGAGGTGGTCATGCGCCGTCTACCCCGCGAGCCGCGCGGGCAGGCCGTTGGCCCAGGCGCTGATCGTGCCTGCGCCGAGGCACACCACCATGTCGCCCGCCCGCGCCTCGGCGCGCACCAGGGCCTCAAGGTCATCCTCGGTGGCGATGGCCACGGCGTGGCGGTGGCCGTGGCGGATGAGACCCGCCACCAGATCATCGCGCGAGGCACCGGGGATCGGATCTTCGCCCGCGGCATAGACATCGGCAATGCCCACCACATCGGCCTCGTTGAAGGCACCGCAAAACTCCTCGAACAAAGACGAGAGCCGCGAATACCGATGCGGCTGATGCACCGCGATGATGCGCCCGTCGCAGGCCTGCCGGGCGGCGCGCAGCACGGCGGCGATCTCGACCGGGTGATGGCCGTAATCGTCGATCACGGTGACGCCGCCTACCTCGCCCACTCGGGTAAAGCGGCGGTTGACACCGCCGAAACTCGCCAGCGCGGCGCGGATATCGGCGCGCTTCATGCCGAGGTGCCGCGCCACGGCGACGGCCGCGAGCGCGTTCGACACGTTGTGATCTCCGGGCATGGGCAGCGAACAGCCCTCGATCAGCTTGCCCTCGGCGCGCAGCGCGATATCGAACCGCGCCACGCCCGCCTCATAGCGCAGATTGACCGCGCGCACATCGGCCTGCGCGTTGAAGCCATAGGTCACCACCCGCCGGTCAGTGATCCGGCCCACCAGCGCCTGCACCTCCGGGTGATCGGTGCAGCACACGGCAAGGCCATAGAAGGGGATATTGCTCAGGAAATCGTGAAACCCCTGCCTCAGGCGGTCGAAATCGCCCCAATGCTCCATATGCTCGGGGTCGATATTGGTAACGATCGCGATGGTCGCGGGCAGGCGGTTGAAGGTGCCGTCGCTCTCGTCAGCCTCGACCACCATCCATTCGCCCTGCCCCATCCGGGCATTGCTCCCGTAAGCGTGGATGATGCCGCCATTGATGACCGTCGGGTCGATCCCGCCCTTGACCAGAAGTTCGGCCACCAGCGTCGTCGTGGTGGTCTTGCCATGGGTGCCCGCCACGGCGATGTTGGATTTGAGGCGCATCAGTTCGGCCAGCATCTCGGCGCGGCGCACCACCGGCAGGCCGCGACGGCGGGCCTCGTCAAGCTCGGCATTGCCGGGCTTGATGGCGGACGAGATCACCACCACCTCGGCCCCGTCGAGATTTTCGGCACGCTGCCCGATGAACACGCGCGCGCCCATGCCCGCCAGCCGCTCGGTGATCGGCGTGGATTTGAGGTCGCTGCCCTGCACCTCGTAGCCGTGGTCGAGCAGCACCTCGGCGATGCCTGACATGCCGATGCCGCCGATGCCGACGAAATGGATCGGCCCCATATCGGTGGGCAACTTGGTGGCGGCATTCATTGAGTTTCTTCCTCGTCTTCGAGTTCATCGGTTTCTGTCACATCGAAAAATAGCCAGAGCAAAAGCATGGCGCCGAAGGGCGAGCCGCAAAGCGCGATGATCCACCACGGCCATGGCGAATGTCCGCGCCGCGCCGCCATGTCCCGGATCACCACAAACGACCAGATGATGAACATCAGTGAGAGCACAACGCCGATCAGGAAAGGAACTTGATCAGATGTCATTTGAATTTCCCCTGCCTGCCAGCGCCTCGACCCTGTCGGCCAATCGTTGCGCCGCGTCCGGCATTCCCTGCCCCAAGGCGGCCTGCGCCATCAGCGCAGCCCCCCGCGGATCGCCCAGCACGGCGGCGATCTGTGCGCTCAGACTGCCCGCGTCAAGCCTGCTTTCGGGAATGCGGATCGCTGCGCCTGCCTCGACAAGACCGCGCGCATTGGCGGTCTGATGGTCGGCGCTAGCGGCGGCATAGGGAATGAGGATCGCGGGCCGCCCGATGACGGAAATATCGGCAATGCTCGACGCGCCCGCGCGGCTGATGACAAGCTGCGCCTCGCTCATCCGGCGCGGCACGTCGCGGAAGAAGGGCTGCACATCCGCGTCTATTCCCGCGCCCGCATAGGCCTGCGCCACGCGGGTAATATCCTCCTCGCGGGCCTGATGGCTCACGCGGACATTGCGCAGGATCGCGTCGGGC
The DNA here is from genome assembly GCA_002421985.1 of Roseovarius sp. UBA6217. Taxonomy (GTDB): domain Bacteria; phylum Pseudomonadota; class Alphaproteobacteria; order Rhodobacterales; family Rhodobacteraceae; genus Roseovarius. The sequence continues at coordinate 18,396 of DISF01000071.1, read as the reverse complement.
AGCGCCGCGATGGCATCGGGCACCACGTCGCTGAGGATGCGCGCGCCCTGGCTTCCGCCGATCACCAGCACCGACATCGGGTAATCGCCCGGCGCGATATAGGGCGCGCCCGCGCGCTCCAGCACCGCCGCGCGCACCGGGTTGCCGACATGCTCGGCCCGCGTGCCCTCGGGCAAGGTGGTGGGCCATGTGCCGCAGGCCACCAGATCGACGCGGCGCGCGAACACCGCGTTCACCCGGCCCAGCACGCCGTTTTGCTCGTGCACCATGCGCGGGCGGCGCAATATCCACGCCGCCGCCAGTGCCGGAATCGTCGGATAGCCGCCAAAACCCACCACCACATCCGGCTTGTCGCGCAGCATCCGCAGCGTCGCGCCCAGCACGCCGCCCGCGATATGCAGCGGTGCCAGCAGCTTGTTCAGCAGGCCGCCGCGCGCGAAGGTGGCGCTTGCCACCTGCTCGATCTCCACCGAATGCGGGAATCCGCCGACGAAACGGGCACCGCGCGCATCCGTCGAAAGCCGCACGCGCCAGCCCCGGCGCAGCATCGTCTCGGCCAGCGCCTGCGCCGGGAACATGTGCCCGCCGGTGCCACCGGCGGCAATGACCACAAGAGGTTTGCCCCCGCTCATCGCCGCCCCCGCAGAATATCGCCGATCTGCCCCTGTGGCCGCGTCCGGGTGAGCGCCAGCAGCATTCCCACCGCGATCCCCGCCGCCACGACAGACGAGCCGCCATAGCTCACGAAAGGCAGCGTCATGCCCTTGGCGGGCAACAGCCGCACCGCCACGCCCATGTTTATCATCGCCTGCGCGCCCAGCATCGCCACCAGCCCGGTGCCCGCCAGCCGGATGAACGGATCGCGCTCGCGAATGAGCCGCACGAGCGAGCGCACGACGATCATGGCATAAAGCGCGATCACCGCCAGCACCAGGACCAGCCCGTATTCCTCTGCCGCCACCGCGATGATGAAATCGGTATGCGCGTCGGGCAGCGACCATTTCACCTGCCCCTCGCCGACGCCCACGCCAAAGAATCCGCCCTCGCGGATCGCGTTGGTGGCAAAGCCAAGCTGCGTGGTGGGGTCAAGCTCGGGGCTGAGAAACCCGTCGATGCGGCGCGCGAAGTGCTCGGAATGGGCATAGGCCACGCTGCCCACGATCACCACCGCGCCCGCCATCCCCACCAAGAGCAGCACCGGCGCGCCGCTCACGAACCACACCACGCCCCAGCCGAAAAGCACCAGCGCCGCCTGCCCGAAATCGGGCTGCATCGCCAGAAATCCGAGGATCACCACCATCAGCCAGAAAGACCAGAGCCGCCCCGGCGGCCCGCCGATCTCCTGGCTTGCCGCCATCAACCACGCCGCCACCACGACAAAGGCGGGCTTGAGAAATTCCGACGGCTGCACGCTGGCAAAGCCAAGGCTATACCAGCGCACCGCGCCCTTGCCGAAATCGGTGCCGAAGACCGGCAGCAGCATCACCGCCACAAGCGCCGCAAGAAAGCCCAGCACCGCCAGCCGCCGCACCGTCTCGGGGCGCAGCATCGACACCGTGGCCATCGCGAGCAGCGCCAGCGCGCCGAACACCATCTGCCGCTGCACGTAATGAAAGGGCGCAAACCCGTTCTTTTCCGCCAGCGGCACCGAGGCCGCAAGGCCCAGCAGAATACCAATGGCAAACAGCATCAGCACCGAAAAGAACGACCATCGGTCGATCGTGCGCCACCATCTGGGAAGAACGGGCTCTGCGTCCCGCAGGGGCACAGCCCCATAGACCATTTCCGTCATCTGCCTGCCGCCTCGATATCATGCGCCCCTTTGCGGGGTCTGGGTGCGACTCTACCCGCAAACGCGCCCCAAGACCAGAGATATCCCCCTTGCCTTTGCGCGGGATTTCGCGTCTCAGGCGGGCCATGACACAGGCTTTGGACACGCTCATCCTTGGCGCGGGGGCGGCGGGGATGATGTGCGCCGCCCATACGGGCGGGCGCACGCTGGTGGTGGATCACGCCCGCGCGCCGGGCGAGAAGATCCGCATCTCCGGCGGCGGGCGCTGCAATTTCACCAATCTGCATACGGGACCGGAAAATTTCCTGTCGGAAAACCCGCATTTCTGCAAATCCGCGCTGGCGCGCTATAGCCAGTGGGATTTCATCGAGCTTGTGTCGCGCCACGGCATCACCTGGCACGAAAAAACGCGGGGACAGCTTTTCTGCGACGGGCGCGCGGGCCAGATCGTGGACATGTTGCGCGCCGGGATCGCCCGCGCGGGGGCCGAATTGTGGCTCTCGACAAAGGTGGTAGAGGTGGCGCATGATGGCCACCGCTTTCGCGCCGTGCTGGAGCGTGAAGGCGCGCGGGTGGCGGTCACGGCGCGCAACCTCGTGCTGGCCACGGGCGGCAAGTCGATCCCCAAGATGGGGGCCACGGGGCTGTCTTGTGACATCGCCCGCAGCTTTGGCCATGCCCTCACCGAGACGCGCCCCGCGCTGGTGCCGCTGACGTTTTCCGACGCGCCCTTTGCGGCCCTGTCGGGCACCGCGCTGCCGGTGCGCGCGTCCTGCAACGGGGCGGCGTTCGAGGAGGCAATGCTGTTCACCCATCGCGGCCTGTCGGGGCCCGCGATCCTGCAAATCTCGTCCTACTGGCGTGAGGGGGCGGCGATCACGCTCGATCTTGATCCTTCCGGCGCGCTGTTTGAAGCCTTGCGCGCCGAGCGCCAGAGCCAGGGCAAGCGTAACCTGACCACCGTTCTGGGCCAGCACCTGCCCGCCAGACTGGTGACCCACCTCACCCCTGCGCTCGCGCTCTCGGGCAAGCTCGCCGATCAGTCCGATGCGCGGCTGGCCGGGATCACCGCTGCCCTGCGCGGCTGGCACCTGACCCCTACCGGCTCCGAAGGCTGGCGCACCGCCGAGGTGATGCTGGGCGGCATCGCCACCAGCGGGCTGTCATCGGCCACCATGGAATCGCGCCACCTGCCGGGGCTTTATGCCATCGGCGAGGCGGTGGACGTGACCGGCTGGCTGGGGGGCTACAATTTCCAGTGGGCATGGTCCTCGGGCCACGCGGCGGGGCAGGCCATCGCGGCGCGGGGGTAGCGGCGGGCCGGGGCCGCCCTCACATCGCGCCGAATTTCTCTTCGAGATAGTCCAGCAGCGGCCCCGCCGTGGGCGTCTGCCCGCCGCAGGCGCGCGCGATCAGCTCGGCGGGCGCGAACCGCCCGCCATGCACCTGCACCTGTTCGCGCAGCCAGCCCGTGGCCGCCCCCGGCTCGCCGCGGGCCAGCCCCGCCTCCAGGTCGGGCACCGCCGCGCGCATCGCGCGATACAGGCACCCGGCATAGACGTTGCCAAGGCTGTAGGTCGGGAAATAGCCAAACAGCCCCACCGACCAATGCACATCCTGCAACACCCCGTTGGACGCGCGATCGACCGCATGGCCGAAATCGGCCTCGAACCGGTCATTCCACGCGGCCTCAAGGTCATCCACCGCCAGATCGCCCGCAATGAGCGCCTTTTCCAGATCGAACCGCAGCATGATATGCAGGTTATACTGCACCTCATCGGCCTCGGTGCGGATATAGCCGCGATGCACCCGGTTGACGGCGCGATAGAACACCTCTTCATCGGCCAGCCCGAAATCGCCGAACGCCTCGCGCATCCGCCCGAAGAGCCAGCCGGCAAAGGCCCGGCTGCGGCCCAACTGATTCTCGTAAATGCGGCTCTGGCTTTCATGCACGCCCATCGACACGCCCTGGCCCAGCGGCGTCAGGCGGTAATCGGCGTCGATCCCCTGCTCATAGCAGGCATGGCCCACCTCGTGGATCGTCGAATAGATACAATTGAACGGATCATGCTCCGCCACCCGCGTGGTGATGCGCACATCGTCGCCCGAGCCGGAACTGAACGGATGCACCGCCAGATCAAGCCGCCCGCGCGCGAAATCATAGCCAAAGCGCCGCGCCACCTCGCGCGCGAGTCGCAGTTGCGCCTGTTCCTCGAACGCGGCCTCCATCACCGGCCAGTCGCGATCAAGCGCGCGGGCGCGCAAATCCACCAGCCGGGGCCGCATCTCGGCAAACATCGCGTCAAGCCGCGCGCCCGTCATCTCCGGTTCGAAATCATCGATCAGCGCATCATAGAGATCGCCGCCCCGCGCCAGCGCCGCCGCCTCCTCGCGCTTTAGCCGAAGCACCTCGGCCAGAACCGGGGCAAAGCGCGCGTAATCATCGCCCGCCCGCGCCTCGGCCCATTGCCCCTGCGCCCGGCTTGTAAGCCGCGCCAACGCCACGGCGAGATCGCCCGGCACCCGCACCGCGCGCGCGTAGTCGCGGCGGATATGGCGCAGGTGCGCGCGCGCCACCTCGCCTGTCACCTCTGCCTCGGCCTGCGCCAGCAGATCGCCGCGCCGCGCGTCCCCGCGCCGCGCGTGCAGCACCGCCTGCATCGCACCCGCCTCCTCTGCGCGCTGAGCGGCGGCCCCGCGCGGCATCATGGTTTCCTGGTCCCAGCCCAGCCGCCCGGCCACCTGCGCCAGCGCCTGGCTTTCGCGCTCCAGCGCCATCAGATCATCATAGGCGGTCATGCCAGCCCTCCCCGAATGGATGTGGCGCGCGGATAATGGCTCAGGAACCGCGCCCGAAGGATCGCCACCCACAGGACCACCGCCACGAATTGATGCGCAATCGCCAAATGCCACGGTGCCACGTAAAGCACCGTCATGATCCCCAGCGCCACCTGCACCAGAAGCACGGCAAGCACGGCGTTGAACGCGCCGCGTGTCACCACATGCGCCGAACGCCGCCCGCGCAGCCAGACCGCCACAGCAAAGGCCAAAAGCAGATAGCCGCTCAGCCGGTGGATGAACTGCACCGTGCCGGGATTCTCGAACAGGTTCCGCCACCACGGCGACAGCGCCATCATGTCGGGCGGCACGATACCCCCGGCCATCAGCGGCCAGTCGGTATAGCTGCGGCCCGCGTCGATGCCGGCCACCAGCGCGCCGAGGAGTATTTGCAGAAAGGCGAAATGCATGAGGCCCGTCGACAGGCCCAAAAGCCTGGTCTCGCGCGCGCGGCGCGCCTGCATCAATTCCCGCTCCTCGCGCCCCAGCGCCATCACATACCACGCGATCAGCCCGAGGATGACAAAGGCCAGCCCCAGATGCACCGCGAGCCGGTAAGAGGCCACCGCAACCATCCCCTCGCCCAGCCCCGAGGACACCATCCACCAGCCGATCGCGCCTTGCGCGCCGCCCAATGCGCCAAGGCCCAAAAGCCGCCCGGCCCAGCCCCTCGGGATCTGCCGCGCCAGCAGGAAGCCAAAGAAACCCAGCGCCCAGACAAGGCCGATCACGCGGCCCAACTGCCGGTGGCCCCATTCCCACCAGTAGATCGCCTTGAACTCGGCGAGGCTCATGCCCTTGTTGAGCAATTCATATTGCGGAATGGCGCGATACTTGTCGAATTCCTCTTGCCAGACCGCCTCTGACATCGGCGGCAGCGCGCCGGTCACCGGCTTCCACTCGGTGATCGACAACCCGCTATCGGTAAGCCGCGTGAGTCCGCCCACCGCGATCATCCCCACCACCAGCGCGAACAGTAGCATCAGCCAGATGCGAATGCCCCGCCGCGCGCCCCGGCGGCCCGCGTCGATGCCCCCGCCCTGCGGCACAGCCTTGGGCCGCGCCTCGCCCACTTCCTCGAAAATGCTGTGTTTTCCGGTCATGCCCCGCCCCTCGATATCGTGCCGCGGCACAAAGTAGGCCGCGCCGCGCGCGCCTTCAACCGCGCCCCGCCCAGCGGACCATCTGCCGCATCACGCCGTGCAACATCCGCACATCCGCAGCCGTGAGCGGCATCCGGCTCCACAGGTTGCGCAGGTTGAGCCGCATCCGCGCCGCCTTGTGCTCGGGAAAGAAAAACCCCGCCGCCTCCAGCCGCGCCTCGTAGTGATCGGCAAGCCGCTCGATCTCGTGGCGCTCGGCCCAGACCGCCCCGGCCATGTCCACCCGCTCGGGCAGCACCTGCGCCGTGGCACGGCGCCATTCATAGGCGCAAAGCAGCACGCATTGCGCAAGGTTGAGGCTGGGAAATTCGGGGTTCACCGGCACGCTGACAAGGGCATTGGCGCGCGCCACATCCTCGTTTTCCAGCCCCGCCCGCTCGGGGCCGAACAGCATCGCCACGCGCTCGCCAATGGCGGCGCGGCGCGCGGCCTCCTGCATGGCGCGCTCGGGGCTAAGCACCGGCTTGGTCAGGCCCCGCACCCGCGCCGTGGTGGCCATCACGTAAGAGCAATCGCCCACCGCGCCCGCGACATCCGCGAACAGGCCCGCCCGGTCGAGGATCCGCCCCGCGCCGCTCGCCATCGCGACCGCCGCCGGGTTGGGCCAGCCATCGCGGGGGGCGACAAGGCGCATCCCGTCAAGCCCGAAATTCCACATCGCCCGCGCCGCCGCACCGATATTCTCGCCCATCTGCGGGCGCACCAGCACAAAGGCGGGCTGCGGGGTCTCGGGGCGGGCCGGATCGGTCATCACAGGCGCAGACTGGCCCACGCGCGCCTATTCCGCGGCCTTCGATGGCCCGGCAGAAAGGTCGGGGCCGCCATCGCCGAGCGCATCGTTTTGCGCGCCCTGGCCGCTCTCGCCGCTCTCGCCTGCGGGTTTCGCCGGTTTGCGGGTGCGCGGCTTGCGGGCGGGCTTGCGCGGGGGGGTCTCCTCGCCCTTGCTATCGCCTTGATCTTCGCCGCGAGGTTCAACCCGGCTCTCGGCCCGCGTCTCGGGCGTCTCCACCAGACCGCTGTCAAAGCTATCGGCAGGCTCGATGATATCGGGCTGCGCGCTGCGCGCCGGGTCGGCGAGTTGATCTTCGCCCTGCAAGGGGCCGCCCTCGCGCGGGCCGCGATCACGATCACGATCGGTCTGGCGGTCGCGATTCTGGCGCTCGTGATCCTCGCGCCGCGCGTCCTGCTCGCGCTGCGCCTCGTTGAGCATCCTCTGGTAATGCTCGGCATGCTGCTGGAAATTCTCGAACGCAACCCGGTCATTGCCAAGCTGCGCATCGCGGGCAAGCTGGGTATACTTGTCGATGATCTGCTGCGGCGTGCCGCGCACCTTGCCCTCGGGGCCGGAGCTGTCGAACACGCGGTTGACGACATTGCCGACGGATCGGTTGCGGTTCGATTTGTTCCGCGAACGTGACTTGGATGGTCTCATGTGTTTGCAGTCCGGCCTTGTGGTCTGAGTGCCGCTTGATCCGCCCGGCGCCCCATGCGCCTCATGCTCCCGGATCGGACATGTCTTGGCTTGATACCGCCCGCGACACCCTGAAGGGCGTCCGCCTGAGCGATGCCCCGTCTAATCACGCCCAAAGCGGCCTGACAAGCGAAAACCGCAAGGTTTTGCACAGGATTGGTGCATTTCCGCGCCGCTCAGACGGTTTCGGCGGGATGATGCCCGGCAACCACCCGGTCGCGCCCGTCGAGATCGGGCAGCACGCGCACCCCCGCCAGCCCCGCCTGAACAAGGATATCCGCCACAGCAAAGCCCTGCCGCGCGCCGATCTCGACCAGAACGCGCCCCCCCGGTGCCAGATGCGCCATCACCCCCGCGCCCAGCGCGCGATAGGCCAAAAGCCCGTCACCGCCATCGCAAAGCGCCGCGCGCGGATCGTGCCCGCGCACCTCGGGGGCCAGCCCCTCCATCTCGGCGCGGGCGATGTAGGGCGGGTTCGACACGATCAGATCGAACCGGCCTTCGATCCCGGCAAACCAGTCGCTTTCCACCAGATCAATCCGCCCCGCCACCCCGTGCCGTGCCGCGTTCTCGCCCGCCACCGCCAGTGCGGCGGGCGAGATGTCGCTCGCCACGCCGCGCGCGCCGGGCCACTCGGCCAGCAGCGTCACGATGATCGCGCCGCTGCCCGTGCCGAGATCAATGAGGCGCGCGGGCGCAGGCCCCGCCAGCGCCTCCGCGATCAGGCATTCGGTCTCGGGCCGCGGGTCGAGCACATCGGGCGTGATCCTGAAGTCGCGCCCCCAGAATGCCCGCCGCCCAAGGATGCGCGCCACCGGCTCGCGCGCCACCCGCCGCGCCAGCATCGCCTCGAACCGTGCCGTGGCCCCGCCCCCCATCTCATCGCCGAGATGCAGCGTGAGCCGGTCGCGCCCCACCTCCATCGCCTCGGCCAGAAGCGCGCGCGCATCGCCCGCCGCGCCCTCGATCCCGGCCTCCGACAGCCGCCGCACCGCCGCCGCCAGCGCGGCCCGCACGCTCATTCCACCTCCGACAACAGCCGCGCTTGCGCGTCTGTTGTCAACGCCTCGGTCAACTCGTCCAGATCGCCCTGCATCACCTGATCGAGCTTGTAGAGCGTCAGCCCGATCCGGTGATCCGTCACCCGCCCTTGCGGAAAATTATAGGTGCGGATGCGCTCCGAGCGGTCGCCCGATCCCACCTGCGCGGCGCGCTCCGCCGCGCGGTCGCCATGCGCCTTCTGCCGCTCCATGTCGAAAAGCCGCGCGCGCAACACCTCCATGGCGATGTCGCGGTTGCGGTGCTGCGATTTCTGGCTGCTCGTCACCACGATCCCGGTGGGGATATGGGTGATGCGCACCGCCGAATCGGTGGTGTTGACATGCTGCCCGCCCGCGCCCGAGGATCGCATCGTGTCGATCCGCAGATCGCCCGGATCAATCACCACATCCACCGCCTCCGCCTCGGGCAGCACCGCCACGGTGGCCGCAGAGGTATGAATGCGCCCGCCCGATTCGGTCTCGGGCACGCGCTGAACACGGTGGACGCCCGATTCGAACTTGAGCCGTGCAAACACCCCCTCGCCGCGCACCCGCGCCACCAGCTCGCGCAAGCCGCCAAGCTCGCTCCACTGCTCCTCGATCACATCAAACGACCAGCCCCGCGCCTCGGCATGGCGCTGATACATGCGCATGAGGTCCGCGGCGAAAAGCGCCGCCTCCTCGCCGCCGGTGCCGGGCCGTATCTCGAGGATCGCGGGCCGCGCATCGGCCGCGTCGCGCGGCAACAGCGCCAGCCGCAGCGCGCGCTCCATCTCCGGAAGCCGCGCCTCGATATCGGCGATCTCATCCTCGGCCAGCGCGCGCATTTCCGGATCATCCAGCATCAAGCGCGCGCCCGCCAGATCGCCCAGCGCCTGCTCATAGGCGCGGATTTCCGCGACCACCGGGCGCAACTCGGCATATTCGCGCCCCAGCCGCGCGATATCGCCGCCGCCCGCACTCATCTGCGCCTCGATATACTCGAAACGCTCGACAATCCGCTGCAATCTGTCCAAGGGCACCATGACCGCGATCCTCTGTCCCATCGCCACGGCGCGGTCAAGGGCGCATCAAAAGGATGGGGGCTTGTGCGCCACAGGCGCGATGCTACCATAAGAAGGGTCTACTTCACTTAAGATTGAAAAGGAGACGATTGTGAGACTTGGCATGATTATTGCGACGAGTGCGATTCTAAGCATAACGAGCACCGCGAACGCCGACATCACAAAATGCCTCTCGATAGAGAGCAGCCTTGATCGTCTGTCATGTTACGACAAAGAAGCTGGATACGGCCCCGATGTCAGCGAAAAAACCGTCAGCACCGGCGACTGGCGCGTGAGAACCGAAACATCCAAGATTGATGACTCTACCAATGTGTGGGTGTCGCTTCTCAGTCACGAGCAGACCAATTGTCCCTACAAGCGCGGGAGCCACAGCATTTACATGGCTTGTCGCGAAAACACCACCAGCCTCTGGATCCATTTCGGCGACTGCTTCATGTCTTCCATTCAGGGAAAAGGGCGCGTTACCTATCGTCTCGACTCCGAGAAGGCGCAAATCCAGAACTTCCGCGAAAGCAATGACAACATGGCACTTGGACTATGGAGCGGTGGGCAGGCGATCCCGTTCATAAAGAAAATGATGGACCATGACCGGCTGATCATCCGGGCAACACCATTCTCTGACAGCACCGTGACCGCAGAATATCGGATTTCCGGCCTTGATGAAGCGGTGGCACCGCTGCGCGAGGCATGTGGCTGGTAATTGGTTACCGCGCCCCCACCCCCTGTTTCTTCTTGGCCCAAATACTCATTTCCCCCCCTCGCCGCCCGCGCGCCCCGGTCGGCAAGGGCGCATCTCGCCAAAGGCCCGACAGCGTGCTACACCCGAGCCATGCGCGTGATCCTGCCCCTTCTTCTGCTTGCGGCAACGCCCGCCCTCGCGGATGCGACCATCGGCGGCAAGACGGTGGAATGCTATTGCACCGACAGTCAGGGCGCGCGCGTCGGGATGGGCGAGATGACCTGCCTGCGCGTCGATGGCCGGGTGTTCATGGGCCGGGTGTTCATGGCGCGCTGCGCCATGTCGCTCAACGTGCCGATCTGGCGCAAGGTGAGCGATGGCTGCCTGTCATCGGGTCTCGGCGAGCCGCTCCAGCCAGCCGTCGATACGGGCGGCGTTCACGCCCAGATCTGAACGCCCGAACCGCAGCCGCCCGTAAATCTCAAGCATATCGTCCGCCTGCCGCACCGTTGTATAATCGGGGAAACCGAACACGCGCGAGCGCGTGACATAGGTGACCATCCCCTCGGCCACCGAACCCGCCAGAACCCGCGTGCGCGGCGTGGCCCGGATGATCGCGTCAAACGCGGCCAGATCGCCCTCGACCCGGCGCATGGCGCCGCCTTCGAGATCGCGGTTGGTGATCGTGCCGGGCATCTGGTGCCAGCGCAGCGGGTCCGAGGGCGCGAGCCGGATGAAGGCAAGCAGCGCCACGGCGAGCACCAGAACAAAAAGCGCGGCGATACGGGCCATGCTCTAGCGTTCCTCGCCCGGGTCGAGCGTATCGGCCAGCGCCTCGGCGCGGGCGGCGATCTCGGACAGGGTATCGACCACCGCATCGGGCACCACCGGCACCTCGATGCGCTCGGGCGCGGGGGCGGGCATGGCGCGTAGCGTCTCAAGCTCGGCCTCGGCCTGCGCAAGCCGGTCTTGCAGGTTCGCGGTCTTGTCGGCCAGCATCAGCCCTGCCATGAGCAGCATCCGCGCCTCGGGCACGCGGCCCACCTGCGCCGAGAGCACGGCGGCCTCCTCGTCGAGCATTTGGGCGGCCGCGTGCAGATACGGCTCTTCGCCCGCCTGACAGGCCACCTCGAAGGCCCGCCCGCCGATCTCGATGGTTACCTCGGGCATCACGCGTCCTCCGTCTGATCCGTGGCCCCGGCCACGGCGCTGTCGATCTCGGCCAGCACAAGCGCCACCTCGCCCCGCTCCACCGCGCGCGCGGCGCGCAGGCTTTCAAGCTCGGCCATCATCGCCTTGTTGATGAGATGCGGCTCGGCCACGCCCGCCGCGTTTGCCTCGCGCAGCGCCGCGTTGCTCTGGCGCAACTGCTCGTTGGCGGCGCGCAAGGCTTGCAGATCGGTATCGAGCCGCGCCAGCGTCTCGCGCCGCGCAGGGGCGCTGCGTTGCGCCTCCTGCAAGGCCGCGAGCGCCGCCTCCTTTTCCTCAAGCCGCGCGTGCAGCACCTTGATGCGCTCCTCCATCTGCGCGGTCACGAGGCGCTCATCCTCAAGCTCCTGCCGCAGGCTGTCAAGCACCGCGCCGCCGGATGCCTCGGCCTCGGACCGCGCGGCCTCGGCCTCGCGTCTGGCGGCCTCGGCCTCGGCGCGGGCATCGGCGCGGGCATTCACCCCGCGCTCGATACGCTCCAGCGCCGCGGTGATCCGGGTCTGCAACTCGTCGATCTGGCTCATCTGCGCGATCCCTCATTGAACTATGGCCTTGGCTGCAATGAATCGCACGACTTGCCCGTTGCAATCAAGTCTAGACGCAACACGGCGAAAATGCGCCCCCATAGCGGCCCCTGCGCGCGCCGCAGACCGGGCCGCAGACCGGGCCGCGCTTGAATTCCCGGTGCGGGCTGGTATTGAGCGGGCAACCGTCACACCACTCAAAGGACGCCCCCCTTGGATATTGCTGCCCTGCGCGACGCGCACCCCGATCACTGGATGAAAGCCGCGGCCATTCGCGCGCTCACCCTCGACGCCGTCGCCGCCGCCAATTCCGGCCATTCGGGAATGCCGATGGGCATGGCCGATGTGGCCACCGTGCTGTTCGAGAAGCACCTGAAATTCGATCCCCAAAACCCCGACTGGCCGGATCGTGACCGCTTCATCCTGTCGGCAGGCCACGGCTCGATGCTGCTCTACGCGCTCTTGCACCTGACCGGCTATGCGGACATGACGATTCAAGAAATCCGCAATTTCCGCCAGTGGGGCGCGCGCACGGCGGGCCACCCGGAATATGGCCACGCCGCAGGCATCGAGACCACCACCGGCCCGCTCGGTCAGGGGATTGCCAACGCCGTCGGCTTTGCCATCGCCGAGGTCTCGCTGCGCGCGCGCTTCGGGCCAAAGCTGATGGATCATTACACCTATGTCATCGCCGGTGACGGCTGCCTGATGGAGGGCGTGAGCCAGGAGGCCATCGGGCTTGCCGGGCGGCACCAGTTGTCGCGCCTCATCGTGCTTTGGGACAACAACAACATCACCATCGACGGCACCGTTGATCTGGCGGACCGCACCGATCAGGTGGCGCGCTTCCGCGCATCGGGCTGGCATGTGATCGAGATCGACGGCCATGACCCGGTGGCGATTGATGCGGCGCTGACCGAGGCGAAGACCACCGCGCAGCCCAGCATGATCGCCTGCAAGACCCATATCGCGCTTGGCCATGCCGCGCAGGATACCTCCAAGGGCCACGGCGCGCTCACCGATGCGGCGCAGCTTCGGGCGGCCAAGGACGCCTATGGCTGGCCCTACGGCCCGTTCGAAGTGCCCGCCGAGGTGAAATCGGCATGGGAGACAATCGGCAAGCGCGGCGCGGGTGCCCATGCCGACTGGCAGGCGCGGCTTGCTGCCTCGCCGAAACGCGCCGAGATCGCGCGCATCTTTGCCCGCGACGTGCCCGCAAAGCTCTCTGCCCGCATCCGCGCGCTGAAAAAGCAGATCAGCGAAGAGGCCCCCAAGGTTGCCACCCGCAAATCGAGCGAGATGGTGCTCGAAGTGGTCAACCCGATCCTGCCCGAGACCATCGGCGGCTCTGCCGACCTTTCAGGCTCCAACAACACCCGCTCGGGCGACATGACCGTCTTTGATGTGGACAATCCCAAGGGCCGCTACATCCATTACGGCATCCGCGAGCACGGCATGGCGGCGGCGATGAACGGCATGGCGCTGCATGGCGGCATCCGCCCCTATGGCGGCACCTTCATGTGCTTTACCGATTACGCGCGCCCCTCGATGCGCCTTGCCGCGCTTATGAAAATCCCCACCGTGTTCGTGATGACCCATGACAGTATCGGGCTGGGCGAGGACGGCCCGACCCACCAGCCGGTGGAACATCTGGCGATTTCGCGCGCCACGCCCAACACCTGGGTGTTCCGCCCCTGCGACACGATCGAGACCGCCGAGGCGTGGGAGCTTGCCTTTGCCTCCAAAACCACGCCCTCGGTGCTGTCGCTGACGCGCCAGAACCTGCCGACGCTGCGCCGAGATCACAAGACCAGGAACCTCACCGCACAAGGTGCCTATGTTCTGGCCGAGGCAGAGGGCAAGCGGCAGGCGATTCTCATGGCCACCGGCTCGGAGGTCGAGATCGCAATGGCCGCACGTGATCTTTTGCAGGCCGAGGGGATCGGCACGCGCGTCGTCTCCATGCCGTGCTGGGAGCTTTTCGACGAGCAGGACGAAAGCTATCGCCGCCGCGTCCTGCCCGCAGGGCCGGTGCGCGTGGCAGTCGAGGCGGGAATTCGCTTTGGCTGGGATCGCTGGCTCTATGGCGAGCGCGGCAGACGCGACAAGGGCGGTTTTGTCGGGATGCACGATTTCGGGGCCTCCGCCCCTGCCGAGGTGCTCTACGAGCAATTCGGCATCACGGCAGAGGCCGTGGCTGCCAAGGTAAAATCCCTGCTTTGAACCGGGGGGCTTGGGGGAGGTATCCCCCAAGCCTTAGAGCGTGTCGCGTTCATTCGCATTCACGCGACACGCTCTAACCTTTTGCGGTCGCATGTTTTTCTGCGCAAAACCGGTGCCCACTTTTGCGCAACATGCTCTAGCGCACCAACCGGCGCGGGTGCGATCAGACCCCGCCCGCGCCGGGGCCGGTCGGAGCAAAAGTCACGACGACCCCCCCGCCATCCTCGTCACTATCCACCACGACCACCTGCCGGGGCAGTCCGATTGCCACGCGCCGCGCCGCATCACCGGGCTGCCACGCACGCGCGATCACCGCACAATTCGCCTGCTGCCCGGCATAATCGGCCATCGGCGGCACCTCTGCCATGAACCGCAGCCCCCGCACCAGCGTCTCGTCCCCGAGCCGGACCGCGCCGNNCTCTCGGCCCAGACCCCGCAAACCATGGTGCGGCCCTGTGCCTCGCGGACATCGACGGCCACCGTCAGGCCGCCGCCGCTGCTATAGCTTCCCCCGGCAAGCACCGGATCGGCCCCGAGCGGCGCCGCCACCTGCGCTTCCTGCGGGATACCACACGCGCCGAGCAAACCACCCGCCAAAAGTATCGAAACCGTCCGGATCATGAAACCCTCCATCATTCAAATCGCCACCCTCAAGATAGGTATGCGCGCATCCGATACCAGATCCGGGCCGTATCAGGCCGAATTCAGGCCGCGCCCGCGAAGGCTGCCGTCTCATCCAGCAGCTCGGGATACCATTTTTCCAGCACCGGCAGGAACGCCTCGCGGATGCGGCCCACCTGCTCCGGGCCAAGATCCTCGCGCCAGACACCCGCCTGCCCCTTGGCAAAGAAGGATTTCATATGCGGCGGGCGCTCGCGAAAGCCGTCTCTCGCCTCCTGCTTTTTCAGCGCGTCGAAACTTGTCTCGCGCAGCGCATAGGCCAATTGCCCCTTGTCCACCTTCACGCGCAGGAATTTCTCCAGCAGATTGGTCATCTCGCGTTCGGCGCGGCGCAGCATATCCTCGTAGCGGATGACATGGCGCGGCAGGCCGGGGGCGGTTGTCCATGTGGTAACATGCTCGTCCCACCGGCCCAGCGCCTCGAAAATGCCGGTCTCGGAG
>DISF01000071.1:0-3119 GCA_002421985.1 Roseovarius sp. UBA6217 | reverse complement strand
ATCCAGTCCTCATAGGTCTCGCCCCGAAAGGGCCGCCCGGCGGCGCGGTCAAAGAAATCCTGCCGTATATCGCCGGTGGTGAACCGGGCAAGGTGGTTGATGTCCGGGGCCTGCCCGCGCGGCATGAAATAATGCGCCAGAAGCGACCGCATCCAAGTGTTGCCCGATTTGGGATAGCTTGCCAGCCAGATAATGCGCCGAAGATCGCTCATTCCAGATACCCGAATTGTTTCATCACCTTGCGATGCGCGTGCTTCATCTTCTTGACCAGCCGCGCGGGCAGATCGGTTTTCCACTGGTCCTTCTGCCCCTTGGCAAAGAACCTCTCGGCTTGCTCGGATTTCTCGATGAAACCCTGTTTCGCCTCCTGCTCGGACAGTTCCTTGAAGCTCGAAAACAGGATCGCGCGGTCAAGCCGCTCGACATCGAGCGGCATTCCCAGATGCTCTACCATCCGCGCAAAGGACGTGCGCGGATCGGCCAGCATATCCTCGTAACGCAGCACAAGGATCGGGAAATCCGCCTTGGCGGTCCAGCTTCGCACATGGTCCGACCACGACCCCATGAATTGCGTCACCGTCTCTTCATCGGGGGGGTTGGCATTTTCGGGGTGGCTCACGGTATAGACCGCCTCGTCCGCCGTCATGCCGTAATGGCGCGCGTAGCTCAGCACCATGTCGAGCGGGTTGCGCACAAGATACATCGCCGAGCGGGTGACGCTTTCGGGGATGAGCGTCACGCCCCGCGCGACCACCCGCGCGTTATGCGTTTTCACAAGGTTGATATCGGCATTATTGGCGGCGATCCCACGCAGCACCCCCGCGCGAAACTGCACTGTCCGGTCGATATCGGACACGTCAAGCTGGCCACCGGCGACCATGCGATACAACTTGGCGACCGAGTCGCTTATCGCGACGCGATGCGCCTGATTGATCGGCACGGGCTTGCGCGCATTCGAGATGTAATTGGCAAGAAAGATGCGCGCCCATGTATTGCCGGATTTGGGGTATGATGCCATCCAGACGATGTTTTTTTTCATGCGGCGGGTCATCCGTATTGCGGGATACGAAATATCAACCGCAGACATAAAAGCGGCGGAGGGTATTGTCACCCCCCGCCGCCATTTTTTCAGATGGGCCGGATTAGAACCTCAGGTTGATACCGGTCGTCAGCAGGTTACCCTTGATCTTCGGGTTGCCAGCAGCCGCGCCATTGGTCGTTTCGGCGTAGACGTAGCCGACTTCCCAGCTTACGCCGGTGCCGAGAGCGCGGCGCGCGGAGAGCTGATAGACGTCGTAGTCAGAGGTCGGCCGGCCGGCGGTGTTTTTCGCTTCACCCTGATAGGTGGTGAAGCCAACGGTCCACGGGCCGGGGATGTCATAGGTCACGCCAAGGCCCCAGCCCTTCTGGTTGCCAGCGCTGGTGGCGTTGTCAGCATCGTTCTCGGCATAGGTCGCGCCGATGGTGAAGCCGGCAACGCCAACCCTACCGCCGATGGCCCAGGTGGTGGGATCACCTGCCTGGACGGCGCCTGTCGTGCTCCCCTCCACTCTCGTCAAGATTTCATCGCCGGTAAGTGTCCCTGACCCCAGAAGGCTCCCATCAGGGTCAATACCCGTTACACCCGTGATAGTCGTGCTTGCAGCGCGCGCGTTCCGCGAACCCGTGCCCCAGCGGGCCGCGAGGGAGAGATCAACACCGTTGAACGACTGCTTGTAGCCGACACCGAGGTCGAAGATGTCGGTCACGCGACCAGCCTGGTTGAAGTCCAGCGGGCCGTTGTTGCCGGCGTTGACATCACCCGCAGGCGCGTAGGACACACCGAGGGTCAGGCCGTTGAAGGACGGCGTGAAATAGGTGATGCGCGGCACGTCATTGTTGCCCGCAACTTCGGTCATCAACGACTGCCCCGCCTGACGGTGGCCAGCATGCCCGGGGCCCAAGGCAAGCGGGATGAAGTTCGAGATCGAATTCGAGTTGATCCGCAACGACGAAGCGGTCGGCAGATCGACAGAACCCATCATCAGGTAACCGGCAGAGTTCTCGTTGCCGAGGATGATGCGGCCGAGCGTGTCGCTGGAGATGGTCATGTAGGATTCGTCGACGAGGGCACCACCGGTCATCAACCCTTCGAGTTCATAGTGGTAACCGAAGGTCATGCCGTTATCGAGCGTGACGGACGGGCGGAAGTGGAATTCCGCGTCGGTGAACGTGTTCACGCCGTCAAAGTCAGCGCCGGCAGCGACGCCGGTGCCGGAAACATCGACGATACCGACATAAGAGTTGACGTAGCCGCCCCAATCCAGGTTCCATTCCTGGGCGGCGGCCGGTGCGGCCATGGCGACGCCGAGAGCAATCGCGCTGGTGCTAAGAAGATGCTTGTTCAAGGGTGTCCCTCCTCATAAGCAGGTTTTCATATCCGCCGCACCAGTCATTGACACGGCTTGGTATTGGAATGCGCCAATCCCCCCCCGAGTGTCAACGAAGCCCCAGACCCGCGCGCGCATCCCGTCGTAATTGTGGCGCAGATACAACACCCCCTTTGGGCAGGGCGGGCGATTCCTGCGAAAATCCGTGCTTATCCTGATCTTACGCGGAAATCCGCGCATGGCCCCCACGGCGCGGCGGTGCCCGTAGAGAATGCCTGAGTCGGATGCCCGGTCGGGCCCGCCGCGTTGAAAACCGGAGATTTCGTTGAGGGTGGTGCGGCCTCATCGCCGCGACAGCATTGTCTCGATCGCGCCGGGCGTGCGAATGCGCGCGGGCACAGTCTTGTGTTTGGCACCTGACACAATCGGTGCCCCGCCGCGCCGGACATATAGCATGTTGATTTCATTGGTCGGAGTGAGAGGATTCGAACCTCCGGCCCCTGCCTCCCGAAGACAGTGCTCTACCAGGCTGAGCTACACTCCGACCGTGCCGCGCGGGATAGACGAGGGCGCGGGGGTTGGCAAGCGCGAAATGCGCCCCCCGGCCCCCGGCCTGTCACAGGCTTGCGTCGAGCGCGGCGAGGATCGCGTCGCCCATGCCCGAAGTCGAGACCGGCGTGCCGCCCTCGGGCCCCATCAGATCGGCGGTGCGCAGGCCGTCTGCAAGCACCTTTTCCACCGCCGCCTCCA
>DISF01000084.1 GCA_002421985.1 Roseovarius sp. UBA6217 | reverse complement strand
TACACCACGCTACGGGGCACTATCTTTCAAACCGGTTTTTGACGCGGTGACCGCCTCGACCGGTCTGCATTTCGACATCAAGGTTGGTCAGACCTATGCCACCGTCATCGAGGCGATCTGCTCGGACGTGATCGAAATCGCATGGTTCGGTCCGGCCTCTTACCTGCCCGCAAAGGAGCGCGGCTGCGCCGAATTGCTGGCGGTGGACGTTCTGAAGGGCAACTCGACCTATTTCTCGGGCATCTATGCGCGCAAGGACAGCGGGATCGCGTCGGTTGCCGATCTCAAGGGGCGGGAAATGGCCTTTGGCGATGCCAATTCCACCTCGTCCTTTGTCTATCCGGTGGCGATGATGCTGTCGGCGGGGCTTGACCCGGCGACTGACCTGTCGGCGATCCGCATGACCGGCAGCCATGCCAACAGCCTCAAGGCGCTGGCCGAGGGCAAGGTTGAGGCCGCCGCCGCCTCGTTTGACAGCTTTGAGAAGGCGATGAACCAGGGCACGATCAACGCCGGAGAGGTGATCGTGATCGGCAAGTCCGACCCTATCCCCAACCCGCCGCTGGCCATGTCGACCAAGCTGCCCGAGGCGGTCAAGACCAGCCTGCGCGATGCCTTCAACACCGTGCATGAGGCCCCGGGCGTCACCCCCGAAATGATCCGCGGCTATGGCGGCAAGCAGGTCGACCGTTATGATGCGTCGATCTCGGATGACATGATGGCCCCGGCCCTGGCCACGCTGTCCAAGGTCTCGGGCGATCTGCGCAACGCGATCATCGCGAAGGCGTCGAACTGATGGCGGCTGCGGCGATCATCAACGCAGCACTTGCCACCGGCCGGGAGGGGCAGGCGCACCTCTCTTTCCGGGGGCTGCGCAAGGTCTATGCCGATGGCGTCGCGGCGCTTGACGGTGTGACGGCGCATGTCGCGCGCGGCGAATTCTGCGTCGTGCTTGGGCCATCCGGCTCTGGCAAATCAACGCTCTTGCGGGCGGTGAACGGGCTGACCGATCTGACCGCCGGCGAAATGGTGCTGGGCGATACGGTGCTGACGCCGAAAACCCTGCACAGCATCCGCCGCCGCGTGGCGATGGTGCATCAACAATTCAACCTTGTGGAACGCGTGAGCGTTGCGGCCAATGTGCTGTCGGGTGCCGTGGCCGAGGTGCCGGGTTGGCGCGCCATGCTGGGCTGGTATCCGCCCGCGCTGCGCCAGCGCACCTGCGAGGTGGTGGCCCGTGTCGGGCTTGATGAACTGCATCTGACGCGGCGCGCCTCGGCGCTGTCGGGCGGGCAGCAGCAACGTGTCGGCATTGCCCGCGCGCTGTTGCTCAAGCCTGAAATCATTCTGGCGGATGAGCCGGTGGCAAGCCTTGATCCGGCGATCAGCCGCGAGGTTCTGGGCCTCTTGCGCGAGGCCGCCCGTGAGCAGGGTGCCACCGTGCTGTGCAGCCTGCACCAGACCGATCTGGCGCGCGAATTCGCCGACCGCATCATCGGGATGCGCAAGGGCCGCGTTGTTTTTGACGGCAAGCCGGCGCTGTTTGATGCCCGCGCCGAGGCCGAACTTTACGAAGGTCTGGCCGTGCCGGGCGCTGAGCCGAAGGAGAAGATCTATGCGTGAAGCCATCCTTGAAACCGGCGGGCATCCGCGCCCGGCCACGGAGTGGCATCTGCGCGCGCCCTATGACTGGCGCGCCGCATTGGCGGTTCTGTTGATTGCGCTTGCGCTGATCTGGTCGGGGCAGCGCATGGAAGTGGGCAAAATGCTGCGCCTGACCGGCGAGGCGGTGCTGGCCGGCGTCGGATTGCAAGAGGAAAGCCAAGTCGGCAAGGGCCTTGGCCGGATGATTGGCGCGCTGTTCCCGTTTGTCATCGCCGACAAGCAGGAAATGGCGCGGCTAAGCGACATTGACCGAGACAACCTGCCCCGATTCACCCGGATCGAGACAGTTGAGGTGACGAGCTATCACCTCAATGCCGAAACGTTGCAGGCCGAACCACAGGTCGAGACCAAGGAATACCTGGTGCATCCCTTCGGTTACCTGATCAAGGTGCTCTCGAAGATGGTGGAAACCTTCGAGATTGCCATCTGGGCCACGATCATCGCGGTTCTGCTGTCGATCCCGCTCGCGTTTTTCGGCGCACGCAACTACACGCCCAACCGGTTCGCCTATTCCGCCAGCCGCGGGATTGTCAGTTTCCTGCGCTCGATGCCGGAACTGATCATCGCGATGTTTCTGGTGCTGGGTTTCGGCTTTGGCGCGATTGCGGGCTATCTTGCGCTTGGCCTGCATGGCGCGGGGTTTCTGGGCAAGTTCTATGCCGAGGATATCGAAGGCGCCGACCCCAAGCCGCAAGAGGCGCTGACCGCCCTTGGCGCGGGCAAGTTCCGGGTGCTGCGCGCCGCCGTTCTGCCGCAGGTGGCACCGTCCTACGTGGCCTATACGCTTTATATCCTTGATCGCAACGTGCGCATGGCGGCGGTGATCGGTCTCGTCGGTGCGGGCGGCATCGGGCAGGAGCTCAAGGGGCGCTACGATACGTTTGATTATGGCCATGTCGGCACGATCCTGCTGGTGATTTTCCTCACCGTGTTCGTGCTGGATCAGGTCGCGGCGCGCTTGCGCGCAAGATTGATAGGATGACAGATATGACACGACCACAAAGAGAAGACTGGGGCGCGGCGCTGGCCGCGGCTGACCCCGCAGATCTGGCGGCGCTGGCCGGGCGGATCACGGCAAGCGCGCAGGTCGAGGCGATGGCGCCGCCGCGTGAGGGGCTGATGCTGATGCGCCTGCGCGACAGCGTGGCGGGCGCGGCGTTCCATCTGGGCGAGGTGCCGGTGGCGCGGGTGCATCTGCGCCTGAGCCGCGACGGGCAACGTGCCGAAGGGGGTGCTACGCTGATGTCGGATGACTTGGCGCGCGTGACGCGGATCGCGGTGCTGGATGCCGCGCTGGCCGCCGAGTGGATGGAGGCCCCCGAGATCGAGGCGTTGATCGCCGCTGGCCAAGCCGCGCGCGCAGGGCAAGAGGCCGACCGCGCGCTGGTGCTGGACCGCACCCGCGTCGATTTCCAGCTTTTGTCGAAGGAAGACGAATGACCGTGCTCGATCTGGCCCCCGTCTGGCGGCCCGCCAATCATCAGGCGCTGTTTCGCCTGATCCTTGACATCGCTGCGCGCCCTGGCACATTGGCGGACCTCTCGGCGCATCTGGGCGACGCCCCGGCTTCGCTGGCCGCGCTGGCCACGTTTTGCGACAATACCCAAGCGCTGGCCGATCTGACCGGCACGCTGGACGAGACCGCCTGGCGGTTTCTGGACGCGCAACGCGCAGCACCCGAGGGGGCAGGCTTCATCCTTGCCGCCGGGGGCACGGCGCCCAGCTTTACCCCGCGCATCGGCACGCTGGATGCGCCCGAGGGTGGCGCGACCATCGTCCTGTTGGTCGATAGCCTGAGCGAAGGCCCTCCCCTGACCCTGTCCGGCCCCGGCATCAAGACCACCAACACCTTGCATGTCACGGGCCTTGCACCCGACTGGCTGGTGGCGCGTGCGCGCTGGTGCGCCGATTTCCCGATGGGCTGCGACATGGTGCTGACGGACGCAACCCGCGTGGCGATCCTGCCGCGCACAACCAAGATTACGGAGGGCTAAGCCATGGCCTATGTTGCCATTCGTGGCGGGGAAGAGGCGATCGCCGGGTCCGCCCGCATCATGGACGCGCTGCGCGCAATGGGCGCGGGCGATCCGATCGAGCTGGACCAAATCACCCGCCAGATGCCGCTGTTGCATTCGCGCGTGCTGTCCGAGGGCGGGCTTTATCATCCCCGCCTTGCCGCGCTTGCGCTGAAACAAAGCCTTGGCGACAGTCTGGAGGCGGCGTTCTTCCTGCGCGCCTACCGCTCGACCAAGCCGCGGCTGGGCGAAACCGTGCCGCATGACACCCGCGCCATGCGGGTCACGCGCCGCGTCTCGGCCGCGTTCAAGGATATTCCCGGCGGTCAGATGCTGGGGGCCACGCCCGATTACCTGCACCGCCTGTTCCGGTTCGAGTTGATGGACGAAGGCGCAGAGACGTTTCAACAGATCACCCGAGACTGGTTCGGCAACCGCCCCGCAGCGCACCGCCCGACCACCTTTCCAAAGGTGCTCGATACCCTGCGCGACGAAGGCCTGCTGCCGCCCCTTGAAGAGGACGACACACCGCCTTTCGACATCACCCGCACGCCGTTGATCTTCCCCGTGCCGCGCTCGGCGCAGTTGGCCACCATGGCGCGCGGCGAAACCGGCGGGCTGCTGGCGCTGGCCTATTCCAACATGCGCGGCTATGGCGATGTGCACCCCACGGTGGGCGAATTGCGGGTGGGATATCTGCCGGTGATGGCGCCGCACCCGGTGACGGGCAAACCGGTCGAGATCGGCGAGGTGCAGGTCACCGAATGCGAAATCGTCGCCATGTTCGAGAAAACCGATGAGGGCGCGCCGGTCTTTACCTTGGGCTATGGGGCCTGTTTCGGCCATAACGAGGTCAAGGCGATTGCCATGGCGGTGCTGGATCGCGCCATATCCGTGGCCGCCGAGAAGGGCAGCATCAAGAACCCCTCGGAAGACCCCGAATTCGTGCTGCTGCATGTCGACGGGATCGAAAGCATGGGCTTTTGCACCCATTACAAGATGCCGCATTACGTCACCTTTCAATCCGATATGGACCGCCTGCGCGCCGCGCGCGACAAGGCCGAGGAGGCAAGTGATGTTTCCAACTGACACCATGGCGCAAGGGCACGCCGGGGCCGAATACGGCTTTGCCTTCCTTGATGAAGACGCCAAGCGCGAGTTGCGCCGCACCATCTTCAAGGCGGTGTGCATTCCGGGCCATCAGGTGCCCTATGCCAGCCGCGAAATGCCGATTGCGCGGGGCTTTGGCACCGGGGGGATGCAACTCACGCTGGCGCTGCTCGGCCCGCGCGATTGCGTCAAGGTGATCGACCAGGGCGCCGATGACAGCGTCAACGCCGCCAATATCCGCGCGTTTTTCGCGCTGACCTGCCCCGGTGTCAGCGGCACCACGCTGACGGAAGGTGCCAGCGTGATCCAGACCCGCCACCGCATCCCGGAACTGCCGCTGCGCAAGGATCAGATCCTTGTGTTCCAGGTGCCTTACCCGGACCCGCTGGTGCTGGTCGAACCCAACGCCGCCATGCGCCGCCGGATGCACGGGCGCGCCGATTACGCGCGGCTTTGGGTCAAGCTTTACGAGGATATGGTCGCCTTTGACGAGATCACCATCTCGCACCGCTACCCGACGCGGATCAACGGCCACTACATCATCGATCCCTCGCCGATCCCGCGCTATGACGTGCCGAAACTGCATCAGGCCGATTGTCTGTATCTGTTCGGCGCGGGGCGCGAAAAGCGCATCTATGCGGTGCCGCCCCATACCGACGCCATCCCGATCACCTTTGCCGATGTGCCCTTCACGGTCGAGGAATTCATCGACCGCACGACCGGCAAGCGCCATTGCTGCCGCCGCTGCGGAGCGACCGACAGTTTTCTGGACGAATTCCCGGATGATGCCGGCAACCGCGTCTTCCAATGTTCGGATGCCGCCTGGTGCGACAGCCGCCTGACGGTGCAGGAGGCCGCAGAATGACACCGATCCTGAATGTAGAAAACCTGACCCGCATCCATGGCAAGGGCTGCGAACGCTGCCTGGAGGCGACCGGGCCAGAGCATGACACCAACATCTGCCCGCATTGCGGGTCGGTGGTGGCGGTGGCCGATGCGTCGTTCCGGCTGCACCGGGGCGAGGTTCTGGGCATCATGGGCGAAAGCGGCTCGGGCAAATCCAGCCTTGTGAAGATGCTCTATTTCGATGACCAACCCACATCGGGCCGCGCGACCTATGATCTGGACGGGCAGTCGCATGACCTGTTTTCGCTGAACGAGGCACAGCAACGCCGCTTGCGCGATACCGCGATGGGGATGGTCTATCAAAACCCGTCGCTGGGGCTGAATTTCGACATTTCCGCCGGTGGCAACATTGCCGAGCGGCTGCTGATGTCGGACGAGTTGCGCTACGGCGTGATCCGCGAAAAGGCCCGCGCGCTTTTGGCCCGGACCGAAGTGCCGCCCGCGCGCATGGATGAATTGCCGCGCAATTTCTCGGGCGGGATGCAGCAGCGCGTGCAGATCGCGCGCGCGCTCTCGACCGGTGCGCCGCTTCTGTTTCTGGATGAGGTGACAACCGGGCTGGACCTGTCGGTGCAGGCGCGCATCCTCGATCTGATCATGGAATTGCAGGAAGATTCCGGCGTCTCGATGCTGGTCGTGACCCACGATCTGGGCGTGGTGCGCCACCTGACCACCCGCACCATCGTGATGAAATACGGCCGCATCATCGAATCCGGGCTGACCGACCAGATCCTCGAGGATCCGCAGGCCGCCTATACGCAACAACTTGTCTCCAGCGCCTTGTGAGGGTCCGATGAGCGATACCATTCTTTCCGTAAAGGGCCTTGGCAAGGGCTTTTACCTGCACGACCGCGCCAAGCATATCCCCGCCGCCATGGGCATTTCCTTTGACATCCGCGCGGGCGAGTTGGCTGCCCTTGTGGGGCCATCCGGGGCGGGGAAATCCTCGCTTCTGAAGGCGATCTACCGCAGCTATGTGCCGTCCGAGGGTGTGGTGAACTATACCACGGCGTCGGGCGATGTGGTCGATCTGGCGCAAGCGCCGGA
>DISF01000101.1 GCA_002421985.1 Roseovarius sp. UBA6217 | reverse complement strand
CGCGCGCGCGCCCTCGATCCGGTCGCGCGTGCCCGCCTCTTCCAGCGATCCCAGAAGCGCGTAGATGCGCCCCAGATCGACCACCGGCACCACGCCGGAATGCTTGAGGTCGATGGTGTTCTTGTTCTCGCCCGAGCGAATGAGCGCGAAGCCCCGGAAGAGGCCCAAGGGCACGCTATGCTTCAGCGCGTTCGAGATCATATGCGCCACGAAGATCGAGTTCTTGCGCGCCTGCGCCAGAACCTCGGCCTGAAGGTTCTGAAACAGCGCCACCTCGCCCGCGATGGCGCGCAGATCGAACATGACCGAGGCCAGCATCTGCGCCTGATTGTCGGGTTGCGCGATCCAGCCCGCGAAGTAACGCTGCCACACCCGGCGCGGCTGACGCCAGCGCGGGTTGGTGGCCATCATGTCGCCGGGGCAGTAGAAGAACCCGCAGGTATCCAGCCCGTCGCTGACGAATTTGGCCAGCGCGGCGAAATAGGCGTCGTGGCGCTCGGGATCGAAGGCATCATCGAGGATCAGGCAATTGTCCTGATCGCTGATGCCGGTCTGTTCGCGCCGCCCCTGAGAGCCGCAGGCCGCCCAGAGATAGGGAACAGGCGCAGGCCCCAGCCGCGCCTCGGCCAGCCGCAAGAGGCGGCGGGTGATCGCATCGGTGATGTCGGTGATCCGCCGGGTGATCGAGGCGGGCTTGACCCCCGCGCGCACCAGCTGCGCCAGAAGGCCCGGCACCCGCTCCATCACATGGGCCATGTCCTCGGGCGTGTCGGCCTGGGCGATATCGGCGACCATGTGGCTGGCGGTCGCGGCCTGCTGGCGGAAAAGGTCGGTCTTGCCGATCATCCCCACCACGCGGCCGCCCTGGGCCACCGGCAGGTGATTGACCTTCATTTCCGAGAGCAGCATCAGCGCATCGAGGCCCAGTTGCGTGGGCGCGATGGTCACCGGATCGGGGGTCATGACCTGCGCCACCCTGATGCGCCCATCCAGCCCCTCGGCCAGCACCTTGTTGGTGAGATCATGGGCGGTGATGATCCCGGCAAGCGCCTCACCCTCCATCACCACGACCGAGGAAATCACATGCTGCCGCATCAGCCGCGCCACCTCGGTGATCGTGGCCTCCGGCCCGCAGGTGACAGGATGCGGCGCCATCAGGTCCGAGACCCGAAGCGCGGTGAGACCGGTGGCATAGGGCCCGCTGTCATCGAGATCGGTGGGCCGGGCACGGGCGAACCAGCGCGCGATCGCGTCGCTTTCCTCCATCAGCCACAGGAACTGCGCGGCGGGGATGAGGATGAGGCGCGAGGGTTCCGTTGCGCGCGCGCTCAGTTGCGCGCAACCGTCGCGCAGAAGGCCACGCTCGCCCATGATATCGCCCGCGCCGCGATGCGAGACCAGATCCTGCGCCCCGGTGCGGATGTCGAATGCCCCCGAGGTAATCACGTATAGCCCTTCGAGCGGATCGCCCTTGGCGAAAAGCGTCTCGCCCGTGGCCATCTCGACGGGCACCAGATCGGGCGCAAGCCGCGCGCGCATCGCGTCGGTCAGCGCGTCAAAGGGCGGCTGCGCACAAAGCATGTCGATCAGGGCGGGGGCGGTCTCGGGCATGGCCGGGCCTTTCTGGGGTGTGTGGTCTGAATAACCTGAAAGCGCCCTGTCGTGGCCGCAAATATCGGCGGGCGTAAAAGACAGGGGCGGCACGCGCCGCCCCTGCCCGGTGGGGTCAGTGACCGGCAGCAGCGGCCGCGGCCCCTTTCGGCACCCGCACGCTCTCGACCAGCTCCTCGATCTCACGCGGGATCGGGGCCGTCATCTTCGACACGGTGAACGCGACCGCAAAGTTGATCATGGCCCCCACAGCCCCGAAGGAGGTCGACTTGATCGTGCCAAGCAGCGGATCGGCATCGGTGAAGCTGTTGGTGCCGGGGATGAAGAACCAGCCATTGTGCAGGAAGATATAGACCAGCGTGATGACGAGACCCGCGATCATGCCTGCCACGGCGCCCTTGTTGTTCACCTTGGTAAAGATGCCCATCATCAGCGCCGGGAAGATCGACGCCGCCGCCAGACCAAAGGCCAGCGCCACGGTTTGCGCGGCAAAGCCCGGCGGGTTGAGGCCCAGATACGTCGCCACGAGAATGGCCACCGCCATCGCGATCCGCGCCGACATCAACTCGCCCTTTTCCGAGATGCCCGGATTGAACTGCCCCTTGATGAGGTCATGACTGACCGCCGACGAAATGGCGAGCAGAAGACCGGCTGCCGTAGAGAGAGCGGCGGCAAGGCCACCGGCCGCGACCAGACCGATCACCCAGCCCGGCAGGTTGGCGATCTCGGGGTTGGCGAGAACCAGGATATCCTGGTTGAAGTTGGTCAACTCATTGCCCTGCCACCCGTTCGCGGCCGCCTTTTCCTGCATTTCGGCGTTCTTGTCGTTATAGTATTGGATAAGCCCGTCGCCATTCTTGTCTTCCCAGCCCAGAAGGCCGGTTTTCTGCCAGGTGGCCATCCAGTCATATTTGGGATCGGTTTCGATCTGCTCGACCGAAACGGCCGGCGCATCTGTGCCATTGGGCCACATCAAATCGGTGATGTTGAGCCGCGCCATCGCCCCCACAGCCGGGGCGGTGAGGTAAAGCAGTGCGATGAACACGAGCGCCCAGCCCGCCGACCAGCGCGCATCGGCCACGCGGGGAACGGTGAAGAAGCGCATGATGACATGCGGAAGGCCAGCGGTGCCGATCATCAGCGACAGCGTGAACAGCACCATGTTCAGCGTGTCAGCGTGATGCGTGGTATATTCGGCAAAGCCCAGTTCGGACACAATGGCATCCAGCTTGGCCAGAAGCGGCTCGCCCGATGCGACGTGATCGCCAAAGAGGCCCAGCGGCGGGATCGGATTGCCCGTCAGTTGCAGCGAGATGAAGATCGCCGGGATGGTATAGGCCATGATGAGCACGACATATTGCGCCACCTGCGTATAGGTCACGCCCTTCATGCCGCCGAACACGGCATAGGCAAAGACGACCGCCGCACCGATCAACAGGCCGCTGGTGCTGGAGATTTCCAGAAACCGGCCAAAGGCCACACCGACGCCGGTCATCTGGCCGATCACATAGGTGACCGAGGCCACGATCAGGCAGATCACCGCCACAAGCCGCGCGGTCGGGCTATAGAACCGGTCGCCGATGAATTCGGACACGGTGTATTTGCCGAACTTGCGCAGGTAAGGGGCCAGAAGCAGCGCCAGAAGCACGTAACCACCTGTCCAGCCCATCAGGTAGGACGAGTTGTCATAGCCGGTAAAGGCGATGAGGCCCGCCATCGAGATGAACGAGGCCGCCGACATCCAGTCGGCCGCCGTGGCCATGCCGTTGGTCACGGGATGAACCCCCCGGCCAGCCGCATAGAATTCAGAGGTTGATCCGGCGCGCGCCCAGATCGCGATACCGATATAGAGCGCGAAGGATGCGCTCACGAATATCAGGTTGAGTGTAAACTGATCCATTGTGTCCCGCCTCCCTTATTCTTCACCGACGCCGTGTTCGGCATCGAGCTTGTTCATCCGCCAGGCGTAGAAGAAGATCAGCGCCAGAAAGACCAGGATCGAGCCTTGCTGCGCGAACCAGAACCCGAGATCCGAGCCGCCAACGGCGATCCCCGACAGCATGGGGCGCAACAAAATGCCGAACCCGAACGAGACCAGGGCCCAGATCACCAGGCTCCAGAGAATGATGCGCACATTGGTTTTCCAATATGCCTTTGCGGCTTCCTTGTCGGACAAAGCATGTCCTCCCTTGTTACAGGTTTCCTCCTGCCCGCCTCGGGACCATCCCGGCGCGGGCCTTTCCTTACGCGACCGCCTGAGTGACGATCGTGTTCAGCTCTCGTGCGACGGCGTCGATATCGGCCATCGCATCGGCGCGGGCGAGCACGCCCTTGCCGTCGTAATAGTCAATGAGCGGCGCGGTCTGCGCGTGATAGGCGCGCAGGCGTTGCTCCACCGTTTCGGCAGTGTCATCGGCGCGGCGGGTCATTTCGGTGCCGCCGCATGTGTCGCAGGTGCCGGGGGTGGCGGGTGTCTTGAACCTGTCGTGATACCCCTCGCCACAGCCCGCACAGGTGTAGCGCCCGGAAATGCGCGCAACCATGGCGGCGGCGTCCACCTCAAGGCTGATCGCGGCCCGGATGCCCTGCCCCATCTCGGTCATCAGCGCATCGAGCGCCTCGGCCTGCACCGTGGTGCGCGGGAACCCGTCGAGGATCACGCCGCGCGCGCAATCAGGCTCGCCCAGGCGGTCGCGCAGGATGGCGATGACGATCTCGTCGGAAACCAGATCGCCCGCCTCCATCACCGCCTTGGCCGCATTGCCGGCCTCGGTGCCCGCCGCCACGGCGGCGCGCAGCAGGTCGCCGGTGGAAAGCTGCACAAGGCCGAATTGTTCCTCCAGCATCCGCGCCTGCGTGCCCTTGCCCGCACCCGGTGGCCCGAGCAGGACAAGGTTCACGGTGCCCTGTGCGGTGCCGGTTCCATCCATAACCACGATCCCCCTCAGGCGTTCGCGCGATTGGCGATCAGATCCTCCACCACCGACGGATCGGCCAGCGTCG
>DISF01000088.1:10922-11113 GCA_002421985.1 Roseovarius sp. UBA6217 | reverse complement strand
CTCACGGACAACGGCAAGGAGTTCACCGACCGCCTCTTCGGCCTGCGCAAGCGCGCCGCGACCGGCGCGCACGAGTTCGACAGGCTCTGCGCCGAGCTGGACATCGAGCACCGCCTGACCCCGCCGAAATCACCCCAGAGCGAGCCATTGTCCGCCATTGGTCCGAGGACAATGGCGAGCGGCATGGTCGA
>DISF01000088.1:0-10912 GCA_002421985.1 Roseovarius sp. UBA6217 | reverse complement strand
GTCTGGCTCTACAACCAGCAACTCCCGCAATCAGCCCTGGGCAGTAAAACGCCCTTGCAGGCGATGAAGGATTGGCACAAACTCAAGCCGGAGCTGTTCAAGAGGAAGCCATACTACCTTCCGGGATGTGACATCTAAGTTCTCAAAATAGCCCTTGATATCGAGAGCGACGGCGACACAATCGCCTAGCCGGTCGACTTCATCGAAGGCATCTTTGGCGAAGTCGATATTGCATTTCCCACCGCCGCGCCCTGGCTTCAACACTTGCCGGTACGCAATGGGGCAATCCTCAATACCCAGTTCATGCAGACGCGCCTCATAAAGGCGAGAAAGCTTTCGACGATAGAAGGCGAAGATGTAGGCATCGCGACGCGCGCCATATCGGATCGGGCGGGTCTTCTTGTCGGGCTTCGCCGCATCGATTGAGCGGAATGGCTGCCACGACTCCTCATAGAGAAAGAACGGGTAAAACGAGTTGGACGCAACCCGTTCCCGATCTGTGACAAGGTTCCGAATTTCCCTCAACGTGATCGGCGCATCAAAATGCGGATAGTGCTTGAGATCCTTGGCGGTGAAATCGAACTCGTCGTCCATCAGCCTCCGCGAGAGGGGGCAAGAGCATCAGGTCAACGCACCGACCTTTGACATCTCCGCCCCCGCCGTTCTGCGGTGTGCGTTCGTCTTCGACGTGGTCGTGTATACTGTGAAGCATCTGGCAATGTGGTATTGCCGGATTGCCGCAAAGCCGCCCGCGTGGCTGGCGAGAGGAGCCCGAATGATCGAACTCGCGATCTGCACCGGCAGCGAAACTGGCCTTGACAGTTTAAACACGTAACTGAAACGCCCCCAATTGAGCGCCATACTAAATATATGGGGACGGCGCACCAAGGGCACAAGGGCCGCCAAGTTCTTTTTTCGTTCCTTTTCGCGCAGATTCAGTAGCAGGTCGCTGGGTGCTGGATGATACCCGAGTGATACCCACAACGAGACTTGCCCTGATGCGAGGCAACGGAATCTGATCAAGCATTTGTTTTAATTGGGTTTTAGTGGTGCCCGGGGGCGGAATCGAACCACCGACACGAGGATTTTCAATCCACTGCTCTACCCCTGAGCTACCCGGGCACGGGTGAGGGGCTTGCCCTCGGGTGGGCAGTTCTTAGGCGAGCACGGGCGGGCTGTCCAGAGGCTTCGGATGATTTCAGTGCGGTTTTTGTGCCTCGATTTCCGCCGCTTCCGCAGCCTCGGCCATGTCCTCGGGATCGTATGACGGCACGCGATAGCTCTCGGAGACCCATTTGCCGAGGTCGATATCGGCGCAGCGGCGCGAACAGAACGGGCGGTAGCGCGGCACCATCGCCTTGCCGCAGATCGGGCAGGTCATCGCAGCGCACCGGCGAGCGGCAGGCGCGCGCGCTGGCGCTGCAATTCGTAATGGCCAAGCGGCGTCCATCCCGCGAGGATCGTCTCGACCTCGTCGCGGCGAAAGGCGGCGCGCAACGTATCCTCGAAGATGCGGCGGTCCTTCTTGGGCATGGGGGCAAGATCGAGCGCGATCTGCCCGCCAAGGCCGCGCAGCCGCAATTGCCGGGGCAATTCGCGTGCCAGCGCGATATTGGCCTTGAGCCCGGCGGCGGGGCTGGTGTCGGGGCCGGTATTCACATCCACGGCGACAAGCGCGCGCGTCGGCTCGATAAAGGCGCTCGCCCCGCCGGGCAGCGCCACCTCTGGCTCACAAAGCGCGTCGATCTGCTCCAGAACGCCCAGCTCTGCGAAACAGCCCGGCTCGCGGCTCAGCTCCTCGGGGAGGGGCCAGTCGCGCCACGCGCGGGCATGGGGGCCGTCCCCGTCCACGAGCTTTTCCGGCCCTTGCCCGTCGCTGTCGCCAAGCACGGTTTCGGCCAGCGCGCGCATCTGCGCAATATCGGCGGCGATTTCGTTATCATCCGCGCCCGCGCAGGCCGAGCGCAGGATCAGCCCCATGCCGCTTGTGTCCATCGCGTCGCGGGCGATCTCGTGCAGGCGCACGCGCTCTTCGTCGCCCTTGATCGCGCGCGAGATG
This sequence comes from Roseovarius sp. UBA6217, assembly GCA_002421985.1. GTDB lineage: Bacteria > Pseudomonadota > Alphaproteobacteria > Rhodobacterales > Rhodobacteraceae > Roseovarius. Next base: position 8,853 of record DISF01000088.1, on the reverse strand, counting down.
TTGAGGCCGGGCGCGTCGGGGGTGACAATGGCATAGCGGCTCTTGAACAGGATGCGGGTGGTGACCGGGATCGCCTTGCCCGGCTCGGCATGGCCGGTGACCTGCACCAGAAGCGCCTGACCGGGGGCGATGCCCTTGATCTGCCGCAGAAAGGCATTGCCATCGGGCGTGCGCAGGAACAGCCCGCCCTGCCCCTTCACGGGGCGATCGGCGATCGCGCGATAAATCGTGCCGGTGCGCGGCGCGTCGCTGTCGATCAACAGATCCTCCAGCCGCCCGCCAATCAGCAGCGCCGCCGCTTCGCGCCCCGCCAGATGATCGAGGGCTATGGTGGTCATGATCGCTCCTTCCAGAGGGGATAGCCTGCGGCCTGCAAGAGGCCCGTGGTTTCCGCAAGCGGCAAGCCGACGATGCCGGTGAAAGAGCCGGAGATCCACGGCACGAACGCGCCCGCCATGCCCTGAATCCCGTAGCCACCGGCTTTGCCCTGCCATTCGCCCGAGGCGAGATAGGCGTTGATTTCCTCGTCCGAGAGGCGCTTGAGCTTGACCGCGCTCAGCACGTCACGCTCCCAAAGCTGCGCGCCCCGGCGCACCGCCACGGCGGTTATGACCCGGTGGCGCCGCCCCGACAGCGCATGAAGAAACTGCGCCGCCTCACCCGCGCTCTCGGGCTTGCCGAGGATGCGGCGGCCCATCGCCACGGTGGTATCGGCTGCAAGCACGATGTCATCCGCGCTTGCCTCGGTGGCTGCGGCCTTTTCACGCGCCATGCGCGCGCAATAGGGGCGGGGCAATTCTCCCTTGCGCGGGGTCTCGTCGATTTCGGGGGGGCGAATCGCATCAGGCACCACCCCTAGCTGCGCCAACAGGTCGCGGCGCCGGGGGCTGCCCGATCCGAGGATCAGTTGCATCGGGACGCGCTTACTTGAAGCGATAGTTGATCCGGCCCTTGCTCAGATCATAGGGCGTCATTTCCACCTGAACCTTGTCGCCCGCAAGAACGCGGATACGGTTCTTGCGCATTTTTCCTGCCGTATGCGCGATGATTTCATGGCCGTTCTCAAGCTCGACCCTGAATGTCGCGTTCGGCAGGAGTTCCTTGACGACACCGGGAAATTCGAGCGTGTCTTCCTTGGCCATGGTCTCTCCTTGCAGTCGCATTCCGCCCAGATGCGGAACGCGTGCTTAAATGCGCCTGTCGAGGGTTTTTTTCAAGGTCTAATCAACGCAGGCGCTCAATTGTGGCCGCGCCGTCACGGCCTGCCTGATCGGCCCAATGGCGACGGTTGAGCACCACCCCATCGGCGCGCACATGGGCGACGCGGGCAAGGTCCACCTCCGCCACGGTCCAGCCGGGGCGGTTGAGCACCCCCTCGGCGATCACGCCGGTGGCCGGAAAGCCGGTGTCGGGCGGGCAGAAAATGCCGCCCATGCCGGTATTGGTATCGATGGCAGGCGACCACGCCGCCGCGCCCACGGTCGAGGCCATGACGCTGATGCATTGCGCTTCGAGCGCGCGGGCCATGGCCCCGATCCGCACCCGCCAATAGCCCGTCAGCGCCTCGGTGCAGGAGGGCACAAGCAGCAACTCGGCCTCGCACAGGGCGCGGCCCAGAAGCGGAAATTCGCTGTCATAACAGATCAGTATGCCGATGGTGCCAAGCGCGGTATCGAAAAGCCGCAGCGGCCCACCGGGGGCGACATGCCATTCCTCGCGCTCGAAACGGGTCATGATCTGCTTGTCCTGATGGGCGCGCGCGCCGGTGGGCGCATAGAGCGTGGCGCGGTTGACCGGGCGCGCGCCGAGGGCAGGGTCAAAGACCGGTCCCGACGCGCCAAGGATGTGCAGCCCGTGGCGCGTGGCAAGCTCGGCATGGAGATCGGCCACATCGCCCATCACCGCATCGACCGCATGAAGCGAGCGCTCCAGATCGCCCGCCACCTCGGGCCCCCGAAGCGTGGCCAGTTCCATCGCGCCATATTCGGGAAACACCGCGAGATCGGCCCCTTGCGCGGCGGCATCGGCAACCCAGCCCGAGAGTTTGGCGGCATACTCGGCCCATGACCCGAGCATATCGAGCGGATAGGCGGCGGTGGCGATCTTCATGGCGGTGCTCCGTGTCGTGGCCCGTTTTCGTTTTCAATATCTGACAGATATTGCCCCAGGATGATCCGGCCTGCCATGCTGCGCAATGCGGTGCGGGAGGCGGCGTGGATGGCCAAGACGAAAAAAGAAGCACTGGAAGCACGTCTGGGCCACGGATGCAATTGACAAGCCTCATCTGGCAATTTCCGCCCCTGAATGCCCGCGGCCCGCAACGCGGCGGGTATTCAGAGGCGCTTTTGTGGCCTTTCGGGTCTCATTTTCAGGCGGCAGAGGAAGGGGCCCGCCACATGAACCAGGTCGGGACGAGCGCGAGCAGGAATATACCGCACACGATAAGGAATCCGTCCTGGAAGGCCGCGTTCGAGGACTGGATTATCACGATCTCGCCCAGGAACGAGGCCGCAGCGGGCATGAGCTGAGAGTCTGGAAGCCCCGAGGCGTGCAGGAGGCCGGCGACCTCGCGCAGGAGGTCCATCGTCGTGGCGTTGTCGCTGGTCTGGGTCGCGGCAAAGGCATCCGCGTGCATGATCGTGCGCCGCTCGATGAACACGGTCAGAAGGTTCACGCCGAAAGCACCGCCAAGTTGGCGCATGAAGTTCGACGCGCCGGACCCCTGTCCGAGCAGGTGCGGCGGCAGAACCTTGAGCGCCCCCGATGAAATGGCGGGAAACACGAAACCGAGCCCCACACGTGACAGGATCGTCCACCAGGCAAGTGTCCAGAAGGCGGTATGGACATTTACAGACGTCATAAGCCAGGAGGACCAGGCAAAGACCACCATGCCAATGCCAATCATGATCGGTGCGGGCACCTTGTCGGACAATCGCCCCGCAATGGGAAAGACCAGCAGCATCGCAAAGCCCGAGGGCATCAGAAGAAGGCCCGCCTGCGTGGGCGTCATCCCCTGGATCTGCTGCACGAAGACCGGAATCAGGTAGGTAGAGCCGAACAGCCCCGCCCCCATGATGAAGGCAATGACCGAGGCCGAGGAGAAGGCAAAACTCGCAAAAAGCCGCATGTCGAGCATGGGCTTGGCAGTATGCATCTCCCAGGAGACGAAGGCGATGGCCGAAACAACGGAAATCGCGAACCCTGACAGGATGATGTTGGAGTCCCATCCAAGCCGCTGCGCGTTCGACAGCGTGCTGAGCAGCACCGCAAGAAAGACCGACAGGATCGCCACTCCGACAAAGTCGAAAGCCGGAATCGGCCCGCTTTCTTCGCGGTTGGGCAGGAACAGGCTCGACATGAGGATGGCGACGCCGGCGAAGGGCAGGCCCAGGTAGAAGACGAAGCGCCAGTCGAAGGCATCCATGAGCACGCCGCCGATCCAGGGCCCCAGAGCCGGGGCCAGCACGACGCCAACGCCATAGATCCCCATGGCCGCGCCGCGTTTGTCGGGCGGAAAGACCTTGAACAGCATGATCATGGCCAGTGGCTGCACGATCCCCGCCGCCGCCCCCTGCACCACGCGGGCCAGTGTCAGCACGGTCTCGTTCGGCGCGAGACCTCCAAGGATCGAACCGCCAAGGAACACGCCCATTGCGGCATTCATCGTCAGCCGCATCCCGAAGGCGCGGTTGGTCCAGTCGGCCAGCAGCATCGTTGCGGTCATGGCCGCCAGAAATCCGGTCGAGATCCATTGTGCCTGCACCGCGCTGATGCCGAAAGCCCCCATCACCGCCGGTATGGCGACGTTCACGATCGTCGCGGACAATACGACCGAAATGGTCGCGACCATGATCGTGCCGGTTGCCAACCACTTGTAGGCCGGGCCGTAACGCTCGAAATACCGGTCAATCTGAGACATCGACATAAACCTCGACCATCATGCCGGGCCTGAGCTCGGTGTCGGCGGCGTCGATCGATACACGGATCGGCAGGCGCTGGGTCACTTTGGTGAAATTGCCCGAGGGGTTGGGGCTGGGCAGAAGCGCAAGCTGGCTCGTCGCGGCCCCGCCCATCGCGATCACCTCGCCCTCGAACGTCCGGCCCGAAAAGGCGTCGACGGTGATGCTTGCCTTCGATCCCACGTGGATCCTGCCATACTCGGTCTCTTTGATATTTGCGTCGATCCAGACGTCTTCGGGCGCGTGATACATCGCGATGCGCGTGCCCGGTGTCACATATTCGCCGACATCGACAAAAGTCCCGTCAATGATGCCGTCGAACCGGGCCGTGATCGTGCGGTGCGCCAGGTCGATTTCCATCAGGGTCCGGTCGGCCTCGATGCCCGCACGTCCGGCAAGAACGGACGCGATCTGGGACTCCAGCACATTCATCTGCTCTCCGTCGGCCTCGACGATGGCCAGACTGGCCCGCGCGTTTTCGATGGCCGCGAAAGCGGCCCGCTCCTGCTGGGCAGCGGTGTCGAGTGCGGCCTGGGATTCGTCGAGGTTTTGTTGCGATGTGATGTTCTGCTCGGCAAGCTTGATCGCCCTCTCGTGACGGGTCCGGGCGTTCGTCAATACCGCGAGCGATGCCTGATGGTTTGCCTCTGCGGCAGCTATGCCAGCGAGGGCCGCGTCCCGCCGCGCAGAGAGCTGCCTTTCGAGCAGCACCTTGCGTGCCCGAAGCTCCGCCAGCTGCGCATCGGTTGCAGCAAGTCTCGACAGGACTGCATCGAGCTGCGGCTCCGCGGATGTGCGGTCGATCGCGGCGACAAGATCGCCCTTTGCTACGGCATCCCCCACCAGCACCGGCATCGCCGTGACCCGTCCGGCGACCTCGCTGGATATGGTGACGACCTTGGCCGCGATCCGGGCATCGTTGATGTGCACCTTCGTGAACCGCGCGGCCACCCAAGGGGCGGCCAGCCAGACAGCAACAGCAACCAGACCGCCAATGACGATCAGTCTGGTCCATCGCGTGCGGCTGCGCCTTGGCGGGGGGGCCGGTTTGTCCACGGCAGCCTTGTCCACAACGCTCGCGCCCGCCTTTATGTCATCCATTCTGACCACTGCTCAAATTCTCCAGTCTGGCCGAAACAAGGTTCAGAACCTTTGTTGCAATACGCAAATCCTGCCGGGGGATCCCCTCGAGAATCTCCGCCCGGCTGGCCGCCGATATCTCTTTCATCCTGACGATGAGAGGACATGCGGCCTCTGTCAGATGCAGTGTCTTGGCCCGCCTGTCTGCGACAGAGGGGCGGCGTTCAACCAGACCCGCGCCCTCAAGCCCGTCCAGCAGGCGGACCAGCGTCGCCGCCTCGATCCCCAGAGAGCGCGCCAGCTCGACCTGCGTCACCCCATCACTCCGCGAAAGTTCCAACAGCACGCTCCACCTCGCCTGGGACAGGTCAAGATCGCGAAACCTCAGGTCAAGATGCCGCCTCCACATGCGCGATGCCGCCGCCAGCGAACGTGCAAAAGCCTCCAGGGGCTTGTTCTTGTCCGGCTCGGCGTGCATCGTTTTCTTCTTTCATCAGCTTGCCAATAGTTGCACGGCTAATTAATGTGATATCACTTATATTGCAAGTGCCATCCCTGCACTGGAGAGTCATCAATGTATACCAAAATCCTGCTATGTTACGACGGCTCGCGCGAGGGGCGGCTGGCGCTGCGCGAAGGGGCGCGGCTGGCGCAGATCACCGGTGCCGGTGTGGTCCTGCTGGCGGTGGTCGAGACGGTCGCAGGCAGCGCGCTGGCACAGGGCGCGGATGCTGGCGCACTTGCCCACCAGCAAGCCGATTTCAGGGGAATCCTCGACGAGGGTCATCAAAGGCTTTCCGCCATGGGGCTGGCACCCGAGCTTCGGATGGAGTTTGGCGATCCGGTCACGGAAATTACCCAGGTTGCGACCGAAACCGGGGCCGATCTGGTCGTCGTCGGGCATCATCAGCAAGGCTTCTGGACGCGCTGGATGAGCCGGTCGGTCGCTGCCGGGTTGAGCGACGCCCTGAAATGCAGCCTTCTTCTGGCACAAAAGACTGTCGAGGATTCAGAGCTTTTTGCAACGGTTGACGAGGTGTAGCCAGGAGGTGCTTGCGCCGTGTCACCGCAGAAAGCCCCGGAACCGTCGCAAGGCGAAGGCGAACATCGCCGACCCGATCACCGCCAGCGCCAGCAATTGCGGCCAGACCACCGCAAGCCCCGCGCCACGAAACAACACCGCCTGTGCAAGCGCGATGAAATGGGTGTTGGGCGCCGCCAGCATCACGTATTGCACCACCTCGGGCATTGATTCCCGCGGGGTCATCCCACCCGACAGGATTTCCAGCGGCAGCAGCACCAGAAGCAGCAGCATGGCGAATTGCGGCATCGAGCCCGAGATCGTTGCCAAAAGGATTCCCAGCGAGGTGGTGGCGAACAGGTGCAGCGCCGCGCCCACCAGGAACAGCGTCACCGATCCCGCCACCGGCACCCCCAGAACCCCCTGAACCATGAAGATCAGCGACAGCGCCGTCGCCAGCAGCACCACACCGCCCATGCTGAGCACCTTGCTGGTCATGATTTCGATCGCGCTGACCGGCATGACCAGAAGGTGCTCAACCGTGCCATGCTCACGCTCGCGGATCAGCGCGGCCCCCGACAGGATGATCGACAGCATGGTCACGGCGCTGATGACCGCCGTCAGCGCGCCGAACCAGGCAGGGTCCAGAGACGGGTTGAAGCGCGCGCGCAGCGCAAGATCAACCGGCACCAAGGCTTCCTGTCCGGTCCAGCGGGTGATTTCCTGATCGACGATCGACTGGACATAGCCCGCTCCGGTGAAGGCCTGGCTGACCCGTGTCGCATCGACGTTGAGCTGCAACTCGGGGCGTGTTCCCGCGAGCAGGTCGCCCTGAAAATCAGGTGGTATAACGAGCGAGAACGTATCTATGCCCGCATCCATGCGCGCGTCCATCTCGGCCATGTCGATCTGGTCGGGCGTCACGAAATAGGGCGGCAGGAATGCATCCGCAATCCGCCTCGACAGGGGCGAGGCATCCTCATCCACGATACCGATCGTGGCGCGGTTCAGCGTCTCGGGCATGGCGGTGGCGTGGGTGTAGATGTCAAGGGTGAAGGCATAGAACACCAGCGCGAGAAGCAGCGGATCGCGCAACAGCCCGCGAAGTTCCTTGACCGCAAGATACAGAACATGCCGCGCTCGCATCGCTCAGGCCTCCTGCTTGCGGACGAAAAATGCCCCAAGCACCACAAGCACCGGCACCAGCAGAAGCATCGGCAGGAAGGATCCGGCCAGATCGCCAAAGTCCAGCGCCTTGGCAAAGACCCCGCGCGAGATGGTGACGAAATGGCTCGTCGGGAAAACCTCGCCGATCACGCGACCCGTGCCTTCCAGCGACGAGACCGGGTCAATGATGCCGCCATACTGAGTGGCCGGGATCAGGGTGGCCAGCGCGGTAAAGAACAGCGCCGCGACCTGACTGCGGGTAAAGGCCGAGATCAGCAGGCCAAGCCCCGTGGACAGGGTGACATAGACCAGCGCCCCCGCCGACAGCGCCAGAAGGCTGCCTTTGACCGGGACTCCGAAGACAAACACCGCCAGCAACAGCAGCAGCAGGAAGTTGATAAAGCCCAGCACGATATAGGGCACCTGCTTGCCCAGCAGGAATTCCAGCCGCAGGGCCGGGGTGACATAGAGGTTCACGATGGAGCCTGTCTCTTTCTCGCGCGCGACGGACAGGACGGCGAGCATCGCCGGGATCAGCATCAGCAGGAGTGGGATCACCGCGGGCACCATGGCCGCCAGGCTTTCGACATCGGGATTGTAGCGATAGCGCATTTCCAGGCTGTAGCTGCCGGCGAGAGCGTCTTCGCCATAGACCTGTCGCAGCTGTTCGGTCAGCCAGTGAACGTGCATCCCCTGAACATAGCCGCGCACCGTGTCCGCACGCATCGGCATGGCACCATCGAACCAGGCCCCGATCTCAACGGGGCGTCCGCGTTCGACATCTGCCGCGAAACCCGGCGGGATTTCCAGTGCCAGGCTGATTTCGCCCGCGCGCATCCGCCGATCAATGTCGGCATGGTCGACAAGCGGCGGCTGTTCGTCGAAGTAGCGCGACCCGGCCAGATCGTTGACATAGGACTGGCTTGCGATGGTCTGGTCAAAGTCGAGCACCGCGAATTTGAGATCCTCCACATCCATCGAAATGCCGTATCCGAGCACGATCATCAGGATCACGCTGCCGACGCTTGCCAATGTCAGGCGGATCGGATCGCGGCGCAGTTCCAGCGATTCGCGCCAGGAAAAACTCAGCAGCCGGGCAAGGCTGAAGCGTCCTTGTCGCCGCTGTGGCGCGGATGACGCTTCGGCACCGAGATCCACCTGATCCGTGGCCGCAGGCTTGCCGCGCGCGCCCTGCGCCCGTTCAAGGTAATGGATAAAGGCATCGTCCAGCGTCGCCGCACCGGCAGCTTCGCGGATGGCTTCGGGCGTGTCGCTGACAAGCACGCGGCCTTCATGCATCAGCGAAATCCTGTCGCAGCGCGTGGCCTCGGACATGTAATGGGTGGAGATAAAGATCGTCACGCCGTCCTTTCGGGACAGATCCACCAGCGCCTGCCAGAAGATGTCGCGCGCCACCGGATCGACGCCNNATCAGCGCCACCGCCAGCGACAGCCTCTGACGGATCCCGAGCGGCAGTCGCAGCGGCAAGCTGTCGAGAACCTCCTCCAGATCGAACCGTTGCGCAAGCTCGGCGATCCGCGGCGCGATCTCGGCGGGTGCCATGTCGAAAAGCCGCGCGTGAAGATCGAGGTTCTGACGAACCGTCAGCTCGGAATAGAGCGAGA
>DISF01000057.1 GCA_002421985.1 Roseovarius sp. UBA6217 | reverse complement strand
CGTCATCGGTGCTCGGGATCGTGTCGGACATGCTGCCTGGCCTCCTTGCAAATCAGTGCCGGTCTCTCCCGGCTGTCACGTCCATGTCTCAGACGTTGCAGGCTCCAATTCGCGTGGGGCCGCGCCTACTCGGATCGCCTCCGGCGGGGTCTGGTTGTCGCCCGATGTGCCCGTGAGGGTCGCGATTGATCCTTTCGCTCTGGAATTTCAGCCCGCCTCGTCGGCGGCGGCCTTCATCTCGTCCCAGACCGCGTCGCGCAGCGCGGCGGTGATCCGGTCCTTGTGCTCGGGCAGTGCCGCCTCCAGCGCCTTGACCTTTGGCTTGCCGCCCGCGTCAAAAGCGTCCTCGGGCAGCTTGTTGATCGCCTCGGCCAAGGCCTGCACCAGCGCGGCGTCGATCTTGCCCGGATCGGCGGGCGCAGACGCGTCACCGCCCGCCTCCTCGATCGCGCCCAGATAGATCAGCAGGGCGATATCATCGGGCGTGCCGATATCTTCGGCGCGGGCCTCGGTCCCGGCCTCCAGCCGGGCGGCGGCGATCACCGTGCGCAGGATGCGATAGCTCATGATGTGCCCCTCAAATCGCGTTCTGGATCAGGTAACCGGCGGACGGGGCCGAGACGACCTCGCGCACACGCCAGCCGACGCGCAGCCGCATCGCGCCCTCGATGCCGTTCTCGCGGACTTGCCATCGGCTTGCCACGCGGGTGCCAAATTGCGCCGTCCAGCCCCATGCCGGGAACGGGCTGTCCGGCCCGGCCTGCGTGTCGCGGTGCAAAAGCGCGATGTTGTTGCCCCACACGGGCTGGATCGCGGCGGCCTGTCCCTTGCGCGCAGTGTTGACGAAACTCTCGCCGACGAGGATTTCGTTCAACTCGAACAGATCAGCGATGGCTTGCCGCGTGGCGATGCCTGCATCCCCGCTGTTGCGGTTGGTGGCCTTGACGATCTGGGGGTGGGTGGCCAGCGCCGAAAGCGTCCGCCGGTTGGTGGCCATGACGTTGAACCGGCCCGTGAAGCTGCTGTTGAGCGCCTCCGTGATAACGCCGATGGGATCAGAGGCGGGATCGCTGAACTTGCCCGCGCCCGCCAACGGAACCACGTTGGCCGCGTCGTAATTCGCCGCATCCTGCACCATCGCCGCGACCCGCTTTTCGCGGTCGATCTGCATGGCGTGTGCCATGCCCTGCACCGCCAGCGCCTCGGGGTCGATATTGGAGGTGCCGTTGGCCCGCCCGGCGGCGGCGTCAGTGATGTCGGTGAGCGGAATGGTGACATCGAGGGCGTAATCGTTGACCGAGGCATCCCGCTCCTCGCCGCCGAATTCCATCTCCTGCGGGATGCCCTTGCGCCCGATGAGCGTGTCGGGGACGGTGAAGAACTGCTCGGGCGGAAACCAGGTCCACTTGAAACGCGGGCTGACCACGCCGACAAGGGGCATCAGCCCGTCGGCGATGAAGCTCACATCGGGGTTGCGGAAATTGACCGCGATCGCGGTCATCGCCGCGTCAACGGGAAAGGGTCTCGGAGTGCTCATGGATCGGCTCCTTCAGGATCAGGTCACGCAATGACGGGCGATGGCCACGTCGATGATGTCATTGGCCACGCCATCCGCGAGCGCGAAACCCACGGCCACGTTGCCCGCGCCGGCGGCCGCCGCGACACCCGCGCCGCCCGCGGCCCCGCGCACCGACTGGCCCGCCGCGACCGCACCGGAAAGCTTGAGCTCGGCCGAGCCCGACATGATCACATCGACCATGTCGCCGGGGGCCGCGTCGAGCTGATCGGTGATGCCGATGGCGCGGTCGGTGGCCGCCACAGAGGGCACGACGCCACCCGACGCGCCGAACTTGACCACGCTGCGGCCCGTGATGGCCACTTCGGCGCGGTAGGATTTGATGAACGGTCCGGGGTTAGGCATTGTCGCTCTCCATCCTGTCTGCGACCGCGCGCACCGCTTCCGCGAAGCTGAGCGCGCGGCCCTCTTCCTCGGCCTGGCGAACCAGCAGGTTCGCGGCGGCGGTGATGTCGCTGTGGGTCTTGATCTGCGGGACGGTGCCGCCGCCCGCGCGCTCGCTGAAATCGATCAGCGGTTTGGTTTGCCGGGACAGCAGATCGCGAAACCACGCGCGCGGGCTGGCGGCCTTGCCCTCGGCAAAGGATACCTCGGCTTCGGCATCGAGCGCCTCCATGAAGGCCGCCATCTCGGGCTTGAGCCCCGGCGCGATCCGACCATCTTTGGCCAGCGCATCAAGCAGCGCCGCATCCTCGGCGCGGCGCGCCGCGGCGCGGGCCTCGGCAAAAGCCGCCTCCTTCGCCGCGATCTCGGCCTCGCGCGCCTCCAGCGCGGCCAGCCGTTCCTCTGGGGTCTGTTTGTCCGTGCCGGACATGTCGTTTTCTCCTTCTGTGGGGGTGGCATCTTCGGCCAGCTCACCCGCGCGCGCATCGAGGCGGCGCGTGGGGTCGGTCTCGGCAAATCCGGGCACGGGGGTCTCCCCGCCAGCCCGCTCGATCTGGTTGCGCATGAATTCCTCGGTGGTGCGGATGCTCTCGATCTCATGGGCGGGCACGATCCGGTCGGCCACCTCCTGCCCCTGCGAGGCGAGCAGCCAGTCACGCAGGCCAGCGACAACCCGGCGCAGCCCGCCGAACCCGGCCGAGGCAAGTCCGGCGATCTCCGCCTCCGAGAAATCAAGCTCCAGCGTCACGGCCTCGCCGTCCTCGGCAAATTCGGCGGGCTTCAGCCCCTTGATCGCCGGGGGCTGCGCACCCAGAAAGCCGACATGCTTGAGATAATAGCTGCCCGGTGCAGGGTTTGCCGCCGCCTTCGGGGGATAGAAGCTGGCGCTGATCTTCTTGAAGCGCCCCGCGCTCACCATCTCGGCGAAGGCAGGCTCGACCTGATCGGGCTCGGCAAAAAGCTCGGCCCCCTCGGCGCGCAGGGACTTCACCCAGCCATAGGCCGGGGCGTCGGCGCGCGGGTGGCCGATGACGATCGGGGCCTCGTGCAGGGCCGGGTCGTAGGCGGCGGCGATGGCCCCCACCTGCGCCTCGGAGAACTCGAGGCTCTGGCCCGACATGGCGGTGTGGCGACCGGCGCGGAAGATGTGAAGCGGCTGTGTCATGGCCCGACATTAGGGCCTGAACCGGGGCCGGATCAGATGAAGGGCTTCACCTTATATGTGGCAGATGGGCCGGGGCGATATCACCACTCTATCCCCGGCCACCGGCTCCGGGCAAGCCTCCATCGGCCCCAGCAGGCTTGAGCGCCCCGCTGAGTGCGGTTCCGGCCCGCGCGGGGGTTGGGTCGCGAAAGGCCCGAGGGGGGTATTGAAAGGGTATTTAACGGCGCTCGTTGAGGGCATTGCGCCACAAGGGGGCGCTCAGGCCTGCGCTCGCGCCGCCTGATCGGCCAAAATCGCCCTCAGATACCATCCGAGAGCTGCCCGGCGATCCGCGCGACGCTGGCCTCCAGCCGCGCCCTGGTCTGCGCAGTGGCGGGGCCGAGACGTTCTGATATCACCACCGCCCCCGACCGCCGAAGCGCGCGGGTCAGGGCGAGGCGCGCGATCAGCTCTGCCTCCTCCCCGCGCGCAAGGCCCAGGGCGAGGTCTTGCGCCCGTCTCGCCAGCGCGTCCAGCGCCGCGCGCGAAAGGGTCGTATCGCGGGCCAGGACGGCGCGCGCGAGCGTCCCGTCCACCGTCACGCCGAGCAACGATCCTGCGCGCGTGGCGAGAAGATCGCCGATATCATCGGCTCCGAGGGCAGGCGCACCCGAAAGGTTGCGCACGAGACCGACATTCTCCGGGGCCGCGGCAAGGGCTGCGCGCATCGCGCTGCTGATCCCGGCCCGGTCCCCAGCCTCGATGCTCCAGTCGATCTCATTCCCCGTCGCAAGATCGAGGGCACCCAGATGACCGCGCCCGCCGGTCATCCCCAGAAGGCGCGCGCGGGAGACAAAGCCAAGCTCGGTCGCCGCCGCCTCCGAGGGCAGCCCGCCAGATATTGGCCCGTGCCGCCCGCCCAGATCGAGCCACGCCTTTCCCGGATTGCCGTCCCAGGCGGGATCGACCCCGAGCGCCGTGGGCTCGATCTGCCCGGTGCGCTTGTTGAGCACGCCGCGCTCCTTTAGCGTGAAATCCTCGGTCACGCTCATGCCGCGCCGGTCCATCATCGCCTGGCTCAGTTGCTGGACAGTGCAGCCGCAGCGCCAGCCATTGGGCGGATAGATGCGCTCCCATACCGGATCGTCGACGGGGCGGATCAGATCATGATAGCGCGCGTGCTCTTCGCGCTTGGTGTCGCGCTGGATCTGGACATAGCGCAGGAACGGGAAGGCATCCTTGACACGCTCGATGCGCGCCCATTTCCCGGCGGCGTGGGCGGCGCGCATATTGGCGTCGAAGATCACCCGCAACCGGCGCGGCGAGCCGAGCTGGACATTCTTCAGCGCGCCGGTCAATGGGTCGCGCTCCATGCCCCGCCCCCACCAGCCGAGGCGCTTCAGCTCCGGCTCCAGCTCGTCCATGAAACTGGCAAGCGTGCCGCCCCCCTCCAGCGCACGATCGAGCGCGCCCCGGATCGTCTCCAGCACCTCGTCGCGCATCGCCTTGGCGACCACGAAATTGCTGGCGTGCTCGTTGCGCCACACGTCGCGGTAATCGAACCGCGCGTCGGGCGGCGCAAGCCCTTTTGCGCGGAAGAAGGCAAGCGCCTCCTCGGGGCGCAGGCGTTTGAGCGCGTCGATCACGGGGCCACCGCGCCGGGCAGGCTGTCCTGCCCGGCGGGCAGCTCGCCGTCATCGACCACCGCGCCCAGCTCGCCCGCCAGACGCGCGGCAAAGCTCGCCTCGGTCAGAAGATCGGTCAGGGGCTTCGGGTCTCCGGGCCGGTCGCGCAAGCCGTCGAGCCGCGCGCGCAGGTCTTCGAGCGTGTCATCGGGGCCAATCCCCGCCAGCAGGGCCGCGATATCGGCGAAAAGCGGCGCGGCTGCCTCTTCTGCGTGGCCCTCTTCGATGATCGCGCGGGCCAGATCATCGAGCGCGCTGTCATGCCGGTGCTCGGCCCGGTGCTCGGCGAACTCCGGCGCGGGGCCCGTCTCCGGGGTCGCGGCGCGCTCATAGCCGTCACCGTAGGTCTCCTTCACCCGCTCCTCGGTCATCTGCCAGCCGATCGCGTGCAGCTTGCTGTCGCGCTCGACCGCCGCCGAGGTGTCCTCGGGATCGTCCATCTTGCGCCAGACCATCGGCGGGGCCACGCCGGGGAAATTGAACTCCGACAGCCGCGCCACCGGCCCCTCGTTGAAGCTCTGGCACACAAGATCGGCATCGGACTTCTTGACGGCGTCGCCCACATCCTGATGCACCTCGGCCTGGGACCGGCTCGACCCGTTATCGGTCGTCATGGTCTGCGACAGCACGATCTTCGAGATCGCGGCATCCATCGTGTCGTGCAGCGCCTTGTAATCGAGCGTGCTCGCCCCAGAGGGGGCCGAGAGAAGCTCGATATCCATCCCCTCGGGGATGATGATCCCGGCCTCCGAGCGGATCGCCATGACGGCCTCAAGCAGCTTCTTCTGGTCCTCCTCGGTCGCGCCCGAATGATACTTGCCCCGCGCCGTCGGCATCCCGAACTTGTCGAGCGCGATGAGCCAGAGTTTCAAGCCGTTGCGCTTGAACCAGACCGGCCAGTAGAGCCAATGCGCAAGGCCCAGACCGTAAGGCTCGTCATCATGGTCCGCCCCGGTGGAGAACACCCAGAACTTCTCGGGTGGCATCTCCTCGCCCACCAGCATGTTCGACATGGTCAGCAGGCGCAGGCCACACGCCTCGTCAAAGCGAAACCGCACCCGGTCGCGCACGCGGATGTCTTCCCAGCCCCAAAGCTGCCCGTCGCGGCGAAACATCTGCTCGGCCACCGAATATCCGTAGAAGAGGCCCCAGAGCATCTTCTCGGTCAGCCGGTCGAACTTCATGGCGGATATCTCGTCGCGCAGCCAGTCCGCCGCGCGCGCGGCCGCGCGGCTCTCGTCGCCCGCCACCACCTCCCATTCGCGGCTCGTGACCGCCGATATCCGCTGCGCCATCACCGATTTGACCTGCGGATCGGTCAGGATCGGCTTGTAGATGTCGAAACTGCCGCCGCCGCGCGCGCGCAGGATCGGGTCCGTGGGCTCCAGCAGCGGGCCGATCCAGGGCCGGGTGATGTCGCGCCCGTTCGCGATCCCGGCCATCTCCATCGGGTTGCGCAGCCGCACCGATCTGAGCCGCATGGTCGAGGTCTTTCTAGCCATCTGCGAACCCTCCGAAATCCATGCCGCCGCCGCCCCGGCCAAAGCCCATCCGCCGCCCGCCCAGGGCACCCGTGAAATCCCCGGGCGCAAGGCCCGGGCGCGGGCCGGTGGAACGGTATTCGATCACGCCCTCGCCACCATCCGCCACTGAGACCGCCAGCGCCGCCGCCCAGAAACGGTCAGCGTGCCCGTCGGTCTCGCCATCCGAGATGAGCCGCCGGATGCCCGTGGGGCCGACGCGCGAGCGGATCGCGTGCAGATCGGCGCGCAGGACCGGGTCGCCCTCGGGGATGCGCAACCGGCGGTCCTGCATCCGCTCCTTGAGCGTGGTCGCCATGTCGAGCCTGGCCGCCGAGGTAAAAAGCACGCCCTGCACCCGGACAGAGCCATAGCGGCGCTGCGCGTCCTCGACGGGCTTTTCGCCCATCCCGGTCTGGTCGATGGCACAACGCGCCACCCGGTAGCGCCGGAACACCTCCGCCAGAAGCTGATCCTGCTCGGCAAAGCTGATGCGCTTGCGCGCGATGATTTCCCGCGTCCAGAGCACATCGCCCACCAGCTCCACGACCCAGATCACAAAAAGGTCATTGCGCGCCGCGATATCGACGCCGACAAAGACCGGCCCGCCGGTATAGCCCGCCGGGTCTCCGGCCCCCCTGGCCTCGCAGCCGGCAATGAGATCGTAATCGAGCCAGCTTGCCGCCTCGTCGAGCCATTGCAGCTCGAATTCCTGCGCCCAGGCATCCTCGTCGGCCATGCCCGCGCGCAGATCATCAATATCGACTTCAAGCCCTTCTTTAACGGCCTGGTAAATATCCACCTGATGGCGCGACCAGGTGTCGTCATCGGTGGTCATCAGCTCGTAGAACTTGTTGCCCTTGCCGTTGGGCGTGCTGATCACGCGGATCTTGTGCCCGCCCCGCGCGGCCACCGGAAAGGCCGAGCCCCAGATGCGGCGGCTGTCGCGATGAAAGGCGAACTCGTCCAGGATCAGATTGCCGCCAAAGCCGCGCGCGGCATCGGGGCTGGCCGACAGCGCCACGATCCGCGAGCCGCCGGGAAAGCGCACCTCGTGGGTCTTGTAGACGGCATCCATCTCGGGCGCGTGAAACTCGCCCTCCTCGAACACCGGCCCCGCGCCGCGCGCCAGCCGGTTATAGGCCGCCCAGAAGCCGCGCACGATCGGTTTGAGCGCATCCTCCATCGCCTCCTTGGCGGTGTTTTCCGACCGGCTCAACACCGTCCAGCGCGTGCGTTGGCCTGCCATCTCGGCGCGGATCGCGTCATCCGCCGCCTCGGCCATCGCGCCAAAGGTCTTGCCGCCACGCCGCGTGAACATGCCGATCTTGAACCGGCTGCGATCCTCCAGCCAGCGCTTCTGATAGGGCAGGAAGGTAAGGGCCTGTTCCGCCATCACACCGCCTCCCAATACCCATCGCGCAGCCAGCCGTGCCAGCCGCAGACGGCCTGATGCACCGAGGGGGTCAGCGTCGGCTCGGCAAGCTTGCCGTTCCAGCACCACGAAGGCTCAGGCTTGGGCTTGTGACAAAACCCGACCTCGATCCTGTGCGGCCCCGCGCAGCCGCAGGGGCAGAAAAACCAGAACGCCGCGCCGCGCGGCCCGCCATTGGTCAGGTCGATATGGAAACTGCCCGGCAGCGCCTTGCGCCGGAACTCGGCCGGGTCCGGGAACTCGATCGCGCGGATCACGGGCGGGCCTCGCGCAGGCCGATCAGATAGGGCTTGCCGCGCCACCAGGCGACGGTGCAACGCATCCCCAGATGCGTGAACCTCTCGCGCGTGCCAAAGAGGAAGGCACAGACCGACGGCCAGAGCGGCCCCTCGCGCCAGTTGTGATCGCCCACCAGAACCTTGCCGCCCTGCACCATGTCATCATCCGCGATCATGCCAGCCCCATCACTTCGCGCGCCGCCTGCGCCGCCGCCGCGTCGATCCGGCCCGTCGCCACGCCGCTGTCAAGCTGCGCCACGGCCTCGTCGCGCGCGGCCTTTGCCGCTTCCGCCGCGATGCGCTCGCGCTCCTTGACCATAAGCTGCTCACGGATGCCCGAGGACTGCATCACATCCTTCATCATCCGGCCCAGAAAATGCAGCTCGCGCGGGTCGATTTCATCGCCATCCTTGTTGGCCTGTGCTTTCAGCACCTTGAAGGCGACGGTTGTCATCATCTTGAACAGGACGCGATGACGCTCGGCCTCTTCCGAGATGTCATGCTCTGACATCCAGTCGCGCGCCCAATTTCCAGCCTCGTCCTGCAGCTTCACAAATTCCTGGTATTCCTGCCCGAAGGAATGCACCGCCGATTTTCCGAGGGTGATCTCGAGCCCCGCCTCCTCCAGCCAGTCGTTGATCTCGGCGGTCAGCTCCTCGTAGCCCGCAAAACCCCGCTCGCGCAGCGCCTGCTTGATGCGCGCGCGCAGCTCCTCGGGCAGCAGATCGACCTTGCGGCGCGGCGGCATGTTCAACCCCCCTTGATCATGCTGGGATAGGCGATCCCTGCATCGCGGTCCTCGTCGCGTGCGATGCGCAGGCCCCGATCGGTTGCCGTCACGATCAGGAAATCGCCGCCCTGCAACGTGACATGGCCGTTGCGCTCCAGCCAGCGCAGCTCTTCCACCACATCGCTGTAATAGACGCTCAGCCCGTCGCGCGTGCCGTTGATCACCGTGACGAGGATATCCGCCGTGCTCTCGTGATCGCGGCGGCTTTCCAGAAACCGCAGCACATGCGCGCGAATGAGCGGCGCGATGCGGGCTTCCTTGTAATCGCTCATTTCCTTCCCCCTTCCAGAAGATGCGTCTCGTGGCGGCTGACGATGATTTCCAGCCGCTCCATGATCTTGGCATTGCCCGCCATCACCGCGCGCATCTCGTTCATCGCCCCGGTCTGCTTGACCAGTTCCAGTTGCAGCCCGTGCATATCGTCCTTGCCGGGCATCGCGCCGATCGTGTCCTCGATCCGCACCACCCGCGCGTCCAGCCGGTCGATACGGGCAGTGTTGGCCTGAAACGCCGCATCGACATCCTTCCGCCGCGTCGCGACATAGGTGTAGATGCCCGCGACGACGGGCAGGATCAGACCCAGCGCCTTGATCACAAGATCCCAGTCGATCATGCCGGATCACCCTCGGGCTGCGCCACCATCTCGACACCCTGGCCCGACAATACCGGGCAGGCCATGCCGCCGGGCGTCACAAGAACGATGGTCCAGCTTCCCGACGGGGCCAGATACATCTCGACGAGCCGCCCGCCCGCGGTCAGCGCCTGCATCCGCAGCCGCTCGTCATATCCCCGCTCCAGCGTCTCGGCCAGATCATCGCGCGGCAGACAGGCCTGCGCCAGCACCGGGGCGGGCGCACTCAGCGCCGCCAGCAAAATGACCCACCTCATGCCCGCGCCCTCCAGTCCGCAACCGCCGGGTTCTCCGTCGGGGTCAGCGCGGCCAGCGTGGTTGCGGCATCCGGTCCGGGATCGGCGGCACCGGGGCTGTCGGCGCGCAGCGCGCGCAGCACCTCGATATTGCGCGCCACGTCCGGGGCCTGCGCGATGATCCGCGCGGCCTCCTTGCCCATCGACGCACCACGAAACTTGTGCAGCTCGCGCGCGCCGAAATAGAAGGCCACAATCGCCCCCATCAGCGCCCAGAGCGGCTCTGGCACCAGCGCCAGCCCCTGCATCCGCTCGGCAAACCAGATCGGGTCGTGCATGGCAGAGCCGAAAAGAAAGATGCACCCAAAGGCCAGCATCGGGCGCGGCAGCCGGTTCAGCCCGTCGACAAACCGCCCCCACGGCCCCTGCACCCCGCCGAACTCTGCGGCCATCTGCGCCAGCGCCGCCGCCTGCGCCTCGGCCCCGCGCTGATCGACGGCTTCGGCATTGGGGCGGAACACCTCCGCCGTCTCCCGCACCACATTGCGCCCCGCGCCGAACAGCGCACCCAGAAGCCGCGTCACCATTTTGCCACCCTCTCGCGAAACTGCGCCTGCGTCATCCGGTAGCGCGGGCTCATGAACTCTTCGGCGCGGATGATCCAGCCGCCCTTGTCGCCTGAGCGCGCGCGGGCAAAGACCCGCAGGCGCGGGTTGCTGTCGGCCAGCGCGAAATAATAGTTGCGCCGCGCGATGGCATAGGCATCGGCGATGTGATCGGGGGCCGCGTCATGTGCCGCCTGCACGGCCCGCAGCGTGGCGGGGCCGATCAAGCCGTCCGCCACCGCCCTGAACCCCATCTCGCTCACCAGCCGTTGCAGGATCTTCACCGCGTTCGCGCCCGCATTGACCTGCATGTCGAACACGCTCGGCTGCAACACCTCGGGCAGTGCGCCGATGCGGGGGCGGGTGTAGTAATGCTCGATGAAGATATCCACCGCCTGCGCGCGCGTGAGCCGCTTCACGTCGCGGACATCCACCACGCCGTTGCCATCCAGATCGAGGCCCAGCGCGCGCATGGTCCCGATGGTGACCCCGAAATTCGTGGCCCCGCCGGGATCATTGGGGTGATCGACAAACCCGCCCTCGCGGGCAACGATCTCTTCGGCAATCTGTCGGACTGTCTGCATCGGCGCGGCCCCTTTCCCGGTCAGGATAGAGGGGGCGGCCCGGCTTATTCAGATGAAGCCCTTCGCATGACGGCCAGAAGCGGCGGCTCGATCTCCGCCGCCATCTCTGCCTTGACCTGCAAGACACGGCGCGCCGATACCCCGAACCGGTTGGCCAGCAGGTTGACCGGCAGATCGGGTTCCTCACTCAGCGCCTGCCGCAGCCCGTCGCGCGCCTGCGCCCGGCCCGACGGCACGTCGAGATATTCGCCAGCGTAGCGGGCCGATATCCATCTGGCAATATCGCGCCCCCCGAGCGCCATCAGCGGGCTGCCGGGGCGCGGCGCATGGGGCACGTAAAGCCGCATGCCCCCCGCGCGCAGAAGGAACCGCTCGACCGCCGCCGGGTCCATCGCGGCGCGCAATTCCTCCACCCAGGACGGCTCACGCTCCACCGCGACGCCCTTTCCGCTTGCCCTGCGCGGGCAGGTTCTGGCGCAGCACCGTCACCACCACGCCATCCGCGATGCGAAACACGAACCCGCCGCTCACCACGCCACAGGCACCCATCCCGATGCCGCGATCCGCCAGATGCCCGATGCGGCAGCGGATCGCCTCGATATCGACACCCTCCACCCGCTCCAGATAGCGCAGGACGGCGTGATCGGTGACGGGGTGGCGGGGCTTTTTCATTCCTCGATCCCCAGATCGCGCAGGGCGCGGCGGGCGACGCGCTGCAAATCGCGGTATTTCATGAGCCAGACGCAGCGCGCGCCATGCGGGTCCGCGACGTTGATCTCCTCCGCCTCCTCGGACAGGGCGGGTGCCGCGCGGCAGATTTCCGTCAAGGTTGCGATCAGTTTGTTTTCCAACTCCGACCGCGAATTGTTCACGTCAGTATTCACCTTTTTCACCTTGCGTGATCCTCCCAGTCGAAATCGATCTCCGCCCGCTCGCCCCACGATTTCAGCGCCTGGATGACATCGTCGATGAGCCGCCACTCGCGCAGCATGTCCACATCCGCCGGGACCGAGCCCCAGCTTGCCCCGAACCGCGCCCGGATGAACCTGTTGAGGCCGTCGCGCGTGGGATCGCGCAGCGCGCCGCGCTCCCCCAGCTTGCGCCAGAGCACATGGATCATCCGCAGATCGGCGCGCGGGGCGGGCTTGTGTTTGATATTTCGCGATTTGCTGTCATCAAACCCGCTTGCCTTCAACCGGTCCACCACAAGCTTCAGCTCGCGGTCGTCCATGTCGCGCAGACTTTCCTTGCCGGTCACGCTCACCTGCAAATC
>DISF01000042.1 GCA_002421985.1 Roseovarius sp. UBA6217 | reverse complement strand
GATTGCCCGATCTGCGATCAGGGCGGCGAATGC
This sequence comes from Roseovarius sp. UBA6217, assembly GCA_002421985.1. Lineage (GTDB taxonomy): Bacteria > Pseudomonadota > Alphaproteobacteria > Rhodobacterales > Rhodobacteraceae > Roseovarius. The sequence continues at coordinate 3,611 of DISF01000042.1, read as the reverse complement.
GATCTTCAGGATCAGGCGATGGCCTATGGCGTGGATTTCTCGCGCTTCCGCGAACCCAAGCGCGCCTCCGAGGATCTCGATCTCGGCCCGCTGGTGGAAACGCATATGACGCGCTGCATCTCCTGCACGCGCTGCGTGCGCTTTACCACCGAGGTGGCGGGGCTGCATGTCATGGGCCAGACCGGGCGCGGCGAGGATGCGGAAATCACCTCCTATCTGGGTGAGACGCTCAACAGCAATCTTCAGGGCAATATCATTGATCTCTGCCCGGTGGGCGCGCTGGTCAGCAAACCTTATGCCTTTACCGCCCGGCCATGGGAGTTGACCAAGACCGAGACCATCGACGTGATGGATGCGCTCGGCTCCAATATCCGGGTCGATACGAAGGGCCGTGAGGTCATGCGCATCCTGCCGCGCAACCATGACGGCGTGAACGAGGAATGGATTTCCGACAAGACGCGCTTTGTCTGGGACGGGCTGCGGCGGCAGCGGCTTGATCGGCCCTATATCCGCGAGAACGGGCGTCTGCGCCCCGCGACGTGGCCCGAGGCGCTGGCAGCGGCGGCCTCGGCGATCAAGGGTGCGTCGAAACTGGCCGGCCTGGTGGGCGATCTGGCCCCGGTGGAGGCCGCCTATTCGCTGAAGGCGCTCATCGAGGGGCAGGGCGGCGTGGTCGAGTGCCGCACCGATGGCGCGGCGCTGCCTGCGGGCAACCGCTCGGGATATGTCGGCACCGCGCGGATCGAGGATATCGACGAGGCCAAACGCATCACGCTCATTGGCACCGACCCGGGCACCGAGGCGCCGGTTCTGGGCGCACGAATCCGCAAGGCGTGGCTCAAGGGGGCCGAAATCGTGCATGTCGGCCAGCCCGCCGATCTGACCTTCGAGGCCGAGCAACTGGGCGCGCGCAACAAGTTCCTGATGCGACTGATGAAGGAGGCCGCGCCGCGCGAGGGCGCGCTGGTGATCGTGGGGCAGGGCGCGCTGCGGGGCGAGAATGGCGCGGCGGTGCTGAGCCTTGCGATGCAGGTGGCCGAAAAGCAGGGCGCGGGGTTCATGGTGCTGCACACGGCCGCGGGCCGCGTGGGGGCGATGGATGTGGGCGCTGTCTGCGAAGGCGGTATCACGGCGGCGCTGGATGGCGCGGATGTGATCGTGAACCTCGGGGCCGACGAGATCGACATTCCGGCCGGGGCCTTCGTCATCTATCAGGGTAGCCACGGGGACAGGGGCGCGCATCGCGCCGATGTGATCCTGCCCGGTGCCGCCTGGACCGAGGAGCAGGGGCTGTTCGTCAATACCGAGGGCCGCCCGCAGCTTGCGCTGCGCGCAAACCACCCGCCGGGCGAGGCCAAGGAAAACTGGGCGATCCTGCGCGCGCTCTCGGGCGAGTTGGGCCGGGCGTTGCCTTGGGACAGCCTTGCCGCGCTGCGCCGCGCGCTGGTGGGCGACGTGCCGCATCTGGCGCGCATCGACGAGGTGCCGGAAAATGACTGGCAACCCTTGGCCGAAGCCGAGATCGGGGCCGGGCAGATGGAGGCGGCGATCGGTGATTTCTACCTGACCAACCCGATTGCGCGCGCCAGCGAGCTGATGGCGGAACTGAGCGCACTGGCGCGCGCACGCCGGGTGCCGCCGGTGGCGGCGGAGTGAGAATGGCCGCGCCCGCCATATGCGCGCTGGCCCTTGCGGGCTGTGCCGAGACCGGGGCAGAGCCTGTCTTTGCGCCCGAGTATCGGGGCATCGAGACACGGCTTCTGGATGGGGATCTGGTGAATTTCCGGGTCGCCATGGAGGGCGCGCGCGACGCGGTGGACGTGGAGCGCTATGCCGAATGCGCCGCCGCGCAATACACGCTCATCCGGGGCTATGGATTCGCGCGGCATGTGCGCACACAGGTGTTGCAAGAGGGTGGTATCTGGCGGGGCGATGCGGTTTATACGATCTCGGCCTCGCTGCCTCGCGGGCTGAAGACAATCGACGCAGAAGTCGTCGCCGCCAATTGTGCGGAAAACGGAATACCGATGGTATGAGGACTGGGACCACATGGCTGAATTCTTGATAACCCCGCTCGGGACTTTCGTGCTCATCCTCGCGCAATGCCTGGCGATTGTCGGCTTCGTGATGATCTCGCTGCTGTTCCTTGTCTATGGCGACCGCAAGATCTGGGCCGCCGTGCAGATGCGGCGCGGGCCCAACGTGGTGGGCGCCTACGGGTTGCTGCAATCGGTGGCCGATGCTCTCAAATACGTGGTCAAGGAGGTGGTCGTGCCGGCGGGGGCCGACAAGGCCGTGTTCATGCTCGCGCCGATGACATCGTTTGTGCTGGCGATCCTTGCCTGGGCGGTGATCCCGATGAACGAGGGCTGGGTGCTCTCGGATATCAACGTGGCGGTGCTCTTTGTCTTCGCCGTCTCCTCGCTCGAGGTGTATGGCATCATCATGGGTGGCTGGGCGTCGAACTCGAAATATCCCTTCCTCGGGAGCCTGCGCTCTGCCGCGCAGATGATCTCTTACGAGGTCTCGATCGGGCTCATCATCATCGGTGTCATCATCTCCACCGGCTCGCTCAATTTCAGCGCCATCGTGGCGGCGCAGGATACCGCTTACGGGTTCTTCGGCTGGTATTGGCTGCCGCATCTGCCGATGGTGTTCCTGTTCTTCATTTCGGCGCTGGCCGAGACCAACCGCCCGCCCTTTGACCTTCCCGAAGCCGAATCGGAGCTGGTGGCGGGCTATCAGGTGGAATATTCCTCGACGCCGTTCCTGCTGTTCATGGCGGGCGAATATATCGCCATTTTCCTGATGTGCGCGCTCACCTCGCTCTTGTTCTTTGGCGGGTGGCTCTCGCCCATTCCGGGCCTGCCCGACGGGGTGCTGTGGATGATCGCCAAGATGGCGTTCTTCTTCTTCCTCTTCGCCATGGTCAAGGCGATCACCCCGCGCTACCGCTATGATCAACTCATGCGGATCGGCTGGAAGGTGTTCCTGCCCATGTCGCTGGCCTGGGTGGTGATCGTGGCGTTTCTTGCGAAATTCGAAGTGCTGGGCGGGTTCTGGGCCCGCTGGGCGATTGGGGGCTGAGGCGATGGATGAAGAAAAAGGCAAATTGAACGCCGATACCAAGGCGCTCTTGGCCTATCAGTCCCGCAGCAAGTCTACCGGCCTTGCATATTTTCTGTGGTTCTTCTTGGGCGGGTTTGGCATCCATCGTTTTTACTTGGGCAGCAGCGGTATCGGCATACTTGTCCTTCTGTGCACGTTATCTGGCGTGTTTCTAATGTTCCCGCTGATCGTGACGGCGTGCGTGCTGATTTATGATCTTTTCACCCTTCCGTCACAGGTATCCACCCAAAACCAGAAGATACTGACTGAGATAGGAGGCTGAGCCATGACGCAGATGGATTATGGACGCGCGGCGGGGTATTTCCTGCTCAAGGATTTCGTTGTCGGGTTCAAGCTGGGGCTGAAACACTTTTTCGCGCCCAAGGCGACGCTGAACTATCCGCACGAAAAGGGCCCGCTTTCCCCGCGCTTTCGTGGCGAGCACGCGCTCAGGCGCTATCCCAATGGCGAGGAGCGGTGCATCGCCTGCAAACTGTGCGAGG